>JBEKFH010000006.1:0-41324 GCA_050013415.1 Streptosporangiaceae bacterium | reverse complement strand
CCAGTCCCGGAGGCTGGCCTGCAGCCACCCGGCCCGCCGCTACCCGGCCCGCCGCCGATCCCGGAGGCTGGCCTGCAGCCACCCGGCCCGCCGGAGGCCGGCTCAGCGGAGCAGGCGAACACGCCGCCCGGGCCATCCCTGACGCTGGCCGACGCCGACGCGGCCTTCGAGGCGATCGGGGCGGTCACCGGGCAGGGCGCGCAGGCCGAGCGGCGCCGGCTGCTCAGCGCCCTGCTCAGCCGCGCTACCGGCAGCGAGCGCTCGTTCCTGATCCGGCTGCTGGCGGGAGACCTCAGGCAGGGCGCCCTGGAGGGAGTCATGACCGAGGCGATCGCGCGGACGGCCGGCGTGCCTGCCGACCTGGTCCGGCGCGCCCATCAGCTCGGCGGGTCGCTGCCCGAGGTGGCTCAGGCCGCGCTGGGCGGCCCCGGGGATCCGGAGCCCGGGGTTCCGGAGCCCGGCGGCCCGAACACCGGCGGCCCGAACACCGGCGGCCCGAACACCGGCGGCCCGAACACCGGCGGCCCGAACACCGGCGATCCGAACACCGGCGGCCCGGATCCCGGCCGCGCTACGGCAGCCCTGCAGTCCTTCACGCTGCGGGTGGGCCGGCCAGTCCGGCCCATGCTCGCGGCCTCCGCGCCCGATATTGACGCCGCGCTGGCCCGGATATCGCCCGCGGCCGTGGAGTGGAAGATCGACGGAATCCGGATCCAGGCCCACAAGAACGCCGGTGAGGTGACGGTCTTCACCAGGACGCTCGACGACATCACCGCGCGGGTGCCCGAGATCGCCGACGCCGTGCTCAGCCTCGGCGCGGCGACGGCCGTGCTCGACGGGGAGGCGGTGGCGCTGTTCCCGGACGGGCGTCCCCGGCCCTTCCAGGTGACGTCAGGCCGGGCGGCGAGCCATGATGGCGGCGGGCGGCAGCGGAAGGAACTGCCGCTGACCCCGTTCTTCTTCGATCTCCTCTACCTCGACGGCACGGACCTTACCGACCGGCCCGGCAGCGAGCGGCATGCGCGGCTTGCCCGGATCGCGCCGGCCGGGCTGGTCATCCCGCGGATCGTCACGGCCGACCCGGCCGCCGCCGCGGCGTTCTTCAGCGACGCGGTGGCGCGCGGCCATGAGGGAGTGGTGGTCAAGTCACCGGACGGCCGGTACGCGGCCGGCCGGCGCGGCAGCGAGTGGATCAAGGTAAAGCCGAGGCACACCCTCGACCTGGTGGTACTCGCCGCCGAGTGGGGTCACGGACGCCGGGAGGGCTGGCTGTCGAACCTGCACCTTGGCGCCCGCGACCCGGGCACTGGAGGCCTGGTCATGCTGGGCAAGACCTTCAAGGGCCTGACCGACGAGCTGCTGGCCTGGCAGACCGCCAGGCTGCTGGATCTCGCCGATCCCCCCCGGATGCCGGGGACCGCGGGCGCCATCCAGCGCGGCGTGCTGCGGGTCCGCCCTGAGCTGGTGGTCGAGATCGCCTTCGACGGCGTCCAGGCCAGCTCCCGCTACCCGGGCGGCGTCGCGCTCCGCTTCGCCCGGGTGGTGCGGTACCGGCCGGACAAGGATGCGGCCGAGGCGGACACCATCGGCGCCGTCCGGGCGGTCTGGGGCCAGGGCCGCGCCGCCGATCCGCCCGGCTAGCCGCCCGCCTGCCTCGCCAGGCGGGGGATCTGCGCGAAGAGGACCGCTGCGAGCCGCCGGGTGTCGTCAAACATGTGCAGGCCGGCCAGCTCAGCCGCTGCATACCAGCCGAACGGATGAGCAGGCTCGGTCACCGGCGCAGAGCTCTCCGCCACGGCGACATAGAGATGATCAAGGTGAACGTGCGCGGACGCCAGGTGATGGTCAGAAGGAACCGGCTGCTCGACGATCCACCACGGCTGGGCGACCCGGATCCGGCCGAGGCCCCCGGGCCATGCCGCGCCGGGCGCCTCGATCAGCCGGACCGAGAGCCCGGTTTCCTCGCCCACCTCGCGCAGGGCCGCCTGCTGCTGCGACTCCGATGGCTCGACATGACCGCCCGGGATCATTAGCCGGCCGAAGATCGGGTGCAGGATCAGCCCGAGCCGCCAGCCCGGCGGGAACTCGCAGAAGACGAAGACGCTCGCGGTCGCGTGCTTCACGGTCACCAGATCATCGTGCACCGAATCCGCGTGCCCCGGGTCGTCGTGCACCGGGTCGTCGTGCACCGGGTCGTCGTGCACCGGGTCGTCGTGCACCGGAGCACTGTGCCAGGGCCACCTCAACAGCGTCGTTGGGACTCCGCTGTCGCTGTAACTGCAGCAGAGTCCCAGCGACGTCATTGGCGGCAGCCCGCAAGGCAGGCCAGTCCGCGGGGAGGTTCAGCGCGTCTTCATAGCTGGCCGCGAGCGCCGGCAGAGATCTGGCTGCGCTACTGGATCTGGCGGGTCGCCTGGAGCCCCGCCCCGGAGCCGGCCAGGTTCCGGACCTCAGGAGCACGACGAACAGGAGACCACATGAGGATTTCCCGACCGCTGGCAGGTATCGCGATCGCGGCCGGCACCCTGGGCGCCAGCCTGGGCCTGGGCCTTACCATGGCCAGCGCGTCCACGAGCGCATCACCTGCGGTCGCGCACCGCGCGGCGACGGTGCAGCAGGCCACGCGAGCCAGCGCTTCATCCGGCGCTACCACGGCAGGGCTGCTGAAGAAGCCCGCTGCCGGGTCCAGCGCGATGCCGAAGAAGGCATCGGGGCAGCCCTGCCGGAACATGTCCGGCCACGGCCACGGCAGCGGCAGCGCTTCGTCGACGGCGAGTTAGCCGGGACTGCTGCTGACCGCGCGGGCGGGCCGCGGGCGGGCCCGGGTGGCCCGCCCGCGGCGCGGCGCGCCGGCTGGGCCTGCGGAATCACCCCACATGCAGAATCATGGGAGCGCCACCCACGAGCCAAGGGAGCCTCCATGAAGACGGTGTGGCGGGATGAGTCCGGCGCCTGGCGGACCACCCTGCGAGGGCGCCAGGTGCTGGCCGACCCGCGGATCAACAAGGGCACCGCTTTCAGTGACTCCGAGCGCCGCGAGCTGGGGATTACCGGCCTCATCCCGCCCGCCCAGGTGACCCTGCACGAGCAGACATCACGGATCCTTGCCCAGTACGACCGCCAGCCGACGGATCTCGCCAGGAACGTGCTGCTCACGGAGGTGCACGACCGCAACGAGGTGCTCTTCTACCACCTGCTTAGCGGGCACCTGCGCGAGATGCTCCCGATCGTCTACACCCCGACGGTCGGCCAGGCAATCGAGCGATATAGCCACGAGTACCGGCGCCCGCGCGGCGTCTACCTGTCCGTCGATCATCCCGAGGTCATCGAGACATCGCTGCTGGCCCCCGGGCTCGGCCCGGACGAGGTCGATCTCATCGTCGCCACCGACGCCGGCGCGATCCTGGGCATCGGGGACTGGGGCGTGGGCGGCATTCACATCGCCGTCGGGAAGCTCGCCGTTTACACCGCGGCGGGTGGCATCGACCCGAACCGCGCCCTGCCGGTCATGCTCGACGTGGGCACCAACCGGCAGAGCCTGCTCGATGACCCGCTATACGTGGGCAACCGGCACCGCCGGGTCGCGGCCGGGGAGTACGACACGTTCGTTGACGCGTTCGTGGCGGCTGTCGGCCGCCTCTTCCCGCGGGCGCTGCTGCACTGGGAAGACATCGGCGTCGGCAATGCCCGGCGGCTGCTGGATCGCTACCGTGACCGGCGGCTCACCTTCAACGATGACATTCAGGGCACCGGGGCGGTCAACCTCGCCGCCGTGCTCGCAGCCGTGCGGGCGACGGGCACCAGCCTTTCCGGCCAGCGGGTGATGATCTTCGGTGCCGGGACCGCGGGCACCGGCATCGCCGACCAGCTGCTCGCGGCGATGATCGGCGAGGGCATGACCGCTGATCAGGCCAGCGCGCGATTCTGGCCGCTCGACCGGGCCGGCCTGATCACCAGCGACATGCCGGACCTGAGCGATGCGCAGCGGCGCTACGCGCGGCACCCCGCTGAGGTGGCCGGCTGGCAGCGGGACGCGGAGCTCGGCGGCATCGGCCTTTCGGAAGCCGTCCGCCGGGTGCACCCGACGATCCTGATCGGCACCTCCACCAGGCCAGGCGCCTTCACCGAGGAGATCGTCAGGGAGATGGCAGCGCACGTCGAGCGGCCCATGATCCTGCCGATGTCCAACCCGACCGAGCTGTGCGAGGCAGCGCCCGCCGACATCATCCGGTGGACCGAGGGCCGCGCGTTCGTCGCGGCGGGCAGCCCGTTCGATCCCGTCACCTACGACAAGATCACCTATGTGATCGGCCAGGCGAACAACGCGCTGATCTTTCCCGGCCTGGGAATCGGCGTGATTGCCGCCAGGGCCACCCGGGTGACCGGCCACATGCTCGCCGCGGCCGCTCGCGCGGTGTCCGAGCTCGTGGACACCTCGGCGCGCGGCGCGCCGCTGCTGCCTCAGGTGGAAGAACTGCGGGAGACGTCGCTGGCGGTGGCGACCGCGGTCGTCCACGCCGCCTGCGCGGACGGCGTGGCCACTGCCCGCATCGACGGGGACGTGCGGACGGCCGTACGGGCGCTGATGTGGGATCCGGTCTACCGGCCGGTGCTGGCCGGGTGATCCGCCGCGCCGAGCCTGGCCGCGGCGGGAGCCGGTGAGCCCGCCCGCCGCCGAGCCGCCGACCGGCGGGCCCCCAGCCGCCGGGCCCCCAGCCCCGCGCGGAGCACGGCGTTTCCTGACCGAGCTGCAGGCCAGCAGGTCCTACGCTGCGGGCGGGATCCGCCACGGCGGATGGCTTGACTTCGGCCAGTTCAACTGGCACGACGCAGCACCCGGCCGGGCAGTCCGCGCCGCGCTGGGGGTCATCGCGCCACTCGCCATCGGCGTCGCCGCCGGGCATGCAGCCGATGGCACGTACGCGGCCCTCGGCGCGCTGCCGGCCGGCTTCGTGTCGTTCCGCGGCGTATCAAGGACGCGGGTCAACGCGGTGACCGCGGCCGCTCTCGGCATGGCCATATCGACCTTTGCCGGCGCGGCGACCGCCGACAGCGTGCCCTGGCTGCTGGTGCCCGAGGTCATGCTGTGGGCCTATCTCGTCGGGCTCTTCGCCGCGCTCGGGCCTACCGCCACGGTCGTCGCCCTGCAATGGCCGGTCGCGCTGCTCATCGGCAGCGCGCTGCCGCTCGGACCCGGAGCAGCGGCGGTACGCGCGGGCCTGGTCCTGGCGGGCGGCCTATGGCAGGGCGCCCTGGTTGCCTCTACCTGGGCGCTGAGCCGGGGCAGCGCGGAGCGCGCCGCCGTCGCCGACTCCTACCTGGCCCTCAGCGGGTACGCGGCTGGGCTCGCCGCGGGCGCGCAAGGGCCGCCCCCTCCCGTCGCGCTGCCGGGGACAGCCGTGCTCCGGGATCCGAATCCGCTGCTGCGCACTGACGCCAGGCTTCACCTGCTGAACCTGCTCGCGGTGGCGGACCGCATCCGGGCGACCCTGGCCGCCCTCGGGTCCCTGGCCGGCCCGGCCGCAACAGCCCTGGCCGGCACGGCCCAGGCGAGCACGGCCCCTACCGGGACGACCCCCGCCGCCGGCCTGGCTGCCACCGGCCCTCTCTCCGGCCCTGCCGCCACCGGCCCCGCCGCCGGCCCTCTCTCCAGCCCTGCCGCCACCGGCCCTCTCTCCGGCCCTGCCGCCACGGGTCTCGCCACCGGCCTTGTCACCGGCGAGTCTGCCGCCGCGAGCACGGATGCCCCTGGAGCGACGGATCCGGGCCCGGGAGAATTGCTGTCGGCCGCCGCCGTGGCGCTGCGGGACATCGCGGGCGCGCTCAGCCCGCGCCGTGGCGAGCAGGAGGCGCGAACATCGGATGCACGGCAGCACATCGCGAGCCTGCGGCTCGCGCCGGGAATCCGGTGGCAGTGGGCTGGCGAGGCGCTGCTCGGCCAGCTCCGCGGCGCGATCCGGATCGCCGAAAGCCTGAACGACGCGGGGGCAGCGCCGGTCGGCGCGCAGCCGGCCAGCCGCGGCCCGGGAATGGCCACGCGCCCGGCGGCCGCGCGGGCAGCCGTGCTCGCGCTGCGGGCGAGCACGGGCAGCTCCACGGAGGCCGGCCGGCACGCGCTGCGGCTCGCGGCGGTAGCCGGAGCAGCGGAGGTGCTGGTCCGAGCCACCGGCCTGCCGCACGGTTACTGGGCCGTGCTGACGGTCTTCCTTGTCCTGAAGCCGGATTACAGCTCGACTCTCTACCGGGGCGTGCAGCGTGCGGCCGGAACGGCTGTCGGCGCCGGGCTCGGCGTCGCCACCGCGCTGCTGGCCAGGACGGGAATCTCCGTCATGCTCGCCGTGATCGGCATATCACTTGTCGCGTCTTATGCTGTTTTTACAGTTAATTATCTTCTTTATGCTGTATTCCTGACCGACTTTGTGGTCGTGCTGCTCGCCATGCTGGGACTGCCGGCCGATCAGACCGCCCTTTACCGCTTGGCCGGGACGGCCGTCGGAGCTGCGCTCGCATTGCTGGCCTACCTGTTGTGGCCGAGCTGGGAGGGCTCGTCGGCGAGCGAGAAGTTCGCCGGCCTCTTCGAGGCGCAAGGGCGCTACGCTAGCGCGCTGCTGCGCGCATACTCCCGGCCGGGAAGCACCGTTGCCGGCGAGCTGCCCGCCCTGCAGCTCGCCGCCCGCCGTGCCCGCAGCGACGCGGAGGCATCGGCTGACCGCCTCGCCGACGAGCCAGACCGGCCGCCGATGACGGGCGAGCTAGCCCGCCTGCTGACCTCCGCGGTCCACCGCATGGCGCAGGGCGCGCTCACCCTGGACGCGGTCGTGGCCCAGCAGCGCCGCGTCCGCCAGCCGCAAGGAGCGCCGGCCAGTTATGTCCCTGCGGCGGATAACGGGTCAGGCCAGCCGGCCGGTCAGCCGCAGGCCGCGCTCGACGAGCTGGCCGCGGGCCTCGCCGAGTCCGCCGGAATCCTTGCCGCATCCTTGCGCGGGATGCGGCCGCCCGGCCAGCTACCGCCGCTGCGCCGGCTTCAGGCTGCCACCATGGCCGGGGATGCCGCCGCGGCTGATGGGTTGTTCGCGGCCACCGACGGCCTCGTGGATGCCGTCGATACCGCCGCCGACATACTGCGCGGGCACCTCGACAGCGATCCGGCGGGTCCGTGATCCGGGGACAGCGGCCCGCGGCAGCCGGCGCAGCGGCCCGCGCATAGGGCCGCGCCGAGCGGCCCGAGCCTGGCTCCCTGCGCCCGCGCGGCGCGCACCTAATGCACGCCAGCCGGGTGCCGGGCCGGCCCGGTATGGTGCTGGCGCACCGGCCCGGAGGAAATCGTTAGCAGGATGACCAGGGCCGCCATGATCGCGAGAATCACCAGGATGGCGATCCGCTCCCACATCGCCAGCGGGCCCGCGTGCCCGGGCCGCCGTTCGCCCCGCATGATTTCTTCCCCCGAACGCTCACAGCACCCCGTGCGCCCGCGAGCCACGCCGCGACAGTGGCGATAGGCTTAACGTCGTATTGGCCGCGCAAATTGAGTGCCGCAAATTTCCCCGTGCGGAATCTAATGCGCCGAGCATAGGCCGAGGCAGCCGGGGCCACCTGACGAAAGTGCATGTTAGCCATTATGAAATGGTGACGACACCTATCATGCCCCCTGCCGTAATCTGGCAAGCGTCTGCTGATCCAGCCCGTATTCTCCGGGCATGCGGCCCGGCTCCGACCGTGGCAAGCTGACGGGCATGCCGAGTCAGTACCGTCTGTATGGCGATCTCGCTGCCTGGTGGCCGCTGATCTCGCCGCCGGAGGACTACGCGGGGGAGGCCGGGTACTTCGCCGGGCTGCTCCGGTCAGCGCCGGCGCCGGTGCGCGATGTCCTGGAGCTTGGCAGCGGCGGCGGGAGCAACGCCCTGCACCTCAAGGCGTCGTTCACCATGACGCTGGTGGATCTCTCAGCGGAGATGCTCGCCATATCGCGGCTGCTGAACCCGGAATGCGAGCATCACCAGGGCGACATGCGCACGCTGCGGCTCGGCCGGGTCTTTGACGCCGTGTTCGTGCATGATGCAGTGGACTACCTGCTCACCGAGGCGGACCTGCGCCGCGCGATGGATACCGCGTTCGCCCATTGCCGCCGCGGCGGCATCGCCGTGTTCGTGCCCGACCGGATCACCGAAAGCTTCCAGCCGGGTACGGACAGCGGCGGTAGCGACAGCGCGGATGGCCGCGGCGCCCGCTACCTGGGCTGGACCTGGGATCCGGATCCCGCCGACAGCTGGGTGCAGACCGCCTACGCGTTCCTGCTCCGGGACGCCGCCCAGTCCGTGCGGGTCGTGCATGAGACTCACCGGCTCGGCATGTTCGGCCGGTACAGCTGGCTGCGGCTGCTGGCCGAGGCCGGCTTCGAGGCAAGCAGCATCATCGAGGACACGGCCGGCGACGCGGCGCCCAGGGAGATATTCATCGGCTACCGCCGGCCATAGCCGGCGATTGGCCGGCCGGCCGATGGGGACATGATCAGCACTATGACTCCGGGGAACGGCGAACGCCGGGCGCCAGCAAGCGGCCGGCCGCAGGCCATCGTCATCGGCGCGGGGCTGGCAGGGCTGGCCTGCGCCGCTGACCTTGCCGCGGCCGGCCTGGCGGTTGCGGTCGTCGAGGCGGCTGACGCCCCCGGCGGCCGGATGCGGACCGACCGGCAAGACGGCTTCCTGCTGGACCGCGGGTTCCAGGTCGTCAACACGTCCTACCCGCAGATGCAGCGGCGGATCGACCTCCGGGCGCTCCGGCTGCGCCCGTTCACCCCCGGCATGCTGCTGCACACCGGGCAGGGACGGCTGCGCTTCACCGACCCCACCCGGCGGCCCGGCCGGGCCGCCGACCTGCTGCCGGGGCGCCTCGCCAGCTCGCGCGACCTGGCCGCGCTCGGCATCCTCAGCGCGCGCGACATGCTGCTGCCTGCCCGGCTGATCCGCCGCGGCAGGGACGAGGCCACGCTGGACGCGCTGGCCCGGGCCGGGATCTCCGGCGAGCTGATCGAGCGGCTCTTCCGGCCGTTCCTGGCCGGGGTGTTCCTTGAGGACGAGCTGGCAACCTCAAGCCAGTTCTTCCATCTCGTCTGGCGGAGCATGCTGCGCGGCACCCTGTGCCTGCCGCGCCACGGCGTGCAGGCAGTGCCGGCCCAGCTCGCGGCCGGGCTGCCGCCGGGAACCATCCGGCTGGAGACGCCCGTCAGCAGCCTGACCGGCGACGGCGTGGCGCTGGCGGACGGGACCGAGCTCGCGGCGCCGGTAGTGGTCGTCGCGACCGGACCGGCCGCGGCCGCCGGGCTGCTGCCCGGCCTCATCGTGCCCGCCACCAGGACGGCGACGACCCGCTATTACGCCGCGCCGGCGCCGCCGCTGGCCGAGCCGACCCTGCTGGTCGACGCCGAGCGGACGATCCTGCACACCGCCGTGCTGACCGAGGTCATGCCGGGCTACTCGGGCGACGGCCGGGCGCTGGTCTGCGCCACCGTCCTCGGCGGCACCGCGGCCGGCCAGGATGCTGCCGTCCGTGCCCGTCTCGCCGAGCTGTACGAGACCGACACCGGCGGCTGGGAGCTGCTCCGGGCAGTCCAGGTCGATGGCGCGCTGCCCGCCATGCTTCCGCCGCACCCGCTTAGCCGCGCCTGCCGGATCGGGCCCGGCCGGTATGTCTGCGGGGATCACCGGGCGACCGGCTCGGTGCAGGGCGCGCTGGCATCCGGCGCGAGGGCCGCCCGGGAGATCCTCGCCTGGCGCGATCAGGACCGCTGACCGGGCCGGGCAGCGTCGCGGAGACGCTGGTTGGAGGCGGCGACCTGAGCCGCGTCGATCTCGAAGCCCAGGTACCGGCAGCCGGCCCGCAGCGCCGCAACGCCGGTGGTGCCCGAGCCGCTGAACGGGTCGAGCACCACGACATCGGGGCCAGGCTGCCCGTAGGCGCCGATGCACCGCCGGGGAAGCTCCTCCGGGAAGCGCGAGTAGTGCCTGGCCCCGTCGACCCGCTCGCTGGCGAACTCCCAGACCGACCCGACCGGCGGGCTGGCCCGGAAGGAATGCTGCTCGCTGCGGGCGAAGAGGTAGATGGCCTCGTGCTGCCGGTGCGGCCGCCGGCACCGCCCCTCGGGCATGGGGTTCTTCTTCCGCCAGATCACCTCGCCGCGGAACAGCCAGCCCGCGTCGGACAGCGCGACCACCAGGCGATAGGGCAGCGCGAGCAGGTTGCCGTAGCGAAGCCACGTCTCGCTCTTGTCGACGAAAGGCCGCCGCTGATGCCGCGGCTTGGCGTACGCGGAGTTACCCGGATCGAGGCCGGCCCTGGCAGCTCCCAGGGTGCTATAGGCATGGTCGGCCGAGCGCCAGTTGACCGGCGTGTTGTAGGCATCGCCGAGATTGATCCACAGCACGCCGTCGAGCTTCATCTTGGGCAGTAGCGCGATGAACGCGCCGGCCAGCCCGGCCACGTACCGGCGCGGGTCTGCCTCGACGCCGTTGCCCGCCGACAGCCGCTGGCCCCAGTACGGCGGGCTGCTGATCACGATGTCGATGCACTCGTCGGGCAGCGCCGGGATGAGCGAGCGGCAGTCCCCGTGGACGACAGCGTTCGGCGGGAAGCCGCCCAGCCCGCCACCATCCACAGCCGCCCCTGATCAAGCCATCGCGTGACCACACCATAGCCAGTACCGGCCCGCGCGCCACCACTTGCCGCGCGGTAGGCCGGTGCCAGCCTCGAGACGGCTCATCAGCGCTGGAGAAACCCGTGAATCCGTGTAATCATGCGGATATGCGGAGGAGGAGCAATGCCAGCTGTTAGCCGCGAGCATCCGGTGAGCCCGGCAGGCGTCGCCGCGGGCCGGGCCGGGGTGCTGCCGGTGAGTGAGGCCGGGCGGCTGGCCGGGCTGCTCGGCATGCTGGCCGACCCGGTGCGGTCGCGGATCCTGTTCGCTCTGGTGTCGGCCGGGGAGCTGTGCGTGGGCGATCTGGCCCTGGTGCTCGACGCGACCGAGGACCAGGTCTCCTACGCGCTCAAGATGCTGCGGCTGGCCGGCCTGGTCAGCTTCCGCAAGGACGGCCGGATGGTCTGCTACCGGCTGAGTGACGGCTTCCCGCATCCGCTGCTGGAGCATTGCCTGCGGCAGCTCCTGGCCATCGCCGCGCCCGGGACCGGAGGCGAACCCGGGACCGGAGACGCGGCCGGGAGCGGAGACGCGGCCGGGAGCGGAGACGCGGCCGGGGCCGGGGCCGGCGATGCGCGTTCTTGACCCGCTCGGCCATGCCCTGGGCGTGGCCGGCTCGATGACCTGGCAGATCCTCTGGTCACTGATACTCGGCTTCACCCTGTCGGCGATCGTGCAGGCCGTCGTCCGCCGGGAGACCATCATCCGGGTGCTGGGCGACGACCGGCCCAGGACGCTGGCGCTCGCCACTGGGCTCGGCGCAGCCTCATCCTCGTGCTCCTACGCCGCGGTGGCCCTGGCCCGCTCGCTGTTCCGCAAGGGCGCCAGCTTCACCGCGGCGATGGTGTTCGAGATCGCCAGCACCAACCTGGTGATCGAGCTCGGCATCATCCTGGCGCTGCTGATCTCCTGGCAGTTCACCCTGGCCGAGTTCGTCGGCGGCCCGATCATGATCGTGCTGCTGGCGGTGGCCTTCCGGCTGTTCATCCGGACCCGGCTGATAGAGGCGGCGCGGCGGCAGGCCGGGCGCGGCGTGCCCGGGTCCATGGAGGGCCACGCCGCGATGGACATGAGCATCGCGTCCGATGCCGGCCTCTGGCGGCGGCTAGTCAGCCGCGACGGCTACACCGCGGTCAGCCACGTCTTCGTGATGGAGTGGGCCGCCGTCATCCGCGACGTGATCATCGGGCTGCTGCTCGCGGGGGCGGCGGGCGCCTGGGTGCCCGCGGCGTTCTGGCGGCACCTGTTCCTGGCCGGCCACCCGCTGGCGGCCCGGCTGTGGGGCCCGGTCATCGGCCCGGTCATCGCGATGCTGAGCTTCGTCTGCTCGATCGGTAACGTGCCCCTTGCCGCGGTCCTGTGGAACGGCGGGATCAGCTTCGGCGGCGTGGTCGCCTTCATCTTCGCCGACCTGATCATCATCCCGATCCTGATTATCTACCGGAAGTATTACGGCACGAGGATGGCGCTGGCGCTGCTCGGCGTCTTCTACTCGACCATGGTCATGGCCGGCTACATCGTCGAGTTCCTCTTCAGCGGGCTCGGGCTTATCCCGGCCAGCCGGGCCGCCCGGGTCGCTGACGTCGGCGTCTCGTGGAACTACACCACCGTGCTCGACATCGTCTTCCTGCTGCTCGCCGCCGCGCTGCTCGCCCGGTTCTTCCGCTCCGGTGGCGGCCCGATGCTGCGCATGATGAACGGCGACCCGGACGAGCATGAGCGCCACGAGCAGCATGGCCACGGCGGCCACCGCCTGCCGGCGCCGGGATAGCCAGGCCGCGGAACCGGTGCCGGCGGCCTCACAGTCAGAAGAGGCCGGCCAGCCAGCGGCGGGCGACTTCGCCCTGCGCCGCCTGGAACGCCCGCAGCGTCAGCAGGCCGGGCAGCGGCGGCGCGAGAGCCTGGCGGGTGAAGTAACCGGCCACGGCACAGAGAACCGCGGCCAGGCTCTGCTGGTTCGCGAGCCGGCCGGCCCGTGACATGCCGAGAATGCCGGCCAGTTCCGGACCGCCCTGCATCGCCACGCTGGGGGCGAACAACAGCGGGTCGACGAACGCGGCGCCGCGGCAGGCGTGCGGCCAGTCCACGACGGCCACGCGGCCCTCCGTCAACAGGAGGTTGTCCGCGCGGATGTCGGCATGCAGGAGGGTGTGCCCTGCCGCGTGCGCCGCCCAGGTAGTCTCCACGGCCGTCCCGGCTAGCGTCCGGCGACGTCGTCGATGACGAGCGCGACCCACGGGCCGAGGTCCGCCGTTCCGCGCAGCCGCGGGATGGGCAGCCGCCTGGCGACGATGACCGGATCGAGCGCGGCAAGGTTCCGTGCCTCCCGCCGGTGCAGGAGGGGGCTGAGCGGGTTCGCGTCGGCGGAGACTGCCTTGACGAACCACCGCGTGCCGTCCGCGCACCGGACCCTGGCAGCTACTCCCAGGCTGAAGCCGCCTGGCTGGGTGCGTGCCCGGACGACCGGGGCACCGCAGATCCCGCTGACCGCGGCTCCCGCTGACCGCGGCGCGGACATCCGCCGGGAGGTCCTCCCAGGCGACGCGGGTCCCTTCGGCGGCTGGTGCGGTCATCTCCGGTCAGATTGGCTTACGCCGCGCTAGGAGGCAATGGATTACCGCCCGCGTCGCACCGGTTTACCGCCGGCGGCGCCCCGGGCTGGCCCCGGCCTGGCCGCTGCCGGAGGAAGCGGCAGGATGGGGGCATGCGGGACTGGGCGGCCTGGCACGAGGGGTACGACGATCCGTCGTCGCCGCTGGCCGCGCGCCTGCAGCGGGTCCGGGAGCACCTGCGGCGAGCGGTCGACCAGGCACCTGCCGGCCCGGTCAGGCTGGTCAGCCTGTGCGCCGGGCAGGGCCGCGACGTCATCGGCGCCCTGGCCGCGCATCCTCGTCGGCCTGACGTGTCCGCCGTACTGGTCGAGTCCGATGCCAGGAACGCCGAGCGGGCCCGGCGCGACGCGGCCGAGGCAGGGCTGCCGGGGGTGGAGGTGCGCCAGGCGGACGCGAGCCGGGCTGAGTCATTCGCAGACGCCCTGCCGGCCGGCATCCTGCTGCTCTGCGGGATATTCGGCAACGTCAGCGCCGCCGACATCCGGCGCACCGTCGAGGCGGCGCCGGCTCTCTGCGCCCCCGGGGCGACCGTCATCTGGACCCGCCATCGCCGGGCACCGGACCTGACGCCGGACGTGCGCGCCTGGTTCGGCGCGAGCGGCTTCGACGAGGTGGCGTTCGACGCGCTGCCGACCAGCACGCTGGTGGGCGTCGGGGTCAGCCGCCTGCGCCGCGCCGCGGCGGGCGGGCTGCCCGACGGGCCGCTGTTCGCCTTCGGCAGCGCCTGAGGCGGCCCGGGGGCCTAGCCGGGGGGCCAGGCAGGGCCGGCCGGGGGGCCAGGCAGGGCCGGGGCCAGGCTGGCCGGCGACCGGGGCTTTCGCCGGGGTCAGGCACGGCAGAGGATCTCACCGTGCGGGATGAGGAACCAGCCATCCTCGCTCGACCCCCACCGGCGCCAGGCACCGGCCAGGCGGGTGAGGTCCTCTCGCGTTGCCAGGCCGCGGGTGACGGCGTGGTCGGCGAAGTCCGACTGCATCAGCCGATCCGACCATGATCCGGCCCACCAGCTGCGTTCCTCTGGTGTGGCGAAAAGCCATACGCTGGCAGATGCGCGGACGTCGGTGAAGCCAGCGCGCCGGGCCCAGGTCATCATGCGCCGGCCGGCGTCGGGCTCGCCGCCGAGCGCCCGCGCCAGGCGCTGGTAGCGGGATCGCCATTCGGTCAGCTCCGGATCGTCGGGGAACCAGAGGAATCCGCCGTAGTCGCCGTCCCGGGCCGCGATCAGGCCGCCTGGCCTGCAGACCCGCCGCATCTCGGCCAGGGCGGCCACCGGGTCGGCCAGGTGCTGGAGCACCTGGTGCGCGTGCACCACGTCGAATGCCTGGTCGGCGAAGCCCAGCTGGTAGACGTCGCCGACCTCGAAGCTGACGTTGCGCTGCGCCCGGCGCTCCGCCTCCGCGCGGGCGTCGGCCAGGATTCCCGCCGCGGCGTCAATGCCGACCACCCGGCCCTCCGGCACGATGGCCGCGAGCCCGACGGTGATCGTGCCAGGACCGCAGCCGACGTCGAGCACCTGCGCCCCTGGCGCCAGCTCGGGGAGCAGGTAGCCGGCCGAGTTCCGGGCAGTCCGCCATCGATGAGACCGCAGGACGCTGTCGTGGTGGCCGTGCAGGTAGGTCGACTGGGTATCCGGCATGCCCCCATGATCGGGTATGCCGGGCCGCTGGCTCCACCTCGCGGCGGGCTGACGCACGACGCGCCCGGCACGTTTACCCCGGCAGCAAAAATTTTACCTACTCAGTCGCGGGCCAGCATGGCACCGCCCGAACCGGAAAACTGCCGTCCGACCTGCACTTATATCTATATGATCAGGCGAATCAGCGCTCTGGAAGGCGCAAAGCGGTGCCAACCAGACGTCAAAAATTCTGCCGTTCTGGTTACTATCTTGCCTCAGTTCCGTTAACGTCCATCGCTGTTAACCCCCGTTGCTGCCGCCCCATCGAAGGCAGCAAACCCGCCGAGTCTCTGGTACGGCCAGAGAGCCGGGGACCCACGCATCCCCGGGGTGAATCGGAAGGCCGTGACCGCGCGAGCGGCCCGGCCCGCCGTAGGGCTTCTCCGGCCCGAACCCGTCAGCTAACCCGGTAGGCGGCCTAGGAGAGGAGCTAGACGTGGAGCTTCCGCCCCACGGCCGGCATGACGCGGGCCAGTCCCCGCCCGCTCGTGCCAGGGCCAAGTCACGAAGAGGCCCCGCGGCGTCACGAGGTGCCTGGCTGATCGTGATCGCGGGCGTCACGGCGCTGCTCGCCGCCACGCTCACCTTCGTCGGCGGGAAGCAGTGGCTCCTGTTCGCCTCGGACAACACCAACGACACGCTCATCGGCGCTTCCGTGGCTAACACGTCCCTCCTCGGCCAGGACACAGCGGAGTTCGGGCACATGCCGATCATCCGCGTCTACTACCCCGGCCTGCCCAGCGCTAACGCGTGGACGAACGGGCTGCCCGCGGTCAACCACTCAGCGGTGATCGTGAGCTTCAATGCGCTGCCGTCCGCGATCTTGTCCGGTGCCGACGACGGCGCGCTCTCGCACTTCTTTGACACCGCCCCCACCGGGCACGTCATCTACTACTCCTACTGGCACGAGCCCGAGGACAACATCGCCAACGGCCAGTTCACTGCGGCTGCCTACCGGGCAGCCTGGGCGCATATCGTCGCGCTCGCGGACGCCGCGGATAACCCGGACCTGCGATCGACCCTGATCCTGATGGCCTGGGACCTCGATTCGGCCTCGCACCGCGACTGGCAGGACTACCTTCCCTCCGGCAACATCATCAGCACGCTGGGCTGGGACGCCTACCCGGCCAACTTCTCCAGCCTGACGCCGCCCGCGGAGTTCATGGGCCAGGCGGTGGCCGTCTCCAAGGCCGCCGGGCTGCCGTTCGGGTTCTCCGAGTTCGGCACCTCAGCGGTGGCCGGCCGGGCCGCCTGGCTGACCGATGTCGGCAACTACCTGATCCAGAGCGGCGCGCAGTTCGGCACCCTGTTCGACTCCTCGCCGCCCTACCCGTCGATGAAGCTCACCGACGCGGCCTCCATCACGGCATGGCGGAACGTCATCGCGCTGTCCGGGCCAGGAACCTCGATCCCGGTGCCGTCCCCCACGGGTGGCGGAAAGCCGGGCCCGTCGCACAGCGGGCCTCCGATTCCCCCGCAGTCCTCGGCGCGCCCGGGGATCGCCAGGCTGGCGATGGCGGGACTCAAGTCGAGCGGCAGCAGCCACATCGCGATCAAGTTCAGGCTCTCTGAGGCGTCGGACGTCACCGCTCTGGTCATCAATGCCAACGGCATGGTGGTGCGCACCCTGAGCGAGCCGACCCACGCGGCCGGCCGGGTCCTGATCCGGTACTACGGCTACGACACAGCCGGCCAGCGCGTGCCGGCCGGAACGTACCGGGTGGTTATCGTGGCCAGCAACGCCAACGGCAGCGGAACGGCGGAGGGGACGCTGACGATCGGTTCCGGGTGACGTGACGAGACCGGCCGCGCGGACCGAGATGACCGCGTGGCTGGCAGCGCCGGGGTTAACGGATCATCTCGCCCGGAGGGGCCGCGCACGGCGCGCGGCCCCTCCGGCGTTTGCCGTGCGGGCCAGTTCCCGTGACGGGCGGCGGCCGCCAGGGTAGTCTCATTGTGACTAGCTTGGTCCTCGGGAAGGCCGGTCATGTCCGTCGAGATGATCAGCCCCGCCGCCGGGCCGCGGCCGCGCCTGTCCCGGCGGTCAGCCCGCCCGGTCCGGCCCGTCGTCGGCGTGCTGCCCGGCGGCATCCCGTTCTACGCGCCGATCGGCGAGGTGCTGGCCGATGAGTCGCGGATCGCCTGCCATCTGTGCGGCCGGTGGCTCCGCTCGGTCACGGCGCACCTGAGGGCGCACGGCTGGACCAAGGAGGCCTACTGCGAGGCCTTCGGCCTGGAGCGCGGCCAGTCCCTGGAGGGACCGGAGACCCGGAAGCTGCGGGCCGCCGCGCTGACGGCGCGGCTGGTCTTCGAGCCCGCGATCCGCGAGGGCAGCGCGGCGGGCAGGGAGCGGGCCCGCGCCGGGCATCTGACCCGGGACGCCGCCACGGCCGCCAGGGGCCGCGGCATCCCGGAGCAGCGCCGCAGGAAAGCCGCGGCGGCGCTGGCGGCTGTCTCCCCCGCCGCCGTCACCCAGGCGAACCGGGACCGCGCCGACCGGCAGCTCGCCCGGATCGCCGCCGCGGCGGCCCAGCGGCAGGGCTTCGGGGACATCGGCTCCCTGGTCGCCGCGCGCGCCGCCGCGGGCGCCAGCCTGACCGCGATCAGCCGAGAGGCGGGCCTGCACAAGGACTGGCTGTCACGTCATCTCGGCCGCGTCGACCCGGCCGCGGCCGCGGCCGTCCGGCTCGGCCGCCCCGCCAGGTGGGACGCCAGGTGGCTGCCGGCGCTGAGCAGGCTGGGCTTCGCGGACGTGACTGCCTACCTTCAGGAACGGCATGTCGTGCAGCATCGGACCGTCAGTGCCATCGCCACCGAGGTAGGCCTGTCCCACCACGCCGTCGAGACCGCGCTGCGACGCCACGAACTGTCCAGGGTGACGCACGCCGCCAAGCGGCACTCGGCTGGCCAGCGCGCCGCGTCGGTCGCGGCGGGCCTGGGCTTCGACAGCGTGGCCGGCTACGTCGCGCAGCGCAGGGCCGCCGGGTGGACCTGGCAGGCGATGTCGGCGGAATCCGGGCAGCCGCAGTCCTGGCTCCGCCGGGCGGCTGCCTCCGGCCAGGCGGCTGGCTCGGGCCAAGCGGCCGGCTAGTCGCCTGGCCCGGCCGCCGATGGCGGCTGGCCCTCATGGCAGCTGGCTAGGGCGCTCAGAGGAACCACAGAAGTTCGCCGTGCACGCTTCAGGGAGAAGCACGAAGCGACCACTCGGAGGCTGACAATGAACTGGTTCTGGCTGAACATCCCGCTCGCCACGGTGATCTTCCTGGCAATGTCACTGATCCCGCTCTGGCTGGTGATCAAGCGCCCGGACGCCAGGACGCACGCTTCCGGCCCGTCCCGGCGCGTCATCGGCCGCCCGGCCGCCGTAGCTATCCCGGTGCCCGTCGAGAGCGCCGCCTTGGCAGCGGCCCGGCTGGAAACGGCCGGGGCGGGCCGGGCGGGCCGGCAGCTCGACCTGGTGGGCAGCTCCCGGCGGTAAGCCACCGCAGCGGATCTGGCGTGCCGCTCCGCAGCGCGGGCCAAGGCGGTTCCGGGAGGGACCGCCTTGGCGCACGTTAGTACCACGATCACGTGCTGGGGGATCTGGCCGAGCGCTTCGACTCGGTCCTGACGGCGATCGAGGCGACCGACGGGTGGGTCACTAACCGGGTTACCCCTGGAAAGATCATTCTCGGAGAACTGGGCGATATCGAGTCCGGTATGCGCCAGCTCATCAGGCGCGAGCCGCTGGAGGTGGTCGGCGGAACGCTGGCCGCTGACGCGGAGCACGCGGAGGTGGCCGCGGAGGTCAGTCGGCTGGTCAGGCATTCCGGCATGTCTCAGCAGGATTTTGCTGAACAGATAGGAACTTCCGGATCTCGCCTGTCGACGTATATCTCGGGAAAGGTCATGCCGTCGGCGGCGCTCATGGTGCGGATGCGCCGGGTAGCCTCCCATCGCCGCGGCGAGGCGAGGGCTCAGCCGCAGGGTTCCCCGCCGCGGGAGGGCAGGGCAGCCGGGCATGACCGTAGCGGGACCCGTGGGCTGGTGTCATAATGACTGGCTATGCACCAGGAAGCGGCAGAGCCTTGCCCTGACCGGCCGCCAGCGCGGTCCGCAGGCCGCCTCCAGCTCAGGATGATCATGCTGGTCGTCGCCGCCGGCGCGCTATTCGGGGCCGGCGACCAGTACGCGGGAAGCCTGTACCTTCCGATCGCGACAGCGGTCAGCCTGATGTCCGCGCCCTGGCTGCTGCTTCCGTTCTGCTTCGGCTGCACCCAGATCCGGGGACGCGCCGGGGCAGCCGCCGGGCTCGCGGTGACCCTGGCCGCCCTGGCAGGCTACTGGACGATGACGGTGAGCCCTGTCGAGGGCGTACCGCTCAGCCGCTTTCCCCGCAGCTTCGTGGCGTTGGCTCACGGTGATGCCCGGCTGCTGCTGGCGGCCGTCATTGCCGGGCCGGCGTGCGGGTTGCTCGGCCAGCGGTGGCGGACGCAGCGATGGCGGGTAAGCGCCGCTGTCGCAGCGGGCGGGTTGCTTCTCGAGCCGCTCACCCGCTTCATGGATCTGTAAAACGGGCCGCCCCTGGCGTATTTCCTTGAGCTGGCGGCCGGCGCGCTGGCGGTCGCCTACTTTGCGGCAGCTATGGCCAGGTCCGGCCGGCTCGGGACGCCGTCAGCCCGGTCCTCGCCGTCCTGATCCTCGCCGTTCCGATCGGGGAACGGCACTCACGGCTGCCCGGCTTGTCCGACTTCGGCTGCCTGGCTTCGGCTGCCCGGCTTGTCAGCCAGGCCGGGCCTCATGCTCCCGCCGCCGCCCGAAGGCGAAATAAGCCAGCGGCACGCCCCCGAGGGAGTTGACCACTGTCACGACGGCGGCCCATACCCACTTCGGGCCCCGGATCTGGCTGGCCGGCCGGCGCTTGATGTCAATGAGCGCCGCCACCTTGAGGCAGCCCTCGGCGCCCGCAGTGACGATGAGCATCCTTCGGGTGCGCGGGCTCAGGTCGCTCCACCGTCGCCTGGCTTCCCGGACACGCTCCGGGAATGCCCGCACCGCCGAGTCAGCCATGGCAGCAGGATAACTCTCTTCATGCCCGCCGGGGCACGGCCTCGGCGGGGACGACCTGGCCGCAGGCGGGCAGCGTGAGGGTGACGCGCAGCCCGTGCGGATCGTTGAGCGCGGCCTGGGCCGTGCCGTTGTGGGCGGCGGCGATGGCCGTGACGATGGCAAGCCCGAGGCCGGACCCTGGCCGGAGCGGCTGGGCAGCGGCGCGGTAGAAGCGGTCGAAGACGCGGCAGACCTGGTCGGCGGGCACGCCGGGGCCGTTGTCGCTGACATCCACGATGACGGTGCCGTTGCTCCTGGCGGCAGTGATGGTGGCGACGGTGTCACCGGGGGTGTGGGCACACACATTGGCGAGAAGGTTGTCGATGGCCCGGCGCAGGAGCTCTTCGTCGACCATGGTCACGAGCCCGTCGGCGACGCGCGCGTGCCACGTCCGGCCGGGGCCGGTGATCTGGGCCCGCTCGGCGCATCCGCTGACAAGGGCGGTGAGATCGACCGGATCGTGGTGCTGGCCGGGCTGCTGGTCGAGCCGGGCCAGCCGGAGCATGTCGTCGACCAGGCTGCTCATCCGCTGGGCTTCTAGCGAGATGCGGCGCATCGCCTCGTCGACCTGCGGGCGGTCGGGGAGGGCGCCCTGCTGGTAGAGCTCGGCGTTGGCACGCAGTGAGGCCAGCGGATTGCGTAGCTCGTGACTGGCGTCGGCGAAGAAGCGCCGGGTGAGCTCCTGGCTTGCCTCGCGTTCCTCGACGGAAGCCTCGATCCGCGCGAGCATCCCGTTGAGTGCCATCCCGAGGCGGCCGACCTCGGTCGCTGCGTCCTGCGGGCTGACCCGGTCGGTGAGGTCACCAGCGGTGATGCGGTCGGCCTGGCCGGCCATCTGCTCGATGGGCCGCAGGCCGCGGCGCACGACCCAGGCGATGCCGAGGCCGACGAGCAGGGCAGCGGCCAGCGAGCCGATGGTGATGATGAGCTCGAGCCGGCCCATGGTCTTGTCGACGCCGCTGAGGCTGGTGGTCACGACGAGGGTGCCGTTGTCGGCGCGCACCGCCCACAGGCGGAGCGGGACGTTGCCGGCGCCGGTCACCGTCTCCGCCCGATGACTGCCTGCCCTGGCGGGCAGGCTGACCGGGAGCTGCGCCCGGAGATCGGGGTTGCCTCCCACGGACACGCGCGACTCGTGGTGGCTGGGCATGAACACCACGTAGTACTGGCTCAGGATCACCGGCAGCAGCAGGTGCGGCCCGGCGATCACGATCCTTTGCTGCACTCCCTTGCCGGCTCTCCGGGTGAATCCACTCGCGGGGGCCCGCTTGTTGACCTGTGCCGGGCCGATCCGGAAACCTGGCGCCACTCGCAGTGGCTGATACAGCCGCGAGACGCTCGCCAGCTGGGCGTCGGTCTGCCCAACCAGGTACCCGCGCAGCGCGGTGACCGCCGCGATGTCAAAGGCCGCGAGCGCGGCCAGGGTGATCGCCAGGACGCCGAGAACCACCCGGGTGCGCAGCTGGGCCCGGCGGAGCCGCCCGGGCGCGGCCGCCGCCCAGCGGAACATCATCACCGGCCGGCGGCGGAGCGCGGCCGCGAGCCGGCGGATTGCTCTAGGGGTCATCGCCGCCTGCCGGATCTCCGGGGCGGGGCAGCCGGAGGCTGTAGCCGATGCCGCGCTGAGTGTGGATCACCTCGGGCCCGTACCTGGCCAGCTTGCGCCGCAGGTAGGCGACATAGGTCGACACGACGGTGCTGGACCCGCCGAAATCGTAATCCCAGACGTGGTCGAGAAGCTGCGCCCTGGTCAGCACCCGCCCCGGGTTGAGAATCAGGTAGCGCAGCAGCCGGAACTCCGTCGGTGACAGCTCGACCAGATGACCGCACCGCCGGACCTCGTAGCTGTCCTGGTCAAGCTCGATGTCACCGAACGCGAGCACCGGCTCCGTCGCCGTGCTCGGGCGGGTGCGGCGCAGGACCGTGCGGATCCTGGCCGCCAGCTCCTCCAGCCCGAACGGCTTGGTCATGTAGTCGTCGCCGCCGATGGTGAGCCCGGTAACTGCGTCGGCCCGGGTGTCCCTGGCGGTCAGGAAGATCACCGGAACCCGGCAGCCGTCCCGGCGCAGCCGCCTCACCACCTCGAAGCCGTCGGTGTCGGGCAGCATCACGTCCAGGACCACCAGGTCGAACGGGTGGTCCCTGGCCAGCCGCAGCGCGGCGGTGCCGGTCTGCGCTGTGGTTACGTCAAAGCCGAGGAAACGCAGCGAGGCGGCCACTGCGTCGCGCAGGAACGGCTCGTCGTCGACCACGAGCAGCCCGCCGTGCTCACCAGGCGCGTCCTTCACCTCACGCATCGCTCCGCCTTTGCCGCCTTGCCAGCATCCGACCACTCCGCCATCAGCATCCAGTGTGACTTGCGCGGGAGTTTCATGTGAACGCAAACCTCGTGCCTGGCCGCCGCCGGGACTCCGGAGCGACCACGCACATCCCTGCTGGCGACCGCGCTCGGCGGCTCCGGTCGCAAGCTGCCCGTAGGTTGGAACCGTGGAAGGCCAGCGCAGTCACCAGCACCACCCCGCATCCGAGGCCGACGAGTCAGCCATGGCCGAGATGCTGGATCTCGACGCCGAGGTGCTGCATTCCTACCTGTCCGAGGTGACCGACTGGACCCGCGAGCTGGCCGCCGGCCCGTCACCCCGCCGGATTCTCGACCTGGGCAGCGGAACCGGCACCGGCGCCTTCGCCCTGCTTGGGCGCTTCGGCCAGGCAGACGTGATCGCGCTGGACGTATCAGCGCAACTGCTGCAGCACCTGATGACCAAGGCCCGCGCCCTCGGCGTGGCCGACCGGGTCACCGCCGTCCAGGCGGACCTGGACGGTGCGTGGCCCGCCATCGATCCCGTCGACCTGGCGTGGGCGTCCTCGTCCCTGCACCACATGGCAGATCCCGATCGCGTCCTCAGCAAAGTCTTCGCCGTGCTCCGTCCTGGCGGGCTCCTTGTGGTGGCCGAGATGGGCTCTTTCCCGCGCTTCCTGCCGGACGACCTCGGCATTGGCCTCCCCGGACTCGAAGCGCGCAGCCATGCCGTCCTGGCCGAAGGACTGGCCGGCGACGTACCGCATCTCGGCTCCGACTGGGGCCCGCCGCTTTCCCGGGCTGGCTTCACTATCGAGGCCGAGCGTCCCTTCGCCATCGATCTGGCGCCGCCGCTGCCCGCCGCCGCGGGGCGCTACGCGCAGGCATCGCTGCGGCGCATCCGGTCCAGCCTTGACGGCCGGATGAGCTCCGGCGATCTGGCCACGCTCGACACCCTGATCGACAGCGACGGGCCCGACGGCGTCCTGCAGCGCGATGACCTTACCGTCCGCGCGGCACGGACCGTCTGGGTGGCCAGGCGACTATGAGCGGCCGGCCGGGAAGTCGCACGGCCAGCGCGGAGTTGATATTGGAAACGCCAGCTAGAAAGGGAACGCCACATGAAGGCCACGATCGACGGCACTGTCGTCGCTGATGCCCCGGAGTCCGACCTGATCTCCATCGAGGGCAACTACTACTTTCCGCCCTCCTCGCTCAGCGCCGGCGCGTTCAGTGACAGCCGCACGCCGTACACCTGCCCGTGGAAGGGCGTCGCCCAGTACCACGACGTCTCGGTGGCCGGTGCTGCCCACCATGACGCGGCGTGGAGCTACCCTGAGCCTTACCCGGCTTCCTTCGACCGGGTCGGCAAGGACTACAGCGGCTATGTCGCCTTCGACAAGCGCCAGGTCACCGTGGCGGAATAAGCCCTGCACCGTGATGACCGACGATGCCGCCTCGATCTCGTCGAGGTCTGTCGCGCCTAGCCGGAGGTCGCGGGCCTCGAAGGTGCAACGACGACCTGGTCGCGGACCGGCGCAACCGCTTCGCCCTTTCAGGTTCGCCTGGTGCTCCGACGTTTCTGGGTCATCAGCGCGTGCACCTGGTTCGCGCTCAGCGCTGGCGTGGGCATGGGCGTCAGCGGCGCCCCATCGGCCCGGATGCCGTCCAGAAACAAGGTCCTGTATCGGAGATACAGGTCCGGCGCGAGGGCGCGAGTGCTGTCCGTGACGGCGGACAGAGCCTGCCCCGCGCGTGGCCGAGCTGCGGGTAGTTCATGATCTGGGTGTGCGGTGGCATCGTCGTCTGCACCGATCCTGGGCGGACTGCTGACGCTGCTCAGCTGGCGCGCCAACTTCTTCGTGAACGTCCCGGTCGGCGGAGCGGCGCTGCTCATGCTGGCCAGGACGCCCGCGTCACCGGAACGGCCTGCCCCGCTTGACTGGCTCGGCCAGCTGACGGCGGTGCTTGGCATGGGCGGCCTGAGCTTCGGAGCGATCGAGGCCGGCGCCTGGGGCTTCGGCTCCCCGCTGGTGATCGGGTCGCTCGTACTGGCGGCTCTCGGAGCGCTGGCATTCGTCATCGCCCAAGGCCGGGTGCGGCACCCGATGGTGCCCTTGACGCTGCTCGGCATCCAGACGGTGCGGACCTCGGCGGCGATCGGCTTCGCCTTCACGGTCGGCTATTACGGCCTGCCGTTCATCATCAGCTTGTACTTCCAGCAGGTACGCGGCCTGTCGGCGCTGATGACCGGGTTGCTGTTCCTGCCAATGTTCTTGACCGGGTTCATCCTGACGCCGCGCTCGGCCCGGCTGGCCGAAAGGTTCGGGCCACGGGCCGTGATCAGCGCAGGACTGGCCATGGCCACCGGGCTGGCCGTGATGGGCGTGGTGGTGTCCGCCTCGGCGCCCGTCGGCCTGCTGTCCGGGCTGATGGTGCTCGTCGGCATCGGCGGTCCCCTGGTCATGCCGATGACAACGGCGCTGCTCCTCGACCGCGTACCGCAAGCGCAGTCCGGCACCGCCAGCGGTGTCTTCAACACCAGCCGGCAGGTCGGCGGCGCTGGCGGTGGCCGTCTTCGGCGCGCTTCTGGCGCACCGGGCGACGTTCATCCACGGAGAGCGGCTGGCACTGTTCATCGCCGCGGCGGTGGTTCTCGTCGCCGCGGTCGCAAGCTCGTCGCTCGAGCGACAGCACCATCGCGGCTTATCGCTAGCCTGGTGCGCTTCACTCCCGAAGCCCGCACCAACTGGGACGGCCGAACGGCCGGCGATGTGATGTGCCACATCGCCATGCTCGAAGGGGCGACGGCGACGACGGCACGACGTGGCCGGAACCCGTCTCTGCCGAGGACTATCAGGCCGCCAATGCCCACTAGCGAGGGCGCTGAGCAATGCGATGGTCTTGGGCGGGAAGAGCGCCGACAAGGCCGTCTGCGCGGCAGAGCCTGGCCCTTTCGGGCCGGCAGCGTGGTCGCTCTTCCCGCTGGGGCCAGCCTGGCAGGGATGCAAGGGTTGTTGCAAGAGGCCGGTGCCTGCCGAGGGTGGTCAGGCCAGCACCCATGCCCCGTTGCCAGGCCACCGTCGACGTCGCCTCGATCAGGATCTGGCTACGAGACCCGTCCCCAGATTTACGAAACACGCCCGCGACACGGCTCAATTAATCATGTCTTTTCCGCATTTAACCTCGAACGCGGCCGGGTCCTATGCGCCAGGCGGACACGACATGCGCTCCGGCCATACTGGCCAGGTGGCGGAAATGGAAATTATCCCGGAAACGGCACCAGCGCCTGTATCAGGAGCACCTTGCTGGCGCCGTTTACTGACGCCGTGGCGCTCGCCCGCGGATCAGCCCGCCTGGGCCCGGCCGGCGCTGCTTGCCATCGCCGCCGTCGCGGCGGTCGGGTACGGCTGGGGAATGGCCGGAGCCAGCGTCGAGCCATTCTACGGCGCGGCGGCCCGCAGCATGTCGGAAAGCTGGCACGACTTCATCTTCGGGGCGTTCGATCCAGCCGGGATTGTCACCATCGACAAGCTGCCCGGCGCGGTGTGGATGCAAGCTCTCTCGCTGCGGATCTTCGGCTTTCACATCTGGGCACTGGTCCTGCCGCAAGTGGTCGAGGGCGTGCTTACCATCCTGGTGCTGTACCGGGCGGTCCGCCGGCTGGCCGGGCCTGCGGCCGGCCTGACCGCCGCGGCCGTGCTCGCCGTCACGCCCATCACCGTGCTGCTGGGCCGCGGCAACGTATCGGATTCGCTGCTGATCCTGCTACTGGTGCTCGCCGCCGACGCCACGTCCGCCGCGCTGCTCACCGGGTCGCTGGGGCAACTGCTGCTCGCCGGCGTCTGGGTCGGCCTGGCGTTCCAGGCGAAGATGATCCAGGCCTGGCTGGCCCTGCCCGCGCTGGCCGCCGCCTACCTGCTGGCCGCGCCCGCGGCGCGGCTGCGCACCCGGTGCGCGCACGTCGCGCTGGCGGGGCTGGTCACCGCCGTGGTCTCGCTCTCCTGGATGACCGCCGTCTCGCTCGTCCCGTCCCGGGACCGGCCCTACGTGGACGGCAGCCCGGACGACTCGGTGTACACGCAGGTCTTCGACTACAACGGCCTGGGCCGGCTCACCGGGAACTGGGCGACCCTCGCCGGGCCGCCCTCGCCGCTCGTGATCGCGGCCGCAAAGAGCGGGCAGTTGCTCACGGCCGAGACCAGAGGCATCAAGCCGGGCTGGCACCGGCTACTGGCCGGCCCGTTCGCGGCCGACAGCGGCTGGCTGCTGCCGGCGGCCGTCGCCGGCGCGCTGGGGGTGCTCATCGCCCGGCGCCGCCAGGGCAGGCGCGACCCGCTGCGCGCCGCCGTCGTGCTGTGGGGCGGCTGGTGGCTGGTCCTCGCGGTGTTCTTCAGCGTCGGCACCTACCTGAACTCGTACTACGTCGCGGCGCTCATCCCCGCGGTCGCCGCGCTGTGCGGCACCGGCATCGCCGCATGCGGACCTCGCCCTTGGCCAGCCAGGCTAAGGCTGATCGCCGCCGCGACGGTGCTCGGCTGCGCCGGCTACGGCGCCTATGTCATGTTCGGGACGGCATCCGGCCCGGTCGTGCTGACCGTGGTGGCGCTGATCGTGGCGGCGGCCGCCGCCGCCCTGCTGCTGCTGCCCGCGTCGGGCATGGCCGGGCACCTGACCGCGGTCGCGTTCGCCGGTGCCGCCGTGCTCCTGCTTCCCGCGGCGGCGTCCGTGAGCTGCGTCATCCGCGAGATGGGCCCGTTTGACACCCCGTTCGAATCGTCGAAGACCGCGCACAATAACCAGGCCCTGGCCGCCGCCGTGCCCACCCTCACCCGGGCAGTCCAGCGGCTGGAACGCGAGACGCCACCCGGTGATGCCCTCTTCGGCACCGACACGTCCGGCGGCCTCGCGCAGGACTTCATCCTGTACAGCGGCAGAGAGGTGCTGCCTATCGGCGGCTTCCTCGGCAACGTGCCGGCCCCGACGCTGGCCACACTGCAGGCCGACATCAGCCGCGGCTACGTGCGGCTATTCCTGCTGCTGCCGGTGTCACCGCCGGGCCCGGACCCGAGGGTGCGGTGGATCGAGTCGCACTGCACCAGGCTGCCGCGACCGCCGGACCGCCGCCCGGCCCCGTACGCGAACTTCTTCTGCGGACCCGGACCTGTCAGCCGGCCGGCTAGGGCAGCGACCGGAATACCTGCACCACGGCCTGGTAGTTCTCGCTGACTGCCGCATTGATCGCGGGCGGCAGTGGCCCGGAGTTCGCGGTACACGTGCTGCAGCCGAAGCTGACCAGGCTGAAGCCGGGCTTGTCCAGCTAGTAGGGCACTGAATAAAGCGCTGTCAGTGTGCCCTTAGCGCTGAGCAGGCGGCAGAGGGGCCGGGCGCGGGAGGAGCCGTTCGCACGCTGGTCGGGCTGTGGCCGAAGCTGTTCGTCCGCCGGAGCGTTTAGCCGGGACGGAAATCGTATACAGATAATGGCGAGGTGGGTATAGTTTCCTGCCATGGCCGCTGCCGATGACCTCCGGGGGGTTCTGGGGGACACATTCACCTACGGGGAGGCACGGAAGGCCGCCGTCAGCGACAAGCGCCTGTACCGGCTGCGCGACTCCGGCGAGATCGCAGCCCTCGGCGGCGGCGTTTACCGGTGGGCTGACGCCCCCACAGCCGATGACGACCTTGTCGAGATCGCCGAGCGGGTACCGCGGGCGACGCTGTGCCTGGAGACGGCGCTCGCGAGGCACGGCCTTATCGACGCGATCCCCGCCGCGATCGACATTGCCGTCCCCCGGGGCAGCGCCCGGCCCGCGCTCAGGGCGCCGGTTCGGCTGCATCAGTTCGACCGGCGCACGTTCGGGCTGGGCCGGGACCTGCTGGACGTCGGCGCCCGCCGACCCCTGGGCCTTTACTCCGCGGAGCGTTCCATCGTCGATGTCGTACGGCTGCGTCATCGCGAGGGCAGCGACATCGCGTGGGAGGCGCTGCGCCGGTGGCTGGCCCGGCCCGGACGAAGTCCGGCACAGCTGATCGAGCTCGCGGGCCAGCTGCCACGCGCCGAGCCGGCGCTGCGGCGGGCGCTTGAGGTTCTGCTATGACCACGCCGACGCGCGCCACCACGGCCGGATGCGCCTACCTTGACCTGCGCAGGAAAGCACGCCAGGACCACCGTCCGGTCGATGAGCTGATGCAGCTTTACGTACTGGAATGCTTCCTGGCCCGCCTGGCCGGAACCCGGTTCGCTGACCTGTTCGTCCTTAAGGGCGGCGTGCTGCTCGCCGCCTTCGGCGAACGGCGCCCAACCCGCGACATCGACCTGCAATCGCAGGCCACCAGCAACGACCCGGCCGTTATCCTGGCCGCGATCACCGAGATCGCCGCCATCGGCCTGGATGACGGGGTTGTCTTCGACGCTGGCACCGCGACGGCCGAGGTGATACGTGACGAGGACCGCTACCCCGGCGTGCGCGTAAGCATGACCTCCAGGCTGTCGACCGCCCGGCCAGGCTTTCATGTCGATGTCAGCGTCGGCGACCCGATCATCCCGCCGCGTACCGTGCGGCTTCCCCGCATCCTGGGAGGCGACATCTCCGTGCGCGGCTACCCCTTGACGATGGTGCACGCCGAGAAGATCGTGACCGCGGTCAGCCGCGGCACCACCAGCACCCGGTGGCGGGACTTTGCCGACATGTACTTCCTGTCCCGGCACCACGCGACCAGCGGTACCGAACTCGGCGAGTCCATCCGCGGGGTGGCCCAGTACCGGGCCACCCCGCTCGTACCGCTTGGCCGCGTGCTCACCGGCTACGGCACCATCGGCCAGCAGCGCTGGGAGGCATGGCGACGCAGGCAGCGCCTCGACGACCGGCTGCCAGCCCAGTTCAGCGATGTTGTCGCAGCCGTCGTGGCCTTTGCCGATCCGGCCATCACCGGGACGGCCGCGGGACGCCACTGGGACCCGGCGACAAGCGCCTGGTCGTGACCACGGCATGCAGCTCGGCTCCCGGCCGCCCGTTAAGTTACCGGATCTGGTCAGGAACGAGCAGTGACACCGGCTTCGCAGGCTGATATTGCACGAAGAACTTGGCCCGCACCTACACTCTGCGTGCGTATCTATGCAGTACGCCGCCCGATCTGTAGGACAGATCGTGATACATTTTTGGCATGTCATCGGCCATCAGTGTCCGGCTGGATCCCGAAGCTATGCAGGCGCTCGCGCAACTGGAGGCGACCGGCATCAGCAGATCTGAAGCGGTACGCCGCGCGATCCTCGACAGCGCGGGCCGTCTCCGGAAGCGCTCCGTGCTGGCTGCCGAAGTCGCCGCCCTTGAGGCCGACGACGACGACAAACGCGAGATGCTCGAGGTCGCCGCGTTCATGGAGAGCATCCGTGCAGCGGGGTGACATTCACGAGTTCCGCCCCCCGCGCGGAACAGGTCACGAGCAGCAAGGCCGCCGTTACGGCGTGATCGTCCAGGCGGACGAGTTGCTGCCCCGCTCGGTAGTGCTCGTAGCTCCGACGTCGCGCAGCGCCAGGGCCGCGTCCTTCCGTCCCGAGGTCGACCTGCTCGGTGAGACCACCCGCGTCCTCGTTGAGCAGGTCGGCGCCATCGACGCCAGCCGCCTTGGAGACCTTGCGGGCCGGGTCAGTCCGGAGCAGCAATGGGGCATCGACGAAGCTCTGCTGACCGTTCTCGGCCTCCGGTAGCAGACGTATAGCGTCAAGTGCCGAATTAATCTATGAAGTCTTATCAAGGCGCCGCCGCTGCGCGGCACCGCGTCCGGCGCTCCCCGCGCCGTCCAAGACTCCGCAGCACGCCAATGATCTTCATGGCTCCATCGTCATGAGCGCACCGAGCAGCAGCGCCTTCCCCGCGCCCGATTCTCCCAGTCGCGGCCACCGCGTCAAGAGCGCCCTGCGGGCGTCGCTGTGAACGTCGCTGCGCGATCGGCATTTGCCGACTCTGGACCCGGCAGCCACTCAACAGGGACCGGCAGATCGTCGAGGAGCTCGCTGGCGATTGCCCGGATGGCGGGCTCTAGCGCGGCGATCCGGGAAGGAACGAAGGCACGGGAAACGAGCTGTCGCAGCCGGGTGTGGTCGGGCGGGTCGACGTTGAGCATGTGGCGGGAGAACTCTGGTCCGGGCAGGCCTTCGGCGACGACATCGCCGTTGGCTTGCAGGGCCGCGAGCATGTCCTTGGAGATGCGCGGGTCGCTGAGTGCCTGCCGGGCTGCGTCGTAGCCGAGCACGATCCAGGCAGGATGGCCGTCGGCGAGGCGCGCCTTCTGGACCGGGCACCGGGCGCGGGCGGCGGCGAAGTGGGCGAACGGCTCGTCGCGGATAGCCGATGACCAGCCGCCCCATGTAGTGCTGGTGTCAGTCATGGCTGGCCTCGCGCCGGTAGCCCGTGCACAGCAGGTCTAGCCCGGTGATGCGCCCGCCGTCGGCGGTGTCGGCGTAGACCTGCTGCTCGACGGTGAACCAGCCGGTACCGAGCCGCTTCGCGCGGAGCCGGAGCCGCCAGCGCAGATGCAGCCGGTCGGCGACCTCGCCTACGGTGGCGTCGACGAGCTCGAAGTCCTCGGTATCCCCGAACCAGCGATCGAACTGGCCGGCGATCACCTCGGCGCCTGTCCACTCCCTGTGGCCGGGGGGCAGCAGCGCGCGGAGCCGGGCCTCGGCGGCGAGCGCCTCGCCAAGCCGGCTGAAGTCCTGAGCTGCCAGGCCCTCCAGGAACACGCCCGCGAGGGCGAACTGCGGCACCGAGCCAGATGGGATGTGGTTCTGCGCTGTCGTCATGAATCCGTTCTACGGATCCGTTAGCCGCAGCGAATCGGGTAACTGCCCGATATTTGGGTCAGGTTCCGGTCTCGCCCGTCGCCTCGATGAGGCCGTGGCGCATGGCGAACAGGGCAGCCTCGGTCCGGGTCTTCACTCCCAGCTTGGCGTAGACGTGCTCCAGGTGAGTGGACACTGTCTTACGGCTGACGTGCAGCTCAGCGGCAATCTCGGGGTTGGATTTACCCTGGCCCAGCCGCACGAGCACCTCGGCCTCACGGGCCGTCAGGCCGGATGGCAGGCCGGCCCGGCGCCGGGGCCGGTGGCCGGCAGCCTTGAGCACTGCCTGGACCGCGTCGCCATCGAGCCGCCCGGCGCGTACCTCCTCGCGCATCGTCCGCTCGGCCTCACCGGCGTCAAAGGCCGGGCGGTGCGGACGCGGCTGGCGCAGAGCGCTGTAGACGTCCGCCGCCCCCAGGGGATCCGGGCTGCCGGAGAGATCGCGTCCGCCCGCAGGCCGTTCGGGTATCCCGAGCCGTCGAGCCTCTCATGGTGCAGCGCCGCGCAGCGCCCGACCGGGGCCAGCATCGGTGTGCGGGCCAGCATCCGGGCGGTCAGATACGGGTGGGTCCAAGCCCGCTCGCGCTGCGGAATGCTCCACTCGCCCGGCTCGTCCCATACCGTACTGGGAATCCCGGTCATGCCGATGTCCTGCACCAGCGCCGCCCTGCGCACAATGACGACCTGGTCAGCCGGGAGGCCCAGCGTCGCGGTGGCCTGAGTGGCCAGCTCGGCCACGGCCCGGGAATGGCCTATTCGCAGCGGGACCTTCAGGTCGCTGAAGTCGGCAAAGGCTGCGAGCGCCCGGTCGAGCTGCTCATCGGTCAATGCCGCGCCGAGCTGCGGGTCGAGCGCGATCACCTCGTCCCAGGCGGACATGCTCCCAAGTCCGTCGAGAATCTCAGCGTGCCGGTCGCAGAAGCAATCGACCAGCGCCGGATCGAACTGGGTACCGCGCCGCTCGCGAGCGACGCGCAGGGCGGCCGCGGTACCGCCGGTATGGTGGAACGCTTCGATGCTGTCGGCCAGCTGCACCAGCCGGATAGCGGGAGCCAGGGCCTCTGCGCCGATCAACCCGGGCACGCCCCTCCCGTCCCACCGTTCGAAGGCCTGCTGCAGGGGCTCGCGCACCGCTGGCCCGAGCTCCAGCCATCCGGCCAGGTCGCTTGCCTCCTGACAGTGCTCAGACATCACCCGCTGCACCGACCGGCCCGCGGTGGCCAGGAACTTCCCGACCATGCCAAGGCGATGGAAGCCCGATTGACCTCGACCGAGATGACGAGCGACGAAGATCGCCAGGGAGACGCCCCCAAGGTCCTCGTCGTGCGTTTCGGCGTATAGCTCCGTCTCGTCGCCGAACAGGGCCGCTACCTCGCTGGTGTCGACAGCACAGCCCACCCATGTCAGCAGCGACGTGTAATACGCAGACGTCCGTGTCGCTTGCTCCATCCCGGCCGCCGCGCCGAGCCGCATGGCGACCACGGTCTGGCGCAGCACCCGCTCCATTGGCCGGCCCATCCCGAGGTCGGCAACAAGCGACAGCGTTGCAACCAGCTCCGCGAGCGTCACCCGCGCTGGGAAGACCGAAGCCATCTGGCCATTCTCTCTCGCCTTCGGGCCGCGCAGGAGTGTGAACTGCTCGCGCGCAGTTACGTGGAGCCCGCGGCCCTTGTTACGCTGCCGCAAGCTGATACTCCAGTCCGTGGCGGGCGTAAAGTCCGGCGCCTCAGGTTGAGCTGAGGCAGGCCGCGGCGCATCAGCAGCAAGATTGCCATCTGCGGCTGATAGGACCAGACCGGATGGCGGGTGATCCGCAGGCGGGGGTAATCGGCGAGCATCTGTTCCCCGCGGTGACCGGTGATCTTCTGCCTGGGCGCGAGCCCCCGGACAGCGGACGTGACCTCCACGTCGAGATGGCCCCGCCGGCTGGCTTCGGGCTGTATGGCTAGTTGACCCGGTACTCCCATCCTTCCTGCCAGGAGAAGTCCTGCTCTGCGAGATCTTCCAGTGGGACGCCGCCAATGAAGTGGTCCAGGCCCCACCGAGTGGCGACATGCCCGATGACCAGGATCCGCTGCTCGTTCCAGCGCAGTGGCAGGTCGCCGAGGAAGCGGCCGACGCGCTCAACGGCCTGCCGCCAGCTTTCCCCGCCCGGGTAGGGCCGGTCCAGGTGCTCGCGCTGTCCGGCATGCATCTCGGCCACGGGCATCCCGTTGCGCTGCCCGTAGTCACATTCGCGCAGCCGCCAGTCATAAAGCACCGGGATCCCGGAGGTACCGAAGGCAACGGAGGCTGTCTCGGCAGCGCGGGTCAGGTCGGAGCAGAACACGGCAGTGATTCCGTCGCTCATGCGGCGGCGCCGCAGCTGCTGCGCCTGCGTCCGGCCCCGTTCGGACAACTGGCCGGGCAGCCATCCGGTGGCTTGCCCTTGCTCGTTGTCCACGGTCGTGGAATGGGTCTCAAAGACCAGCTCGATGGCCACCAGCCAACCCTGTGAACGCCGTGCCGGCGGCCGCGTCCCCGCCGGGCTATGGACCTGGATCGTCCAGCGACTGCTCGCGCTCAACGCCTGCATCTGGCACAACTGGCAGATCGGCGCCGGGGATGCGCGGCCTGTACGCGCACGCCTCGCACCGGATGCGCGCCGACCTGACAGCCGCCCTCCAGGCCCGCTAGGAAGAATCCCTGAGCCACCGCGCGGCCATCCACCCGCATTCGCCCGTGCCGTTGCTCCACGAGCTACTGGCACCGCTGCGCGGCGAAACCCGCCAGTCAGCCGAGCCAGCGACACCACGAACCACGGTACAGCACCCGCCCACACAGGGAGGCAGGGAGAAGATGATCTCCCAAATTCCTCCCAACCAAGCCAATGGCCCCACCCAGTTAGCTAGGACGGAGCCAGTACTACGAGCTTCTGACCTGGCCAAATACCAGGAATCGGGGAGTGGAGCTAAGCGGGCTCGAACCGCTGACCCCCTGCTTGCAAACTACTTGCAGTCGGGTTGCTGGAGGGCGGCAACGCAGGTCACAAGGTCGTTGATGGTCGCTGAGGGGCGGCCGAACTCCGGTACGGCTGCTGTACTTCCGTGCTGTACAGCGGGATGGACTCCAGCGAGTAATCGCTTGCCTACCGAGCTTCATCGGTTTTTGCTGAGACGACCTCGACACAGCGTTGCGCCCGTGATTATGGGGGCAAGCTCAGCTAGCCTGAGCCAGATGGTCACCGTGACCGGCGTGTGTGACATGGAGTGCCAATGACGTCGGGAGCGCTTCCGATCCGTGAGGCCCGCGGCCAGCGGCCCGTCAGTGCGGTGGCTAGCGCGGCTACGCCGGTTTGCTCATCTGCTGCGGCGGTGTTGGGCGGTGTGGCTGAGTGGTGGGCTCGCCAGGCCGAAGCTGCTGGTCTGAGTGGGCGTTGGCTCGATGTTAGCTGGGCTGTCTCTGCTGAGTCACCAAGCCTCGCCGATGTCGCTGGGCCCACAGTCAAGCTCCTGGGCAGCGCCGAGGAAGTCGGCCAGGCGTACGTCTCGGCATTGCCCAGCTCGGAGCGGTCCAAATATGGCCGTCACTACACTCCGCAGCCCCTCGCGGATGAGCTGTGGGCCATGACAAAGCGCGCGATGGGCTGGAAGCGACCCCAGCCGCTATCCGGATGCATGGTGGATCCTGCCTGTGGCGCTGGAGCGCTGCTGCTGCCCGTCTTGCGCGAGCATCTTGGCGCGGCCTCACGCGTTGATGCTCAGCTCGCTATCAACGCCCTGCCAAACTACATCAAAGGCATAGACAACGATCCGTCTGCCGCCTGGCTGGCCAGCGTTCTGCTCGCTTCGGAGATGCTCCCGATATTGGCAAGGACCGAACGTGCACGGCGCAAGCCGCTGCCAGCCTTGGCGCGCTATGGCGATGGTCTCGCGGCTGCTAGCGAGCCAGTGCAGGCCATGATCATGAACCCTCCATACGGTCGGGTCCGCTTGGCCGACCAGGAGCGAGCCCGGTTCTCTAGATCTCTCTATGGTCACGCTAATATCTACGGTCTTTTTATGGCGGCTGCTACGGAATCTCTAGCTCCTGGAGGAGTTCTTGTGGCGCTTGTCCCGACATCATTCTTGGCTGGACGCTATTTCGAGAACCTACGAGCTGTTCTTGCTGAGCACGTCACACTGCGAGAGATTGGGTTTGTCGCTGATCGTAGTGGCTCATTTTCAGGCGTTCTTCAAGAAACATGTCTAGTAGCCTTTAGCCGGGTCCGCACACGTAAGGTAACAGTCAATAATATCAACGGCCATATAAGTCCAGTCGCCAAAGTAGCCTCACCGCGGACAGCCGCGCCGTGGCTCTTGCCACGGCGAGCCGATGACGCACCGGTAGCCGCAGCAGCTATTAACATGCCACTTACCTTGGCGGCTGCTGGCTGGAAAATCTCAACTGGCCCATTGGTCTGGAATCGCCGTAAGCACGATCTTGCAGCAAACCCTAGTGATTCGAGCCTGCAGATATTGTGGGCTGCGGACATAGATGGGGGAGTCATACATCGTGATTCGGCGCGGGACAGTATTCGCTTTTTGAAGTTGCGTGGCAACGACGCAGCCGTCATGGTGCTAGATCAGCCCGCAGTACTCATCCAGCGGACCACAGCGCCTGAGCAGGCTCGGCGACTGGTCGCCGCACACCTGAGCGCAGAGACTCTTCGAGCATGGGGCGGCCGCATAGTGGTCGAGAACCATGTCAACGTCGCTAGGCCGCGAGTTCCCGCACCGAGCCTGTCCGCAGAGGCTCTCAGTCGGCTCTTCGCCACCGATACGATCGACCGCGTCCTGCGGTGCCTGTCGGGCTCAGTCGCCGTCAGCGCCTACGAGCTGGAGGCACTGCCACTTCCGCCCGCTCACGTTCTCCGGCAGTGGTCTCAACTTGAAGGTGAGCAGTTCAGCCAAGCCGTAGCTATCGCTTATAGTACGTTGCTCGCATGAACGCTGATGAGTCGATCAATCTTCGTGTAGTACCTGATCGCGACTGCTGCGAGAAACGTCTTAAGCTAATTTTCCCACCGGCGGCATTCGACGCCGTACTTTCTAATCCTCTTGCAGCTTCGTCTGTGTCTGCCATGATCTACGTCGGTGCAGTTGTCGGTGACGAAGGTGATCCTCAACCCGAAAACGTATGGGCTCGACCGCAGACAGTGCTTGGCATGTCTGATGAGGCTCTAGCTCGCACCAGCGTTAGTGATCGATTGACTTGGGCTGCTGCGGCGGCAAGAGGCTATAAGCCGATCGGGCTCCTACTTGGCAAATGGGGTGTCAGTTATGATCGCTGGTATGCCCCGGACAGTAGGGAAGGATTGCGAGACGAGACTTGGCCTAAATGGCGTAACTATGGTGCAGTTCGGAATCGCGAAGGAGTCACCCGCAACGCGAGCTGGCCAAGATGGGCGCTTACTGCTTCTTTTGCTGATCTCTTTAATCCAGATTTGAGTGATGCCGCGCTGACTGGCGCGATCGAGCGGTGGCGCTCAACCCATATGTCACCAGGCGATCGGCTGAGGATACAGTTTGCGAACGATCTTGCACAGTCCGTGCATCTGATACCCGTATTTATTCCTGGATATGGAATACGCAATCTGGAACCGGGCATAGCCTCGGCGATCATAAGAGGCATAATAGAAGAATGGGCGCCGCGTCGTCTGAGCAATCCACTTGTGGTGGCCATTAGCGAGCCAGGCACCAAGGTATGGGTAATCGACAAGGCAAAGATGGCTGCCGCAGGTATCTCGATTAACGTCTCGAGTGTATTGCCCGATGTAATTATCCTAGACGCTGGAATTAAGCCGTCTCCTTTCTGGATCATCGAAGCCGTGGCTACTGATGGTGAGATTAATGAGAATCGCAAGGCTGATCTGCTTACATGGGCACAGGACCAGTACATCGATCCTGAGCTCTGCCACTTCGTCTCGGCCTTCAGCTCCCGTAACAGCCCGCCTGCCCGCAAACGACTGAAAGATATCGCTGTAGGGACTTACTGCTGGTTTCTCGATGAGCCAGACTGCGAATTGGCCTGGAATGAGATTTCGCAGTAGCTCGTCGGCATGGGCGCTTCGGCCATGGTCCTCGGCAACGTCACTTGGGTAGCGACAGGTTTTGGCCATCCTTCCGACAGGCGCCGATCGATCCGGACAAGATCACGGTCAGGGGCTCCCGTAGGGAGTCGCGCAGCGACGCGCGCAGCGCGCCCTTGAGGGTGATCTTGTTTCGGTTCAAGACTCGAATCGCCGGGAGGATGGCCGTTCTTTTGGCTCGCGCGCTAGCGCTTGTTCGTTGCGGCGCCCAGCCCCGTGCGGCGAGCCGCGGGGACAGGTCGCGCGCTGACGCCGCCGTGGCCCGGCAGGGCCTAAGGCGGCAGGCGGCGCCCAGGCGCGCAACGTTCCCTGGAAGGTCCGCAGTAACGGGCAGCAGCTGGCGCCGCGCAGAGTCAGCGCATTCTCACGCGGGCTCTCACCAAGATCGGCGGCCAGCCCCGGCCCGGCGCGCTCCGCGCGCCCTTGACGTGCACCCGAGGGTCGCCATGCAGATCCTGCGGCACAGCAAGATCAGCATCACGATGGAGATCTACACCGAGGTGCCGGATGCCAGCACGCGCGAAGCGCTTCGGCGGCTCAGGGAGACCCTCGGATGACCGGCGACTGCTGTACTTTCGTGCTGTACGCACCCGCCCGGCCGATCATTTCAAGATCGCAATGTGGGCTTGACCTGCGTGGAGCTAAGCGGGCTCGAACCGCTGACCCCCTGCTTGCAAAGCAGGTGCTCTACCAGCTGAGCTATAGCCCCGTGTGACGGCGTTCCAAGGGTACCTGGGCGGCACGGCTGTCGTCAGCGACCGCGCCGCCGCTGGCCGTGGCAGCGCCCGGTTCCGGCGAGCCGCCCGCCCCGGCAAGTCCAGGCGCCAGCAGTTCGGGCAGGGCGGCGACGCTGCCGAGTACGTGGGTCGCACCCGCCCGGCGAAGCCGCTCGGTGGTGTGCGTGCCGGTCAGCACGCCGACGACAGTGCTCGCGCCGGCCCGGTGACCGCACAGCACGCCGCTCTCCATGCCGTGCGCGACGGCGGTCTCCCGCACGTCGTCGATGCCCAGCCGGATGATGGCGGTGAGCACCAGGTCGGGCCACGGGCATCCCCTGGGCACGTCATCGGGCGAGAGGGCCAGGTCGATGCGGTCCCACCAGCCGAGGGTGTCCAGCACCAGGCTGAGCAGCCGCCGGGAGAAGCCGCTGATCAGGCAGACCCGCGCGCCGCTGCCGTGCAGCTGCTCCAGCGCGAGCTCGGCACCGGGCATGGCTACGATGCCGGTCCGGTCGACCGCCGCGCTGTACGAGCGGTCGAACGCAAGCTGCGCCGCCTGTGCCCTGGCCTGGCTGTCCGGAAACAGGGTGCGCAGAACCTCGATGGTCGACTGCCCCCTGGACCGGTGCACCCCGGCCATGCAGCGCGCGTAGGCGGTCGTCCCGGTGACGACGCCCTGGGTGGCGATCGCCTCGGCGTAGGCGCGCTCGACCATTCCGTTGTCGGTGACCGTCGTCCCGATCAGGCCGCAGCACACGAGCGAGATTCCCGTCGCGTCGCTCACCTGATCGCCTCCCTGCATGCCAACGGCGGCCGACGCGGGGGCTAATCGTCGCTCGTGGTCGCTTCGGTCCACAAGTCGATCTCGGCCCGGTCCGACTGGACCTTCTTCCACACGGCCAGCGCGCCGAACCCGACCAGGGCCAACAGCAGCAGCAGCTTCTTCACGGGTGCGCACCCTCCACCAATAGGCTGAGGAGTCCCCGGCCGGGCAGGACGACCGGGCTCCCTGAGATTCCTGCCAGCCTAGCAAGCCGCGGCCTCAGCGCGGCCGGATCACGCGGGTCTCGTCCCAGACTGGCTCCGGCGCCTCGTAGACCGTCCCGTCGGACCCGAAGATGAGGAACCGGTCAAACGAGCGCGCGAACCACCGGTCATGGGTGACCGCGAGCACCGTGCCGGCGTACGATTCCAGGCCCTCCTGCAGCGCCTCGGCGCTGGCCAGGTCCAGGTTGTCGGTCGGCTCGTCGAGCAGCAGCAGCGTCGACCCGGCGAGCTCGAGCAGCAGGATCTGCAGTCTGGCCTGCTGGCCTCCGGACAGGCTGCCGAACGCCTGCCGGGCACACGCCTGCAGCTCATACCGGGCGAGCGCGGCCATGGCGTCGTTGATCAGCAGGGCGTGCTCCAGCATCAGGATGTCCAGCGGGCTGCGCCCGTCCAGGTCCGGCCGCGAGTGCGTCTGCGCGAACCAGCCGGGAACCACCCTCGCCCCGAGCCTGGCCAGGCCGGCGTGCGCGACCGGCTGGCCGGCCAGCAGCCGCAGGAAGTGCGATTTCCCGGATCCGTTAGAGCCCAGGATGGCCACCCGCTCGCCGTACCAGACCTCCAGGGCAAACGGGCGCATCAGGCCGGTGAGCTCGAGCTGCTCGCAGATAACGGCGCGCTTGCCGGTCCGGCCGCCGCGCAGCCGCATCCGGACGTTCTGCTCTCTCGGCGCGAGCTCCGGCGGCCCTTCCTCCTCGAACCTGCGCAGCCTGGTGACCGCGGCCTGCAGCCGTGAGGCCATGTCGGAGTTGTAGGACGCCTTCTGCCGGTACATCCGGACGAGCTGCTTCAGCTTCTCGTGCTCCTCGTCCCAGCGGCGGCGCAGCTCGTCGAGCCGGTCGATGCGGTCCCGGCGCGCCCTGGCGTAGCTGGCGAACCCGCCGCCGTGCACCCAGGCACTCCCGTCCTCCACCGTGACGATCCGCTCGGCGCAGTTGGCCAGCAGCTCCCGGTCGTGGGTGACCAGCAGCACGGTCTTCTGGGTGGCCGCCAGCTGGTGCTCGAGCCAGAGCTTGGCGGGCACGTCCAGGTAGTTGTCCGGCTCGTCGAGCAGCAGGACCTCGGCGGTGCCGCGCAGCAGCGACTCCAGGACGAGCCGTTTCTGCTCGCCGCCGGACAGCGTCCGGACCTCCCGCCAGCGGCACTGCTCGTACGCCGTGCCCAGGGCCGCGACCGTGCAGGCGTCCCAGTGCACCTCGGCGTCGTAGCCGCCGGCGTCGCCCCACTCGGCGAGCGCGGCGGCGTACCGCAGCTGGGCGGGCTCGTCGTCGCGCTCCATCATCACCAGCTCGGCGGCGTCCAGCCGGGCCGCGGCGGCGCGCACGCGCGGCGGCGCGATCGAGATCAGCAGGTCCCGCACCGTGGAGTCGTCGTGTATCGCGCCGACGAACTGGCGCATGACGCCGAGGCCGCCGCTGGAGGTGACCGAGCCCGCCTGCGTCGCCAGGTCACCGGCGATCAGCCGCATCAGCGTGGTCTTGCCCGCGCCGTTGGGCCCGATCAGCGCGGCCGTGATGCCGTCGCCCACCCGGAAGGACACGTCATCAAGCAGCGCCCGGCCGTCCGGCAGGGCGTGGCTGAGGTGCGCGGCCTCCACATGACCCACGACTCGCCCCGTTCCCCTGACGCGCTGGCATGGCCGACAATAGCCGCATGACCCCGGAGGACTTCAACCTAAATTCCCGGCTGCGCGCCTCGGACGCCGACCGCGACCGCGCCGCCTCCGTGCTGAACGAGGCGATGGCGCAGGGCAGGCTGACCGCCGAGGAGCATTCGGAGCGGCTGGACGCGCTCTATGCCGCGAAGACGCACGCCGACATAGTGCCGGTCATCGACGACCTGCCGCCCGCCGCCGCGGTGGCGGCATCGCTCGGCCGGACCGGGCCGACGCCGGCCACGAAGGGACGCCGGCTGGTCGCCGTCTTCGGCGGCGTGAGCAGGAAGGGCCGGTGGCAGCCGGAGCCGCTCACCAGGATCCTCGCGGTCTTCGGCGGGGCCGAACTGGACCTGCGGGAGGCCAGCCTGCCGGGACGGGAGATCACGATCAGCGCGGTCGCCGTCTTCGGCGGCGTCTCGATCACCGTCCCGCCGGAGATGCGGGTGATCGACAGCGGCAGCGCGATCATGGGCGGCCGCGAGGTCAGCGGCGACACCGACGAGTCGGCGCAGCCGGACGCCCCGGTCCTCCGGATCACCGGGATGTGCGTTTTCGGCGGCGTCGAGGTGAAGCGCAAGCCGCGCGGGAA
>JBEKFH010000005.1:0-44105 GCA_050013415.1 Streptosporangiaceae bacterium | reverse complement strand
TTCGGGTTCATCAACCCGGCGATCTACAAGCTGGCCGGGACCAGCGCCGTCTTCGACGCCCTGCCGCTGACCAGCGCCAGTCCCGCGCTGTACCGCGGGACGTCGTGCGACGAGGCCACGTGCGGCGCCGAGGTGCTGACCACCTTCGACGACCAGAGTCGCGGCATGGCCGGTTACACCGGGCAGGTCGCCCTCAAGGGCTACGACACCATGAGCGGCATCGGCACGCCTGACGGGCCGAAGTTCATCATGGCCCTGCGCAACCTGGAGAAGTAGGCGCGGATTTGCCACGGCAGCCGGGGCGGCCCAGCCTCGGCTGCCGTGGCATTTCATGGCGAGGGCAGGCCCGGGAGAGTTCAGGGCGAGGGCAGGCCCGTGACAGTTGAGGACGAAGGTAGGCTCGGCGCATGGACGAGAACCGGGCCCGGCGGGTCGCCGACGCGCTGCGGGATCGCGGCATCGACGCGCACCTGGAGAACGCGGGGATCGACATCTACGGGGTGCGCGTGGTGATCGGCGACGGGCGCGAGGCGATCTGGGGCAACGAGGGCACGGCGTCCCTGGCGGCCGAGGTGCTGCTGGACGGCGATCTCGTGGGGTTCGTCCCGACCATCCCCGGCTCGGAGGACTTCGATGACGCCGCGGTCACTGACGCCATCGCGCGGGCCGACTATGACGAGCCGGTCGCGCGGGAGCGCGCCGAGGCGCCACCGCCAGCGGCACCACTGACCAGGGACGGCGGGCTGTTCCGCCGCTTCCTCGGCGGCTTCAGGTACGACTCGGAATAGGCGCCGCCTGACCCAGGTCGCAGTGACCCGCATAGTTACAGTGACCCGCATAATGGTGCGGTGCGGATCCGGATCGAAGCCTCGGACCTCCCCGGGAGTTGCTGCGGCCCCAGCCCGGACTCCCCCGGCGGTTATCACAACGTGCATGTCGGGCTCCAGCGCCGCGGCAGGCCAGCCGAGCTGCTCGGCCTCGTTCCCGGCGACGCGCCGTCTGCCACCTGGACAGTTGACTGCGACGGCGTCCCGGCACCGGCTGGTGCCGACCTCAAGGGCGCCTACATCCAGGGTCCGCCGGACGGCCGGTTCATCTAGCTGTCCTGGGGCACCGTCGATGACGCCGGGGCCTTCACGCTGTTCCGGCGAGCGAAGCTGCGGCTGGACGCGATCCCTCCCGCGCTGATCGACAGCGCTCTGAACCTGGGCCTGCTCGTCGGGCGTCTTGGCCTGACCGATCCCCAGGGACATCCGCTGTGCGCATCGGTCCGGCCTCCCCTGATTGAATGGTCCGCCGCCGCTGAGTGACTATCCAGCCGGGTGGCCGGCGTCCCGCCTTGCCGGCGGCGCCTACCCCTTCGCTGCGCCCTGCCGTGGCGCCTCGTCGTCGAAGATGGCGTCCCGGATGCCCCTGATGGCGTGGTCCAGCTCGCCGATGGCATGGCTGATCTTGTCGGCAGCACGGTGGTCGCCGAGAATGCCCAGCGCCGCATGCAGATCCAGTCCCGCGGCGAACAGCCGGCGGACGACGATGTCATTCAGGCCCCGGGCAATCCGGTCGTGATCTTCGACCATGCGCAGCATCGCGACTGCCGGGGAGACGGCGCCGTTGCCCCTCTGCGCCCGGTAGCCGCGAGCCGGGGAAGCGTTGGCCAGGCCTTCGGCCGGGATAGGTACCGGCATCGGGGCGCTGGATGCGGCGGCAGGGGGATCTGGTGATCGGTTCATCGCTGGAATCCTTGGTCCTTGCTCGGCCAGAGTCTGGCCGTGCCACCAGGGTCTGGAGCGACGCGGTCACCTGTCACCCGTGCTGAGGCCGGGAACAGGATGGAGCGGACATTTCCTTTTCCTTAGTCTACGCTGGTGCGCTCCTCCCCGATCAACTGTCCTGATCAACTGTGCGCCCGTCCCTGATCAACTGCGCGCCCGGGCTGCGAACCGGGGACCCGAACGCCGGCGGGGTGCTAAGCGGCATTATGGCGTTGTGGAACAGAAGCGGAATCATGGCGTCGCGGAACATCTTCCCGCCGCCGCACTGGAAGCCGGCCTCGGCGACGTCCGGCTGTCGCCATCAGATGGCGGCACGGTCGAGCTGATCGTGCGGCGGCCCGCGGTCGACGAGCGTGAGGTGCTGGCCGAGGGCACGCTCGACGTGGCTGCCGGCCTTGTCGGTGACACCTGGCGGGTCCGAGGGAGCTCGCGCACCAACGACGGATCGTCACACCCGGACATGCAGCTAACGGTGATGAATTCCCGCGCGGCCCTGCTCGTCGCCCAGGATCCCGGGCGGCGCATGCTGGCCGGTGATCAGCTCTACGTCGATCTCGACCTGAGCCCCGCCAACCTGCCGCCCGGCACCCGGCTGGCGGTGGGCTCGGCGGTCATCGAGGTCACCGGGCAGCCGCATCTCGGCTGCGCCAAGTTCGCGGCCCGGTTCGGCACGGACGCCTTGCGGTTCGTCAACTCCCGGGTCGGCCGCGAGCTGCGGCTGCGCGGCCTGAATGCCCGGGTCGCGGTGTCCGGAACCATTCGTCCCGGAGACACGATCCGCAAGCTGCCCGGCTGACCTGCCGGGGACCTGGCGGTTCCGGGGGCTGGCGGTTCCGGGGGCTGGCGGTTCCGGGGGCTGGCGGTTCCGGGGCTGGCGGTCCGGCGCTGGCTGTCCGGGGCTGGCGGTTCCAGGGGCTGGCGGTTCCGGGGGCTGGCGGTCCTGGGGGCTGGCCGGACAGCCGCCGAGAATACGGGTTTGGCCGGCGGCGTCAGGACTGTCAGGATTCCGGTGACCGCCAGCACCGCGGCGAGCGCGCCGATCTCCAGCCTGACCGCAAGCGGCAGGCCGGCGCCAGGTTCCGCCGCGCGGCGCAGGCCAGCCCGGCTGGCCAGGGCCAGCGCCGCCACGACCGCGACCAGCGCCGCCTTGGCAATGAGGAACCGCCCGTAGCTGGTCGTCAGCAGCGACCCCGCTGGGACGAGCAGCAGAGCCGACGCCACGCCGGTCAGCACGACCACAGCGAACAGCCAGGCAGCGGCCGTGCCATAGAGCCGGAGCAGGCCCCGCGCCGACTGCGGCGAGGCCCGCCAGGCGAGCACGGCCCGGGCCGTGTACACGAGCATGCCGGCCCAGAGCACGGCGGGCAGCAGATGACAGTAGGTGAGCAGCGCGCCCGCCGCCGGGAGCATGCCCTCGGGATGCGCGCGTATGCCCTCGGCCAGTACCACCCCCAGCAGCGGAGGCACGCTCCAGGAAGAGAGCCGGAGCCGCAGCAGGATCGCGGCCAGCGCGAAGCAGGCGAGCTCAGCGGCCGCGATCACGGCGGTGGCCCTGGAACCAAGGCCCGCGACCGGCGGGCGGGCCAGGCTGGCCGCCACGCCCGGACCGGCCAGCGCGGTGACCAGCAGCGCGGCGCTCGCGACCAGGCCGGCCAGAGATCCGCGCAGTGCCCACGGCCCCGGCAGCGGCGCGGGCCCCGGCAGCGGCGCGGGCCCCGGCAGCGGCGCGGGCGGCGCGGGCGCGGCGGGCGTGTCCTGCCGGGCCAGGTCCTGCCGGGCCAGGTCCTGCCGGGCCAGGTCCTGCCGGGCGAGGTACTGCCGGGCGAGCCCGCGCCCGGCGAGGCCGCCCAGGGCGACGGAGAGCCCGGCGAGCAGCAGTCCGCGCTCTAGGCCGGTCAGCCACAGCGCGGGCGCGGTCAGCGTCATTGGCACGACCCTAATGGCCGCGGCGGGACTCATGGCCCCGGCGGGCCCTTCGACGCCGGAATGCCAGCCCGGGTCGCCGGAACCGGGACACTTCAACAGCGTGGCTGGGACTTTACTGCAGAAACAGCAGCAGTGAAGTCCCAGCCACGCTCTATTTGGAGTGACCCAGGTGAGCCAGGAAGGGACCGGAGCTAGCCGCCGGAGCGGGCCCCGCCGGAGCGGGCCCCGCCGGAGGCGTCAATGACGTGGGTGGGACCGCCCGGTGGCAGGGTGCGGCTCCTCCATCTTGATGGAAAGCGGCCAGCCGCCGCGGCTGGATCGCGACTGACGGCGCCAGCTCAGCCGACGAAGGACTTGATGTCCTTGACGAGCTTGTCCTCGATCTCGAAGTTCCAGGCGCTCTCGGCCACGTCAACGACGAGGAACAGGTCAGAGATGAGCAACGTCTCGACCGCAGCCACCGCGAGGTGCTCGAGCCACTTGCCGATGCCGATACGGACAGTGAAGTCGTCGGGCGTTCCCGCGATCATGATGCTCATGGCGCGGTCGGCATCGATGATCCCGCGCAGGAAACCGCCTTTCCTGGCCTGGATGACCACGCCGTGGTCGCTCGGTGCCGAGGCCTGGAACGTGAAGCCGTCAGCCTTCAGGTACTGCTCGATGTGGGCCTGCAGTGCGCTAAGGTCCGTGCCTTTGCCCTGGAAATGCTCCACCTTGTCGCCGATCATGACTGCCTCCTCCTCGTAGCGCCGCCAGCCGTCTGAGCAGCGACGTTTGCGGTGATGAAGGCGTGCTATGCGGCACCGCCCCCAGACGGCGCTCCGAGCGTACCCGGCCCCGGCGCACTGCCCTGCTGCCCGGCGCCCCGATCGGCGCCCCGATCGGCGAGCCGCGCGTGCAGTTGCTCCCGGATCTCCTGCGGCGTGTAGGCGCGCCGGCGCCGTTCGGCGCGGGCGGCCACGACTCCGGTGGCGGCGACACCCGCGAAGCCCGCCAGCCCGAGTACCTTCCACCAGCGCATCCGCCTAGGCTACGGCCATGCCCGGCGTAAGTGTCACCCTCGACGAGGCCGTCGACCTGACGCGCACCGGCGATGTCTGGCTCTTCCGCGGGCACACGGTGGCTGACCGGCTCATCCAGGTGGCGACCAACAGCCCCGTCAACCACGTCGGGATGTCCGTCGTCATCGGTGACCTGCCGCCGCTGATGTGGCATGCCGAGCTCGGCCGGTCGCTGCCCGACCAGTGGTCGGGCAGCCGCCAGCGAGGGGTGCAGCTGCATGACCTGCGGGATGCCGTCGCCCTCTGGGCGACCAGGTACGGCCAGCGGGCATGGATCCGCCAGCTGGATCATCCGGTCACCGCTGAGATGGAGGACGGCCTGCTGCGCAGCATCGCGCGGATGGACGGCACGCCGTTTCCCTCCACGGCCAGGCTTGCGTCGCGATGGCTGTCCGGGCGAGTTCCGTCCGCCGTCCGCGGCAAGGGGGACGCCGGCCTGGAGACCCTGTACTGCGCGGAGGTGCTTGCCCTGACCTACCAGGCCATGGGCCTGCTGCCGGGCACGCGCCGGCCGAACTGGTACGACGCCGGCCGCTTCTGGAGCGGGGACGAGCTCATCCTCTCCCCCGGGTTCGGGCTCGGCGGCGAGATCGCGGTCCGGATGCCACCCGATGCAAGCAACGGCCCGAGCGGCGGCCGGGACGGGAGCAGGCCATGCGCGCCCTGATCATCGTGGACGTGCAGAACGATTTCTGCGAGGGCGGATCGCTCGCAGTGGCCGGCGGCGCCGCGGTGGCCAGGGCAATAAGCGCCCGCCTGGCCAGCCCCGACGGCGGCGGCTACCAGCATGTGGTGGCGACCCAGGACTATCACGTCGATCCGGGCAGCCATTTCTCCGCGGAGCCCGACTACGTGACGACCTGGCCCCCGCACTGCGTGGCCGGGACGACCGGCGCCGGCTTCCACCCGGACCTGGACACCAGCCGGGTCGAGCAGGTGTTCCGCAAGGGCGCGCACGCGGCCGCCTACAGCGGCTTTGAGGGCGCGGCCGACAGCGGCGAGTCGCTGGCGGACTGGCTCCGTGAGCGAGGCATCACCAGCGTCGACGTGGCCGGGATCGCCACCGACTACTGCGTGCGGGCGACCGCCGCCGACGCCGTGGGAGCGGGGCTCGCCACCAGGGTGCTGCTCGGCCTCACCGCGGGAGTCGCCGCCGCCACGACGCGCGCCGCGCTCGGTGAACTGCGTGACCTCGGGGTGGAACTGCGCGGCAGCCCGCGCTCGCCGGTCATCGACTGACCCATGGCCCGATCGGCCGGGCCGCTGCCGGGATGGTCCGCCGGGCCGGGATGGTCCGCCGGGCCGGGATGGTCCGCCGGGCCGGGATGGTCCGCCGGGGCCGGGTTAGATTGTGATGAAGGCCCCGAGTGAGTCACGTTCCCTCGCGGTCTCGTCGTCGAACCACACGCCGCCCTCCGCGAGGTAGCGGAACCGGAGCGTGCTGCTGGCCGGGACCCTGACTACGGTGCTGCGGGTACCGTTGGCGCGCCGGCGCAGCGGGTGAGCGAACGGGTTCCAGTCATTGAAGTCGCCCACCACCGACACGGCCCCGGGCGGCTCGTCGGCCGGCAGCACGAAGGTGACGCGAACGACATCGTCGCGGTCAGGCCTGGTCGTCTTGATCAATGGCTTACTCCGTTCCGGTCGTCAGCCACATCCGTGGATAGTATGCACCATCGTTATATCGGCGCGGTGTCCGGCATGCGACGGCGCTGTGAACGAATGATTTCCGGGCGGCCTGCACCGCCGCTGCTCACGCGAAAGAAATATGCCGTTAACAGGGCGTTAATAATCCGGGACTATATTTTGTAATTCGCATCGGCTGGCCCGAAGTGCCAGAATCGCGTTGCCAGGCAAGTCGCTATAACAGCATTCCCCCAGCCCGGGATTACCCGATGTGCCGACCTGAATGAAGGCCGTACATGGAAATGACTGTTTGGGAATGGTTCGAGCAGCGATCATTCAGCCATCGTGATTTCCGCGGCCTCGCCAGTCCCCGCGGAGCGGGGGGCCAGCTCACCACGACGCTGATCCTGCCTGCCCGCGAGGTGGCCGGCACCATCGGCCCGATCCTGGACACGGTGGCCCGGCTGAACGAGCGGAGCAGCCTGGTTGACCAGGTCATCGTGGTCGATGCGGACTCCGCCGACGGTACCGCGGACATCGCCAGGGCCCGGGGCGCCGAGGTCTACTCCGAGAACGAGCTGCTGCCCGCGTACGGCCCCGCTCAGGGCAAGGGAGACGCCATGTGGCGCGGCCTGTCCGTGGCGCGCGGCGACATCGTCATGTTCGCTGACGCCGATACCCCGGATTTCGGCGAGCACTTCATCTATGGCACGCTCGGGCCGCTGCTCACGGTGCCGGGGGTTCAGTTCAGCAAGGCTGCCTACCGGCGTCCCTTCACCCAGGACGGGCAATCCGTCGCGGACGGCGGCGGCCGGGTGACCGAGCTGATGGCCAAGCCCCTGCTCAACTTCTTCTGCCCGGCGCTGACCGGGTTCGTGCAGCCGCTGGCCGGCGAGTTCGCGGCCCACCGTGAGCTGCTGTGCGGTATTCCGTTCCTCACCGGATACGGGGTGGAGATCGGGATCCTGATCGACGTGCTCACGGAAGCGGGCCTGCCAGCGATGGCGCAGGCGGATCTCGGCTCCCGGCAGAACCGTCATCAGCCGCTCTGGGACCTCACCCGGATGAGTTCCACGGTGCTGCGCGCGCTGGCCCGCCGGGTTCACCTGCCGGAGCAGCAACTGCCCGAGCAGGGCGCAGCCGGCAACTGGGCGCTGCCCCGCCAGGACATCTACCTGCACGCGGTCGCCGTGGCTGGCGGGCTGCGCCTGGATGAGCACCTCAGCGAGCTGACCGAGCGCCCGCCGCTCGCCCGCGTAGTGGCCGCCGGGCGGGAACGGGACACCGTCGGCTGAGCAAGGTAGCTTTACCTGAGCAAGCCGACTCCTGGCCGTGAGGGGTTATGAACTCGTCCGCCCTCTGCCACCGCCCGACGCGGCTTCTCCCTGGGATGGCCGGCGGCTTAGCCCTGATCTTCTCGCTCGGCACTGCGGCGGCGCCGGCCTCTTCGCCTGGCCCGATCACGAGGTACACCGGTGAGGTGACCGGCGTGAGCGCCGTGTCCCCTTCCGACGCGTGGGCGGTCGGGTACGCCGGCTCCGGCAACCTGGCGCTGCACTGGGACGGCACTGCCTGGACGAAGGAAGTGAGCCCGAGCCCCGGACGGCCTGGCCTGGACTTGCTCAACGGCGTGAGCGCCCTGTCCCCCTCCTCTGGCGGATGGGCCGTTGGTTCCTATCAGACCGCCAGCGGCGGTAACAAGACGCTGGCGCTGCGCTGGAACGGGGCGACCTGGGCACAGGTGGCGTGCCCGAGCCCGGAAGTGACCGATGGCAGCTTCCTGCTCGGCGTGAGCGCCGTGTCGCCCGCCGACGCCTGGGCCGTCGGCTGGTATTACCTCTCCGGTGGCGAGTCATCGAATACCCTCGCGCTGCACTGGAACGGCACCCGCTGGGCGGTGGCGCACAGCCCGAATCCGGTCAGGTTCAGCTTCAACGTCCTCAACGGCGTGAGCGCGCTTTCCGGCTCTGACGCATGGGCCGTCGGCAGCTACCAGAGTGCCACCGGCAGCCAGCGAACCCTGATCCTGCACTGGAACGGGACGGGCTGGGCACGGGTGGCCAGCCCGGATCCCGGCGGGCGCGACGACAGCTATCTCAGCGCCGTCAGCGCCCTGTCGCCTGACAATGCCTGGGCCGCCGGGTACGACATCACCGGCAGCGGGCAGCAGAGCCTGATACTGCACTGGAACGGCGCCCGCTGGACGCAGGTGCCCAGCCCTGGCCCGCCCGGCGGCGCGGTCAGCGGGCTGAGCGCCGTGTCCCCTTCCGACGCGTGGGCGGTCGGGAGCTACGTCACGAACACCTCGGGCACCCTGGTGGACAAGACACTGGTGCTGCACTGGAACGGCACCGCCTGGGCAGTGGTAGCCAGCCCCGATCCCGGCGGGACCGCCGGCACCGCACTGCTCGGCGTCAGCGCCCTGTCCCCTTCCGATGTGTGGGCCACGGGTGCCGCTGACAGTGACAGCCTTTCGCCCAGGACGCTGATACTGCACTGGAACGGCGCCCGCTGGTCGCGATCCTGACCCGGACCGGGTGGCCCGGCGCCCGGCCGCGCTAGCCGGCCGGCGGCGGGAGGAAACCGCCGCCTGCCGCGGTCTGGAGGATTTCGGCAATCCGCAGCAGCCGCAGGTCCGACAGGAACGGCCCGATCAGCTGAACACCCACCGGCAGGCCTGCCTGGTTCAAGCCGGTGGGCAGCGTCACCACGGGCAGCAGGGCAGACCCGATCGCCCCGCACCAGGCGGCGGCGAGGAAGTGCGGCACCGCGACGCCGTCGATGTCGAGCAGCCGGTCGGGCATCGGGCCGTCGGTATCGTGCGGGAACGCCGCCGTCGGCATCACCGGCGCGAGCACGACATCCCAGCGCTCGAAGAACCGCGCCCAGGCCGCGCGCTGGCGCTCGCGGAGCTCGGTGGCGCGCATCCACGACCGGAACCGGCTGGCCAGTGCCCGCCCGATCACCAGGTCCGGGTCGTCGCCGGGGACGTTCTCCAGGCCCGCGAGCTCGGCGTACTCCTGCTCTGGCAGCCCGAGGCCGACGATCGGCAAGGTCAGGTCCCGCCAGGAGCGGTACCCGTCGGCCAGCGGCACCGGGAGCGCAACGGCCTCCACCCTCGCGCCAGCGCCGGCCACCCGGGCAGCGAACGCGTCCAGGCTCGCGCGCACGTCGCCGGCGACCGGCACAAGGTCCGAGCCCTCGCCGAACACCGTCGCGACCCGGAGGCCGCCGATGTCGCCGAGGCCGGATCCCGGGTCCAGCTCGAGCCGCCAGCCGGCCGCGTCCTGCGGCAGGGGGCCCGCCATGACGCCCAGGGCCATTCGCAGGTCGGCGATGCCGCGCGCGATCGGCCCGGCAACGCCGACGTCCACCTGGACCAGGCTGCCGGGCGGGCCGGGAATGTGACCGCGAACGGGCACGATGCCCCAGGACGGCTTGAGCCCGTACACGCCGTTGAAGTGCGCCGGGTTGCGGATCGACCCGCCGATGTCGCTGCCGAGCTCCAGCGGCGTGATCCCGGCGGCGACTGCCGCCGCCGCGCCGCCCGACGATCCGCCCGCCGTGCGGCTGAGGTCCCACGGATTGCTGGTCCGGCCGTAGACGTCGTTGTAGGTCTGCCAGTCCCCTGCGTACATCGGGGTATTGGACTTGCCGAAAATGATCGCGCCCGCCGCCTTGAGCCGCGCGACCGCGACCGCGTCGGCCCGCGGCACGTGATGAGCCAGCTCCGGGGCACCGGAGGTGGTGACCAGGCCCTCGGTCTCGAATGCGTCCTTCACGGTCATCGGCAGCCCGTGCAAGGGCCCGGCCAGCTCGCCACTGGCCGTGGCGTCGTCCGCGGCGGCCGCGCCGGCGCGGGCGCGATCGATGTCCCAGGCGACAATCGCAGTGAGCGCGGGATTGATCCGCTCTGCCCTGGCGAGCAGGTCATCCAGCAGCTCGCGGCTGGAAATCTGCCGGTCCCGGATCGCCTGGGTGAGCTCGGTGGCCGTGGCGGTCGCAGTGTCGAGATCCATGGCCGGACAGTACCGGCTCCGCGGCTGTCCCGGAACTGCGTTTTCGCCCGACCGCGTGAGTCAGGACCGGCGCAGGTTCGCTGGCCGGTTCACGCCGTACCAGTGATATTTCTGCTCGTGCGCCCAGGCCGCGCACGGGCTGCCGTAGGTGCTCTTGATGTACCCGAGTCCCCAGAGCAGCTGGGTGAACGCGTTGGTCAGGTAAGCCGGCCCGGCGCTCGCCATCTTGGCGGCAGGCAGGGCTTGCGGGATCCCGTAGGCGCCGCTGGCAGGATTGTCCGCATTCCAGCGCCAGTTGCTCTCCGCGTCCCACAGATCCACCAGGCATGAATAGCTGGCCGGAGTCCCGGCATCGAACTCTGGCAGCATCGCCCGGGCCGCGTTCTCGGCGTCGCCGGGAGCCAGCTCCAGGTTGACGCTGACGCTGCTGACGTAGCTCGTGTTGAAGGTAAAGATTCCCCCGTCGGAGCCGGCCAGCCGGTAAGAATCGTCCGTCGCTCCGGCGGCGATGCCGATGATGGGGGCGTTGAGGGTATCGGATCCGAGGCCGCCCGCGTAGCCGGCCGTGCCCTCGGTGAAGACCTCGCCCTTCTGGTCGACGGCCCAGTACCCATCGCCGTCCGGCGTGGCGGCGATTGCCGTGGCCGGGTGCGCCATGTCGAATTGGATGCCTCCGGGAGCGAGCTCGTCATTGTCGCCAGGGGCAAAGCAGTAGACCCACCCGTTCGCCCGCAGCATGCAGTACCCGCTCCGGTACCGGGCGGCGCCGACCACGTCGTCCACGCTGACGCCCAGGCCCGGCAGGCCGCCGTCGTAGGCGGCATCCCCGTAGCTGAAGACCCCGCCGTCTGCTCCGACCAGCCAGTACCCGGCACCGTCCGACGTGGGCACGATAGCCACGATCTGGGCGCTGAGGTGCAGCGATCCGGCGGAGCCGTAGAAGCCGGCGTTTCCGTAGCTGAACACCCCGCCGTCGGCACCGACCAGCCAGTACCCGCCGTTGCCCGGGGTGCGGGCTATTCCGACGATCGGGGCGTTGGGCACCGTCGGCGGGAGCTCGCCGTGGCCGGCTGCGTCTCCCGAGGAGTACACCGAGCCGTCCGCCGCCACCTGCCAGTACCCTGCCGAGTCCGAGGTGCCGGCAATGCCCGTTACCGGCTGGCTGGCTGGCGTCACCGCGTCAGGCCGGGCCGCGGGCGGCCGGGCGATGCTCGCCGCGGCCGGACTCGGGCTCAGCGCGGGAAACACCAGCGCGAACTGCGCGGCGATCAGGGCAGCGATTACCCCGGCCGATCTGAATGCACGTCCGAGTGACTTGGACATCATTTTCTCCCAGGGGCCGCGGGAAACAGGGGCGCGGAAGGCTGATTTCGCGGAAAGCACCATTCACGGAAAGTGCCTCCGCCGGGCAGGTCACCAGTAATCCGCCGGGCAGGTCACCAGTAAGTAGACAACTCCCGGCGCGTCATGGCTACCAGCCTGAGCGGCGGGTAAGCACCCCGTAAGCACCGCGTAAGTGCCTGATAAGCGCCGCGTGAGAAGGGGGCAGTAGAAAGGAGTCGTCAGGTTATTTCGGCCCTTATTTTCAGGAGGTCAGACGTGCTCCGACGATCGACACCTGGGCGGCGGCTGCCGCGACTGCTTGCCCTGATGTGGGGTGGCCTGCTGGCACCGCTGAGCCTCGCCGCCGCCCTGATCCCCGCCTCCCCCGCTGCGGCGGTAGCGCTCAACGCCCCCATGGTCGGCATCACCGAGGCGGCGAACGGCGCCGGCTACTACCTCGCCGGCGGTGACGGCGGCGTCTTCGGCTTTCCGAACACGCTTGCCTTCGACGGCTCACTGGGCGGGCAGCATCTCAACGCCCCCATCGTCGGGATCGTCGCCGACCGCGCGACCGGCGGCTACTGGATGGTGGCGTCCGATGGCGGCGTTTTCAGCTTCAACGCGCCGTTCTACGGCTCGATGGGCGGCCAGCACCTCAACGCGCCCATCGTGGGCATGGCTGCCTCGCCGGATGACAAGGGGTATCTGCTCGTGGGCGCCGACGGCGGCGTCTTCACCTTCGGCGACGCCGCTTTCCACGGCTCTCTCGGCGGCCAGCACCTCAACGCGCCCATCGTCGGGGTATCCGGCGACCCGGTGACGGGCGGGTATGACCTGGTGGGCGCGGACGGCGGCGTCTTCACTTTCGACGCGCCGTTCCACGGCTCGATGGGCGGCCAGCACCTGAACGCGCCCATCGTGGGCATCGCCGTCGATCCCGCCACCCAGGGCTACGTGCTGGCCGGGTCCGACGGGGGCGTGTTCACCTTCGACGCGCCGTTCTACGGCTCGATGGGCGGCCAGCAGCTGAACGCCCCGGTCGTGGGCATCGCCATCGATCCCGCCACCCAGGGCTACTGGCTGGCCGCCAAGGACGGCGGGGTCTTCAGCTTCAACGCCCCGTTCTACGGGTCGCTGGGCGGAAGCACGTACCCGGTCACTCCGCCGCCGCCCACCACCAAGGCCCAGGAGATCATCAACGCGGCCTATTCACAGATGGGCGTGCCGTACGTGTGGGGTGACGAGGCGCCTGGCGCTGGCTTCGACTGCTCGGGCCTCGCGCAGTGGGCGTACGCGCAGGCGGGCATCGCCATCCCCAGGACGACGGAGACGCAGTGGCCGGCCATGCAGCACGTGACGCAGGCGCAGGCTGTCCCCGGTGACCTGGTGTTCTTCGACACTCCTGGCGACAGCCAGGCCGCACCGAACCACGTCGGGATCTACCTCGGGAACGGGCTCATGATCGATGCGCCGTACACCGGGACCGTGGTCAGGAAGGACTCGATCTCCTCCGACGTCCTGTACGGCTTCGGCCATATCCCGGGCGTCTAGCGAGCAGGACCCCCCGGGGGCGCCGCGGGCGAGCGCGGCGCCCCCGGGGTGGTCAGGCATCGCCGAGCCGGGCGATCAGGCATCCTCGAGGGCGAAGCGGATCGCATCGGCCATCGAGAGCTCGGCTCCCCGCCGCCACGCGCGCTTCCATTCCTGCCTCTCCTGCGCCAGGACCGCCGAGGCGGCCGGGGCCGGGGCGGCGAGCCCCAGGTCGCGGCGTGCCGCGTCCGCCGCGCCGAGCAGGGTCGCGGCCCGCGGAATGCGGCCAAGCGACAGCGACGCCCGGGCGAGCACGTCAAGGCACTGGGAGACCGGACTGAACGCGCCGATCTCGGCGTACACGCGGAGGGCGTCATTGGCGAGGGCCTGGCTGCGGGAGTGCTCGCCCTGGCGGCCGACGATCTCGCCGCTTTCGAGGAGAATCCGCGCGACGGCGAGCGGCTCGCCCCGCCGCCTGGCCATGGCGAGCGCCTCATCCAGCAGGGCGAGCGCCCGGCCATGGTCGCCCTCGTGGCCGGCCACCACGCCCAGGTTGGCGAGCGCTACGTTGACCAGGGCGTCGCTGCCCAGCATCCGCCCGATCCGCAGCGCCTCCTCGAAATACCCGGCAGCCTCGCGAACGCACCCGCTGCGAACCGCGACCAGGCCCAGGAAGACGACCGTGTCTCCTACCAGGACCGGGTTGTCGAGGCGGTGCCCTGCGGCAAGGGCAGGTTCCAGCATCCGCGATGCCGCCTCGTACTCGCCGCGCACCATGAGCACATTGCCGGCCAGCACGTTCGCCCAGGCAACGCCCCACTCATCGGCCAGGTCCAGGAACTGCCGCCGCGCGTCATCGGCGCAGCGCTGGGCCGGCCCGAGCTTGCTCTCCAGGACAAGCAGCCGGCCGAGCTCAAGGCAGCACCGGGCGGTGCCATCAGCGTGGGCCAGCTCCCGGTAGATGCTCGCGGCCTGCCGGAGAAGCTGATGCGCTTGGTCGAAGGCATCCGCTCCCCTGGCGAAGACCGCGGCCCCGAGCAGGAGGTTGGCCCGTTCATCCGGCCGGGCTCCCGCACTGCGGGCGAGCGCGCGCCCCAGCCACTGCCGTCCTTCGCGCTCCTGTCCCCGCATCTCCCAGACCTGCCACATCTCGCCCGCGAGCGCCACCGTCTCGCCGTCGGGACGCAGGGCCCAGTCCAGCGCGGCCCGGATATCGTCCATGCACGAGCGCATGCGACGGGCCCACCGGGGCTGGTCGCCATCATGCAGGGCCCGCGCCGCGCCGACTGCCTGGTCGAGGCACCAGTCGTGATGGCGCCGGGCCAGCTCGCCGCGCTCGGCCGCGTCCACCAGCCAGGAGTCGGCATACTCACGGATGGTGTTGAGCAGCCGGTACTCGACCTCGCCGTCCGATCGCTCGACGACGACGAGCGATTTGGCGGCCAGCCGCGCCAGCAGATCACAGATGTCCGCGGGCGCCGCCGGGCCGCCGGCGCAGACGATCTCGGCCGCCTCGAGCGGGAAGGCCGAGGCAAACACGGCCAGCCTGCGAAAGAGGCAGCGCTCCTGCTCGTCGAGCAGGTCATGGCTCCACGTCATCGCGGCCAGCAGGGTGCGGTGGCGCGGCAGCGCGGTTCGTGCCCCAGCGTGCAGGACGTTGAAGCGGTCAGCCAGGCGCGACGACAGCTGGTCGAGCGACAGCGTGGCCAGCCGGACCGCGGCCAGCTCGATGGCCAGCGGGATCCCGTCCAGCTGGCGGCACACCTCGGCAATCGCAGGCAGCGCTGCCCGGCCCAGCTGGTCGGCCGATCCGACGGCTGCAGCGGCGCGGTCCCGGAAAAGCTGGACGGCCTCGGAGGCATCCACCTGCTCGTCCGGCTCGCCAGGCCGGGGCGCCGCGAGGGGCCGCAGCCTCTGCACGACCTCTCCCGGTACCGAGAGCTGCTCTCGGCTGGTCAGCAGGAAGCGCACGTCCGGCGCGGATTCCAGGACCGCCACGACGAGCTCGGCGCAGGCTGCCAGCACGTGCTCGCAATTGTCCAGGAGCACGAGCACGTCCCGGCCGGCGAGCGCGTCGGTGAGCTCCGTGGTCGCCGACTGCCCCCTCCCCAGCCGGACGCCGAGTGCCTCGGCCACTGCTACCGGGACCAGGCCGCCGTCGGTCAGGCCCTCCAGCCGCACGAAGCGCACGTCACGGTCCCTGGCGAGCAGGTGACCGGCGGCGATGGCCAGCCGGGTCTTTCCGCATCCCCCGGAACCCGCGATGGTGACGAGGCGATGCCGGCTGATGAGGACGCTGATGTCGGCCAGCTCTGCCCCCCGGCCGATGAAGGACGTCAGCGGGTGCGGGAGGCTGCCCCGGATTCTCTCCCGCCGCGGCCCGGAAGCGTCGTGAACCGACGACGCCGGGCCGGGCGGGCCGGGCTGGCCAGGCGGGCCAGGCAGCGGGCCTGGCGGAGCGGGCCGCGAGCCTGGCGGGCTAGGCAGCGGGCCTGGCGGAGCGGGCCGCGAGCCCGGCGGGCTAGGCAGCGGGCCTGGCGGAGCGGGCCGCGAGCCCGGCGGAGCCGCGGGAGCCCGCCAGTCCAGCCTGGGGTCCTGGCGGAGGACCTCAAGCTCGAGCTCCCTGAGCCGGGGACTGGGGTCGAGCCCGAACTGCCCGGCCAGGCGCTTTCGCAGCCTCTCGTAGGCAGTCAGGGCGTCCACCTGGCGGCCGGAGCGGTAGAGGCCGGTCATCAGCAGGCGGCAGAGGCCCTCATGCGTCGGCCGCTGCAGGACCAGGGCCTCCAGCTCCGGGATCAGGCGTGCGTGCAGGCCGCGATCAAGGTCGATCTCGATCCGCTCGACGAGCGTCTCGAACCGGGATTCGGCCAGCTGGCGAGCGCGGGAGGGCACGAATGGGCAGTCGTCAAGCCCGGTCAGGGCGTCACCCCGCCACAGCGCCAGGGCTTCCGTCAGGTGGCGGGCAGCAGCGTCGAGGCCGCCGTCGGCCCGCGCCCGGCGGCCGAGGCCGACGAGGGCCTCGAACCTCCAGAGGTCGAGCCCATCCGCCGCGAGCATCAGCGAGTAGCCGCGGTCACCGGTCTCGAGGGCGGGCGCCATCTCGCCGAGGGCCCGCCGGAGGCGGAACACGAGGGCGTGGATGGCCTGCCTGGGCCGTCGCGGCGCCCGGTCGCCCCAGAGATCGGAGATGATGCGGTCGGTGCTGACCGGCCGGTTGCCGTCGATGGCGAGCCGGGCGAGGAAGGCGCGTTCCGTCGGTCCCCGGATGATGATCCGTCGGCCGGCGGCCCTCGCATCGAACGGCCCGAGGACCCCGACCTCCAGATGATCCGCGCCGTCGGTCATCTCTCAAGTCTTGCTCACCAGCTGGCGAGATGCCCGCGATGTCGGGTTAATCATCAGATCATCATCTGCCGGGCGATGCACCGCATGGAGCTGACCTGCCCCGCCCGAGGGAGCAGGCGGGGCAGGTCAGCTGGCTGCCGGGCTCATCGCCGGGGAGCTCACGGGGTGGCGAGCATCCCGTCGGTGTTGCCGGCGCTGTCGGTGTAGAAGCCGACCAGGTCACCGGCGTCGTTGATGCCGTTGACGACCGTGGAGCCGATGCCGTTGGGGTCATCGATGCTCTGCCAGTGGGAGACCGGGCCCATCGGGTGGCTGAGCGTGAACCCGTGCATCACGCCGGAGCCGTCCAGGTAGGAGCCCACGATCTCGTCGCTGGCGTTGATGCCGAAGGCCTCGGTGTCACTGCCGCCGGGGAACTGGTAGGTGATCAGCTGGCTGCCGGCCAGCAGGAAGCTGGAGGTGACCTTGCTCTTGTCGGTGCTGAAGCCGACGATGTCACCGGCGTTGTTGATGCCGGTCGCCGTCGTGCTCACGCCGCCGGGAACCTTGATGGCGGTGAACACGCCGGTGGCCTGGTCCAGCTCGTAGGCGTGGGAGTTGCTCTTGGCGTCGAGGTAGAAGCCGACCGCGATGCCCTTGTTGTTGACGCCGAGCAGCTGGTTGACGGCGCCCTTCATGGCCGGCGTGTTGGGGTCGGTGTAGGAGGCGAAGACTCCGTTCCACTCCAGGAAGCCGCTGTTGGTCCCGGCCTTGTTGACCCAGAAGCCGGCCGTGTCACCGAGGTCGTTCAGCCCGGTCACCTGCGTCTGGAACGAGCCGGGGAAGTTCTCGTTGACGTAGTTCGCCTGCCCGTAGGGCGGCTTGAGCAGGTAGCCCTTGTTCGGGTGGCCACTCGCGCCGGAGCCGAAGTAGCCGGCGATCACGCCGTGGTCGTTGATCCCCAGCAGCTGGTTGAACGTCAGGTCGTTGCTGTTGTCGAGGGTCTGGAACTTATAGGCGGTCGCGCCCGCCGGGTGAGCGGCCGTGGCGGTGCTGGCAAAGGCCGGCGAGCCAAGCAGCGCTGGCCCCGCGAGGGCACCGGACGCCAGGGCGGTTATGGCGATGGCAGCAGCGGAACGCCGGAGGCGGCGGGCGGGGGACTGGGTGAGACTCTTCATCGGAGCTTTCCTTTCGGGTGGTGACCGGCCGTGGCGCTGGTCTCCCTTGATCCTGCGGCGCGGCGCCCGCCTGCCCCAGCGACACGACCCCCACATCGCCCCCACATCACCCCGACAAGGGCCTGGTCGCCTTCGTGCGCTCACCGGCGGCCGTTCTTGTTAGGCTGGTTGCTGCACGTCCCGGCCTCGGATCTGGCTCGGATCTGGCTCGGATCTGGCTCGGATCTGGCTCGGATCTGGCTCGCCCGGAAGGCGTGGGGTATCACTGCGATGGCCGATTCGTTTGGCGAACTGCTGCGCCGGTTCCGGATCGCGGCCAGCCTTACCCAGGAGGCCCTCGCCGAGCGGTGCCGCATCAGCCCGGCCACGATCGCGGCGATAGAGCAGGGCCGGCGCAAGGCGCCGAGGCTGTCGACGGTGCGGCTGATAACCGACGCGCTGGAGTTGTCCCCGGCTGACCGGCAGCTGCTGGCAGAGGCCGCCGACGACGGCGGTGCCGCCGCGAGGGCCGGTCCCGGGGACGACGGCGAGGCACCCCCGGCTGCCGGGCCGCCGGCCTGGGCGGGGACCGGGCCGCCGGCCTCAGCGGGGACCGGGCCGCCGGCCTCAGCGGGGACCGGGGTGGTGGCTGGCCTCCCGGCAGCGCGGACGAGCTTCATCGGCCGGGACCAGGAGCAGGCCGCGGTCCTCGCAGCGCTGGCGGACAGCCGGGTGGTGACCCTGGTGGGCCCGGGCGGGGTCGGAAAGACCCGGCTGGCAGCCAGGACAGCAGAGGCGGCGGCTGCCGGGTACCCGCTCGGCGCCATCTACGTCGACCTGGTCCCGGTACGCGAGGGCTTTATCGCCCAGGCGGTAGCGGCCCTGGCAGGCGTCACCGAGCGGCCCGGGATGTCGCTGGACGCGGCAGTGCATGAGTATTTCGCCCGGGGCAGGTCGCTGCTCGTTCTCGACAATTGCGAGCACCTGCTCGACGTGTCCGCCGCCTTTACCGAGAAGCTGCTTGCCGACTGCGCCGGCCTGACCGTGCTGGCGACCAGCCGGGAGAGGCTTGGCATTCCCGGCGAGCGCACGGTGACCGTTCCGCCGCTTTCCCTGGTCGGCGGCGAGACCGGGGGCACGGCCGGCTCGGAGGCCGAGGCACTGTTCATCGATCGCGCCCGGGCCAGCGACCCTGACTTCACCGCCGCTGCAGAGATCATCGGCTACGCGTGCGCCCGCCTGGACGGAGTGCCGCTGGCCATCGAGCTTGCCGCGGCACGCACCGGGTCGCTGGGGGTGGACGGCCTGCTCGCGGGCCTGGACGATCATCTGCGCCTGCTCGCGGGAAGCCGCGGCGTGCACGAGAGGCACCGCTCACTGCGCGCCGTCATCGACTGGAGCCATGCCCTGCTCGACGAGGACGAGCGCGCCATGTTCCGGCGGGCTGGCGCCTTCATCGGCGGATTCGACCTCGACGCCGCCGTGGCGGTCGTCGCGGCAAGCGACCGTGGCATGGTCGCCGACCTGGTGGGCCGGCTGACGGACAAGAGCCTCCTTACCTGCCGCCGTGGCCCCGAGGGCAGCCGGTGGCAGATGCTCGAGACCATCCGGGCCTACGCACTGGACCGGCTCGCCGAAAGCGGCGAGGAGGCATCGGTTCGCGCTGCCCATCTCCGGTGGGCCGCCGACGCTGCGGAGGATCTCGAGCGCCGGGCGGAGGCGGCCGTCGCGTGGCGTGACGCTTTCGACGCGGTCGCCGACGACCTGCGGGCCGCGCTCGCCAGTCCCCCGGGCCGCGGAATCGGGGAGGCAAGTCACCGGCTCGCCCGCGCCCTCGGTCACCTGACCTATGCGCGCCGGTTCATGGTCGAGTCCTGCGAGCACTACCAGGCCGCCGCCGAGCGGGCCGCCGATCCCGTCCGGGCGGTCTCGGACCTGCGCGCCGCGGCGGATGTCGCGATGGCCGAGGGAGATGGCGCCCTGGCGTTCGGCCTGCTGCTGGCATCGGCCGAACGGGCGCTGGCGGCCGGGGACGATTGCGCCCGGGCGGCCAGCCTGGCGTACGCGGTTACCATCGCCGACCGGTTCGGGGCGCAATTCCCCGCAGAGATACCACACGACCGGCTGCGCCAGCTTCTCGACGAGGCAGCGCGCGCGTGCCCGGCCGGAGACGAGGTCTGCGCCGCCTACCTGTCGGCTGCCGCCGCGTGGACCGCTCAGCCCGAGAAGACAGTCCCGGACCTGGGCCTTTCCAGCGAGGCTCTCGCCGCCGCGCGGCGCACCGGGGATCCGGTCCTGATCAGCGGCGCACTCGACGCGGTCGTCGGGGCGCTGGACGCAGGCGGGCACCTCCGCGAGGCGCACGGGCTGAGCAAGGAGCGTGCCCGGCTGCTGGAGCGGCTGCCGCGGCACGACCCGCGGGCAGGGACCGAGATTGTCGATACCTTCCACATGGTCACCGAGATCGCGGTCGCCGCCGGCGACCTTCCGGACGCCCTCAGCACCGCCCGGATGGCCCAGGGCGACGACATCGCCGGCGGTCAGCCGCACATGGCGGCCAGCAAGCCGATCCTGCCGCTCGTCCTGCAAGGCCGTTTCGACGAGGCGCTCTCCCTGGCGGCCACCATGTGGGCAGCCTGGCAGCAGGCCGGGCGGCCCGCGGCGCGCTGGATGGGCCCCGCCACCTACGCCATGGTGCTGGCGCACGGCCTGCGCGGTGATGACGAGGGCCGCCAGGATTGGCTCGTCCGGGTCAGGGAGCTCATCGGCAGCGGAACCGATCCGGCCGGGACGAACCTGGCCGCGTTCGGAACGTTCACCGATGCCCGCATCGCCCTGCACGAGGGCCATCTCGGCGCGGCTGCGACCGCGGTCACTGACCTGTCCCTTGCGGAGCAGTCCTGGTACGGAACACCGCACTGGTATTCGCTCCGCCCCTACGCCTGGGCCATCGCCGCCGAGGTCGCCGTCGTCGCCGGTGCGCCCGATGCTGCCAGCCGCCTTGCCGCCGCGGCCCCTGCGGGCGAGGAGAACCACTGGGCCGCGGCCTGCCTGGCTCGCGCGGCCGGCCGGCTGCACGGCGATCGTGACGCGCTTGAACGTTCCCTGTCCGGCTGGCAGCGCATCGATGCCCGGTTCGAACGCGCGTGCACCCTGGTACTGCTGCCGGACCGGGCCGACGAGGGAGCCGCCGAACTGCGCGCCCTCGGCTGCCGGCCGCCGGCCAGCTGACGGTATCGTCCGTACGTCTCCTGCCACGTTGCCGGACGGAAGAGCCGGGTGACCCCATGGCAGACTGCTTGTCTCGTGAAGGCGGGGATGGGGGCGCTCGCGGCGGCGCCCCGGCCGCGGAGCCGGCCGGCTGAGCGAAGGCCACGGCTGCCCTCGTCACGTCAGGGCCCGGGCGGGTCACGGAGCAGCCTTTCCGTCAGGGCCGGGAACGTCACGCAGCAGCTCTGCGTCAGGGCCGGGGAAGGTCACGGAGCAGTTCGTCGAGGAACGCGCGGGCCGCGGCTGGCATGCGGCGGTGCGCTGGGGCCGCGACGCAGACTCGCCAGGTCAGCGCGGGCTCGCTGAGCTCGACGGCAGCCAGGCCGCTCGTCCGCACCGCCTCGAAGGCCGGCATGAACGCGATCCCGAGGCCGTTGCGCACCAGATCTGCCGCGGCGCCGAAGCCGGTGACCTCGAACGCGACCTGCCGGTCGCGGCCGGCTGCGGTGAAGGCGCGGTCCACCACGGCCCGGTTGCCCCAGCCGGGAGGGAAGTCGATGAACGGCTCGCCGGCCAGGCGCTGCAGCGTCAGCGGATGCCGCGATGCGAGCGGGTGGCCGGGCGGGCAGACCACGAGCAGCGGCTCCTCGGTGACGGGCCAGGCAGTGAGCCCGGCGGGCGACGGGCCGGGAAGCGAGAGGATGGCGAGGTCCAGCGAGCCGGAGAGCACCTCGCTGGCCAGGCCGGCCGATCCCGCCGCCGCCTGCCTCAGCTGTACCTGGACAGCCGGGTGGGTGGCGTGGAATCGCCCGAGCAGCCCGGGCAGGTCAAGGGCGCCGGTGGACTGCATGGTCCCGATAGTCACCGTGCCGCGCAGCCCGCCGCGCGCCTGGCCGACCACGTCGCGGGCGGCCTGAGCGGCGGCGAGCGTGGCGCGTGCCTCGGGCAGCAGCGCGGTGCCCGCGTCGGTCAGGGCCACCCGGCGGCGATCCCGCTCGAAGAGCGCCGCGCCGAGGTCGCGCTCCAGCCCCTGGATCGCGCTGGATACCCCGGACTGCACCACGTGCAGCCGCCGGGACGCACGCGTGAACGAGAGTTCCTCTGCGACGGCAACGAAGTACGCCAGCTGCCGGAGTTCCATCGGTCCATCATCTCTTATAGAGATAACAGCTAGCAGTAGAAGTCGTTATCAGAGATGAATATCCGGACAGCCGGCCGCGTTATCTGGGCACATAGGGAGGCCGAGATGACAACGACTGAGACGGCAACACCGACGGATCTGGCACCGCCTGCCCGCCCGGCACCCGGGACGCGCCGCTCTGGCGCGGCCGCGGACTGGCAGCGGCAGCGGCGGCACGGCCGCGGGTTCTGGGTGGTTGGCTACGTCTTCGCGGTAACGATGGCGTTCTCCACCATTCCGGCCCCGCTCTACGTCCTGTACCAGGCACGCGACCACTTCGGCTCGCTGCTGGTGACCGTGATCTTTGCCGCTTACGCGGTGGGCGTCATGGCGAGCCTGTTCCTGGCCGGGCACATCTCCGACTGGCTCGGGCGGCGGCGCATCGTAGCCACCGCACTCGCTGTCAGCATGCTGTCCGGCATCGTGTTCCTCGCCTGGCCGACGGTGCCCGGGCTGATCGCCGGGCGGGTGATCTCCGGTGCCGGTATCGGGATGCTGACCGCGACGGCGACCGCTTACCTCAGCGAACTGCACGCCGCGGCACGGCCAGGGCAGCCCGGCCGCCGCGCCGAGACCGTGGCGACAGCCGCCAACCTCGGCGGCCTCGGCCTCGGTGCCCTGCTGGCCGGCGCGCTGGCCCAGTTCGCCGGGCACGGACTGCAGCTGCCGTTCCTGGTGTCCGAGGCGCTGATGGCCAGCGGCGCGCTCGCGCTGGCCGCCACGCCCGAGACCGTCACGCGCCCGCGTCCCCGGCCCCGCTACCACCCGCAGCGGGTGTCCGTTCCCGCCGCGGACCGCTCGGCGTTCGTCGCTGCGGGACTGGCCACGGTGGCCGCGTTCGCGCTGTTCGGGCTGTTCACCTCGCTCGCGCCGGGCTTCCTGGCGGGAACCCTCGGTGACCGCTCGCACGCGCTGGCGGGCCTCGCGACGTTCGTCGTGTTCGGCGCTGCCGCGCTGGCCCAGATCGCGCTCGGCCGCGCCGCGACCGGCCGCCAGCTCCGCATCGGCCTCACCGCGCTGGCCCTGGGCCTGGCCCTGGTGACGATCGCGGTGTGGCTGCCCAGCCTCACGCTCTTCCTGCTCGGCGGCGCCCTGGCCGGCGCCGGAGCGGGCGCGGCGTTCAAGGGCAGCGTGTCCACGGTCATCGCGATAGCGCCGGCCGGGCGGCGGGGCGAGACCCTGGCCGGGCTGTTCCTCGCTGCCTACTCCGGCATCGCGGTGCCGGTCCTCGGCCTCGGCCTGGCCACCCAGTTCGTCAGCGCCCAGACCGCGGTGCTCGGCTTCGCCGCCGCCGCGATGGCGGTCGCCCTGGCCGCCAGCCGCAAACTGGCCGCCAGCCGCAAACTGGCCGCCAGCCCTGGCCCCAGCCGCACGCTAGCGGGCCGGCCAGCTGATGCAGGAGTAACTTCTGACCAGCCGGTGCCGCGACAGTCAGACTGAGCGCAACCGGTGAACCGAGCACAACTGCGGTGAAGGAGGTTCAGGTGGCTGAGGTGCATGGCGCGGGCGAGGACACGGTTGCGGTCCTGGGAACGGGCATCATGGGCTCGGCGATGGCCCGCAACCTGGCCGGTGCCGGGCTGCGGACGACGGTGTGGGACCGGTCGCCGTCGGCAACGGCGTCGCTGGCCGATGCGGGCGCCGTGGTGGCAGCGTCGCCGCAGGAGGCGATCCGCGGTGCGCGGCTGGTGATCACGATGCTGCCCACCGCCGCGGTCATCGAGTCGGTGATCTTCGGCGACAAGGTTGCGGAGGCGTTCGCCCGGGACGCCGTGTGGGCCCAGATGGGCACCATCGGTGCTGCCGCGACCAGCGAGATCGCCAGCCGGCTCGGCCAGCTGCGGCCCGGCGTGATGTTCGTGGACGCGCCGGTGTCGGGCAGCAAGGGCCCCGCCGAGGCCGGCCAGCTGCTCATCCTGGCCTCGGGCCCGCGCGAGGCGGAAGCCATCGCGGCGCCGGCGTTCTCGGCTATCGGCCGCAAGACCGTGTGGCTGGGTGAGGCCGGCCAGGGCAGCCGGATGAAGCTGGTAGTCAACGCCTACATGTCGACCCTGATCGAGGGCGTGGCCGAGGCCCTCGAGCTGGCCAGCCAGCTGGGCATCGACGACGCCAGGCTGGCCGAGGCCATCGAGGGCGGGCCGCTGGACGCGCCGATCGCGGACGCCAAGCTGCACAAGATGGCACGCGGCGACTTCGCGCCCGAGTTCCCGCTGGAATGGGCGCTCAAGGATGTGGATCTGGCGATCGCGGCCGCACGCAGTGACACGCTGCCCCTGCTGGCCGCGCTGTCCCGGCAGTGGCACGCCGCCGTTGACGCCGGCCATGGCCGGGAAGACGTCAGCGCCGCACGCCTGGCACTGGGCCGCCAGCTTCCCGCCGGCCCGCCGTAAGGCGGCCGTTATGTGCAGCCGCGCGCTGGATCACGGGATCTCGACCACCGCCCGGCGTGCGGCGCTGGTCTTTGCTGCTTCCAGCACGATCGCGGTGGCCACGGCGTCACGGGCACTGACCGGCGCGGGGCCGGTACCGCGGACGGCGCTGGCGAAGCTGGGGTAGAACAGGTCCCACTGTCCGCGCTCGGTGGCCTGGACGCGGGATTCGGTGCCGGTGTGCAGGGTGCCGAAGGTCCCTGGCGGCTCGGCGCCCCATTGCCGTCCGGCAGATGCCGGGCTTTCGCCGGCGACGAGGTGGTCTTCCTGCGTATCTCCGGCCGCCAGGACGTAGGTCGCGCCGGTGCCGGTGACGCGGTAGCGGGGGCCGGGCGCCGACTGGCTCCAGCTCCCCCATAGCTGCGACCGGGCGCCGCTTCGATGGTTCAGGGCCAGGAAAACGTCGTCGTCCAGGCCCGTTTCGCGCTGCCGGGACTCGGCGTAGACGGCGGTGACCGGGCCGAGCAGGACGAGCGCCTGGTCGACGAGGTGGCTCCCGAAGTCCAGCAGCGTGCCGCCGCCGGAGGGTCCCGGGCCGCTGCGCGGCGCGAAGCGCTCGAAGCGCGACTCAAACCGGGTCACCGTGCCGAGTGCACCCTCGGAGACCAGCTTGCGGACGGTCAGGAAGTCAGAGTCCCAGCGCCGGTTCTGGTAAGGACTCAGGACGAGTCCGAGGTGCTCGCTGAGTTCGACGGTGTGCCGTGCGGCGTCCGGGTGGAGGGCGAACGGCTTGTCGCAGACGACCGCCAGCCCCAGCGCCAGCGCTTGCTCGGTCAACATCGTGTGCGTGCCGGCCGGCGTCGAGATGGCGACCGCCTCGGCGCCGGCGTCGGCAAGGGCGGCCAGCGAAGTGACGGCCGGCGTCCCTGGCAGCTCGCGGCGGACCAGGGCCTGGCGTTCGGGCGCGGAGGTGAGGACTCCGAGGAGCTCGCACCCGGGCGCGGCGGCGAGCAGCGGGGCGTGGAAATAGCGTCCGCCGAAGCCGTATCCGACGAGGCCGAACTTCACCGGCGTCATTGCCCCGGTCATCGCCCCGCCGCCGCGCTGCGGCCGGCGTTCTCCGCCGGGTAGGTGACGGCGAGGGCTGCCCGGGCGCCGTCGAGGATGGCGACGGTGTCATCGGCTCTGGTGCTTGCGAGGGTTCCGGTGGTGCGGACGTCGTCGGGTTGTCCGTCGGTGATGGGACGCGGCATTGCCAGGCTCTCCTGTCTGGTTCAGCGGCGGACGTCGTCGCTGGCCGGCGGGTTAGGCTGGGACGGTTTCCCGCCGGCGAAATCTTCCCAGTCGGTCTGGAGGGGGGCCCAGCGCTGATCGAAGTCGGCGGCGCGGCGCGTCGCGCGTTCCAGGCGGCTGCCCCGGTAGCGACGTCGTGCCCAGATCGAAGACGGGCGCGCGAGGCGCAGAGCGCCGATCACCCCGACGGGCGACAGGAAGAGCCCGAACAGTGCCGTCCGGTACTTGCCTTTCAGGACGCAGATGAAGGCGAGCACGCCGTCGGCGATGAGGACCCCGGTTGCGGTCAGCCGCAGTGACAGTTCGATACCATCGACGTCTTTCACGCCGAATGGGCTGAACCCGGCGAGGGCCAGCCCGAGGCAGGCGGCCGTCAGGCTCACCGCCTCGACCGAAAGCTGGCCCTCGCCGCTCCAGTAGACGTCCTGCAGATGCAGGATCAGCGCGAACTCATCCAGGACAAGCGACGTGCCGATACCGACCGCCAGCGCGGCGAACGAGCGCCAGCCGAGCGAGCCAGGGCCGCCGACCGCCGTGAAGGCTCCGATGATCAGCAGGATGATGCCGGGGACAGAGTGATGAATGTGCGTCCCGCTTGCTGACACCTGATTCCGGAATGGGCCGCGGCCGTCGCGGATCATGCGCGTGATCGTCCGGGTCAGCACAAACGTGACGACGAACGCCAGAAAGCACAGCATCAGGGGCAGCTTGCCTGCCGCGATCACATCGCGGTGCCACCATGCGGCCATGCCGCCACCATAGAGGCCAGTCACGCTGCCAGTTACCAGGGCGGTAGCGCTGTTGACCGAGGGAGCCCGGCCGCTACGGCGTTACCAGGATGGCCGCAGCGGACCGCGGGGGGCGCGCCTGGGTTGACATGGAACTCACACGCAGATCACGCGGATGCCCGAGAACCGCCCTAGAGAATGAGGCCCGTACCCGGGTCAGGCGCGTTCCGGCTTCTTCCGGAGCCCCGGGTGGCAGGCGAGGCATCGGAGGATCTCGTGACGCAACTCGGCTCCCCGGCGACCCAGAGCGGCCAGGGCGACACCGGCCGCCGGCCGACGGCGCGCGGATCACGGCTGGCCCGGCGGCGCCGCGTGCTGCTCGGGGTGGGCATCGCGGCGGCCCTGCTGGCCGTCGGCGGGCTGATCGGCGCCTCCTTCGTTAAGTCACCGCAGCAGCTTGCCGCCAACACCGCGGCGCCGCCGCCCACCGTGATCACGGCCACGGTCGCCGCCCAGGTCCTTACCTCATCGGTCGAGATGCGCGGCGAGGTGTACCCGGCGACGCAGTACGACGTGTACGCGAGCGCTCCGTCGTCGACGGCGGCACCGTCATCGGCCGCGGGCACGGGCACAGGAACGGGCGCGGCCAGCTCGTCTGCCGGGGCAGGATCGTCGGCGACGGGCGGAACCGGGTCCGCGCTGTACATCTCGAAGCTGGGCGTCGCCGCGAGCGACACCATCGGCGACGGCAGGCTGCTCGCCGAGATCGACGGCCAGCCGCTGTTCGTGCTGGCCGGCCCGGTGCCCGCGTGGCGGGACCTGACGCCCGGCGAGAGCGGGCCGGACGTGACCGAGCTGCAGAATGCGCTCGCCTCGCTCGGGTACTACGACGACGGTGATACCCCGGGGTACTTCGGCCCGGCGACGCAGGACGCGGTGTCGGAGTACTTCGAGCACCTCGGCTACGCTCCGCCGGCCTCCGGCGGCGTGCCGGCCGCGGACGTGGTGTTCCTGCCGTCGCTGCCCGCGACGGTGGTCGCGGTGAACGGCACCACCGGCGAGCAGCCCGGCCAGCCGTTCCTCGAGCTGGCCGCCCGCGGGTCGCTGGCGCTGACCGGTGAACTGCCGCCGGCCTACGCCGGCCAGGTGAAGTCCGGCCTGAAGGTCACCATCTACGACGAGGTGACCGGCATCCACGCGACCGGGACCGTGGCTGACCTGGGCACGGCCACCACCCTGGCGCCGGCCGGGGCGGTGGTGGACATCGGCAGCCCGGGCTCGGCGGGCTCCTCAGGCAGTGCCGGCTCGGAGTCTGCCGGGTCCGCCAGTTCCAGCAGCGCAGGCAGCTCGGCCAGCTCCGGCGCGACGGTGTTCATCCCGCTGTCCGTGCATCCGTCCAGACCGCTGGCTTCGGCGCTGAACGGAGAGAACGTCCTGGTCACGGTGGACACCGGGCGGACCGAGGGGCCGGTGCTCACGGTGCCCGTGGCGGCGATCGTCACCACAGCGTCGGGCACCAGCCACGTCACTGTGGTGGGCGCCCGCGGGCGGCAGACCCAGGTCCCGGTGACGCCGGGCATTTCCGAGAACGGCTACGTCCAGGTGACCCCGGTGACCTCCGGCGCGCTCGCCGCAGGCGATCACGTGCTGGTGAGCGGCTGATGAGCGCGCCGGTGATCGAACTGCGCGGCCTGGCCCGGACCTACCCCGGCCCGCCGCCGGTGCCGGCGCTGCGCCCGGCCGACCTGGTGATCGGGGCAGGCGGCTACGTGGCAGTCACCGGGCCGTCCGGATCCGGCAAGTCGACGCTGCTGCACCTGCTCGGCCTGCTGGACGCGCCGACCGAGGGCAGCTACCTGCTGGACGGCCTGGACACCTCCGCGCTGAGCGACCGGGACCGCTCGGCGCTGCGCGGCAGGCGGATCGGGATCGTCTTCCAGGCGTTCCACCTGCTGCCCTACCGGACAGCGTGGGAGAACGTGCTGCTGGCCGAGCTGTACAACCAGACGCCGCGCGGTGACCGGCTGCAGGCGGCGCTCGACGCGCTCGACGCGGTCGGGCTGGGACACCGGATCGACGCGCTGCCCTCGACGCTGTCCGGCGGGGAGTGCCAGCGGGTGGCGATAGCGCGGGCGCTGGTGAACCGGCCGAGCCTGCTGCTGTGCGACGAGCCGACGGGGAACCTGGACTCGCGGAACGCGGCCGCGCTGATGGAACTGCTCGATCAGCTGAACGCGGCCGGTTTCACCATCGTGGTGATCACGCACGACCCGGGAGTGGCGGCCCACGCCGGCCGGACGATCACGATCAGCGACGGGGTGCTGTCCGATCGGACCGGGGCCGATCGTGCCTAGCTCAGCCACTGGCCTGCCGCTGCCCCGGCTGACCGCGCGCGACGCGACCGCCGAGGCGGTCGCGGGGATCGCGGCGCGGCCGGGCCGTGCCGCGGCGACCATGCTCGGCACGGTCCTCGGCGTGGGCGCGTTCGTTGCCGTGCTCGGCCTGACCGCCACCGGGGCGGGCCAGATCTCCCGCCAGTTCACGGTCCTGGAGGACACCACAGTGACCGTGCAGGACAACGGCCCGGTCAACAACGTCGCCGCGCCCGGCACCAATCCCGCCATCGGCTTCCCCGCCGACGCGGACGCGGTCGCCGGCCACATTAACGGGGTGACCGCCGCGGGTGTCTGGTGGCCGGTCTCCCTCCCGGCGGGCGCCAGCTTCACCAGCTCGCTCGCGCTGTCCGCCACCGCCTCGCAGACGGTCAACCTGCTGGCCGCCTCGCCGGGCGCGACGGCGGCGATGGGACTGGCGATGGTCGCGGGCCAGCGGCTGAGCACCTATGAGAACGACACCGGCCAGCACGTCGCGGTGATCGACACCGGCACGGCGGCCGCGCTCGGGATTTCCCCCGCGCGGCTGGCCAGCGATCCCGCGGTGTTCGTGGACGGCATCGCGTACACGGTCGTCGGCGTCTACAGCTCCGCGCAGCGCGTGGTGACCGACGAGAGCGCGATGCTGATCCCGGAGAATACGGCGCTCGCCGACTTCGGCAACCCGGAGCCTGGCATCGGGAACCAGGACGAGGCCCAGATGGTCGTCGCGACCAGAATCGGCGCCGCCCGCGCGGTGGCCCGGCAGATCGCCGCCGCCGAGCTGCCGGCCGACCCGAGCCGGCTGGTCGTGACGTCTCCGCCCAGCCCGCAGAACCTGCAGGGTGAGGTGAGCGGCGACCTGGCCGGCCTGTTCCTGGTCCTCGCGCTGATCAGCCTGCTGATCGGCGCGGTCGGGATCGCGAACACCACGCTGGTCGCCGTGCTCGAGCGCACCGAGGAGATCGGCCTGCGCCGCGCCGTCGGCGCCCGGCCGCGGCACATCGCCGCGCAGTTCCTCGCCGAGTCCACGGCGCTCGGCACGCTCGGCGGGCTGATCGGCACCTGCATCGGCGTCGGGACAGTGGTGATCTTCGCCGCGGCCAAGGACTGGACCGCCGTGCTGAACCCGGCCTACACGCTGCCCGCGCCGCTGATCGGCAGCGTCGTCGGCCTGCTGGCGGGCGCGTACCCGGCGCTGCGCGCGGCGCGGACCAGCCCGCTCGCCGCGCTGCGGCACGGGTGAGCCGCCATGCGGCTGACGGCGGCACTGCTGAACGCCGCAGCGACATCCCAGGAGGAACGAACATGCGCATCGCCGCCGGCCTCGGTGTCCTGATCTGCTGCTGCGCTGGCCTCGCCGCCTGCACGGCCAGCGCGCCGAAGGGACCGAGCACGACCGTGCGCGCGCCCAGCGTCGGCAGGCCGCCGCCGCCATCGTCTGTCCAGGCGGCGCTGTCCCGGGAGGCGTTCACCCCCTACGCCGCACTCGGCCAGTCCAACAACGACGGGCTGGCGCCCAGCGAGTCGGGTGACGCAATCTCCAACGCGTGCATGACCGCCGCGGGCTACCCGGACAGCGGCAACGCCCCGATCGTCATCAACATCGGAACCGTGGCCCTGGCCTTCTCGCAGCCGTGGGGGAACTGGGGCTACCTGGGCGTTGCCGAGGCGGAGCAGTACGGCTTCCTGGTTTCCCCCGGCGCCGCACTAAGCGCCCTGGGATTGAACGCTCCGCCGCCGGGCACGAACCCGGCCAGCCTTCCGCAGGCGGAGCAGACCGCGATCGGCAAGTGCGCCACGATCTTCCAGGACTTCACCAACGCCGCGCACGACGGCCCGCTGGCCGGCATCCAGGCGCTGAGCAACGACATCGGCAACGACGTCCTGAAGGACGCGGCGGTAAAGAACGCCACCAGCGCCTGGTCCGCCTGCATGGCGAAGAACGGCTACAGCGACCACCAGCCGCAGGCCGTGTACCTCCAGGAGCGGCAGGCCATCTACGGCAACTCTCATGAGATAAACCCGAACACCCCGGTCAGCGCTGCCGCCAACCAGGCGCAGCTCGCGGCAGCCACCGCCGACGCCAGCTGCACCCAGTCCGCGGACCTGGCCGGGATCTACTTCGCCGTCCAGGCCAGTTACGAGCAGCAGCTGGTCAACGCCAACCAGCAGGCTCTCACCGCCGCGGTCCGGCAGTACCGCGCCGCCTACGCCAGGGAGCTGAGCAAGCTCCCGGCGCTCCTGCGGACGACGAAGGCCAGGCCGTTCCCCGCTGGCAAGCGAACCCGGGCCGCATCCTGACCACCGACGTGAAGGGACGACAATGCGCATCGCCGCCGGCCTCTCTGTCCTGATCTGCTGCTGCGCGGGCCTGGCCGCCTGCACCGCCACCGCGCCGAAGGGGCCGGACGCAACCGTGACGACTCCCAGCGTCGGGAGGCCGCCCGCCCCGGCGTCCGCCCAGGCGGCCCTGTCCTCGGAAGCCTTCACGCCCTACGCCGGGCTCGGCGCCAGCACCGACGACGGGCTGGCGCCCGGTGACACATATGCCGCCCTGCACGCCGCGTGCATGGCCGACGCGGGCTACGGCCAGGACGCCGGCGGCGCGCCGTATTTCGCCCGCGCGAACCAGGGCCTGGCGTTCGCTCAGCCTGCCGGGCCGTGGGGCTACCTCGGGACCGCGCTGGCCGCCCAGTACGGCTTCATCGCGCCATCCGACAGCAACGACGCTCAGTCCTCCGGCCCGCCCGCCACGCCGCTCGCCAGCCTGCCGGCAGGCGCGCAGGCCGCCGCGGGCAAGTGCTTCAACGTGGTCGAGGACTTCAACAACGCCCAGTTCGCCACCTCGCTGGCCGGCATCGAGACGATGAACAACGACCTCAGCAACGACGTGGTCCAGGACCCGGGCTTCAAGCAGGCGACAAAGGCGTGGTCGGCCTGCATGGCCAGGAACGGGTACAGCTCTCCCGGCGCGGACACGCTGATGCTGCAGGAACTGGATGCGATTGGCCAGCGGGTAGCCCTGGGATCGGGATCAGTCCCGGGATCGACACCGGTCCCGGGATCTGGCCCGACCGCCGCGCAGAACCAGGCGCAGCTCGCGGCGGCCGTCACCGACGCGGACTGCACGCAGTCCACCGACCTGGCCGGCATCTACTTCGCCGTCCAGGGCAGCTACGAGCAGCAGTTCGTCACCGCCAACCAGCAGGCGCTGGACACCGCGGTCCAGGAGTACAAGGCCGCCTACGCCAGGGAGTTGAGGAAGCTACCGGCACTGCTGCGGACCACGTCGGCCAAACTCGAGCTGCCCGTTTCCGGTGCTCACTCCGGGGCGGGGCGGCGGCCGGAGTCACGGGCGCCGAGCAGCGTGACGGCCACGATCCCGGCGGCGAACACGCCGTAGGCGCAGAGCGCCCCGCCGAGGTCGCGGGCCGGCCGGGCCGGCCAGATCCACGGCGTGGTCCAGGCCCCGGCCAGCGCGCCCTCGGTGATCAGCCAGTAGGCCATCGGCCCGGTCCAGCCGAACGCGCCGCCGAGCGCGGCCGAGGCCAGCAGGCCGGTGCCGGTCATCCCGGCGAGGTTGCGGAGCAGGGCCAGGCTGCCGCCGGGCAGATGGCCGCCGGCGGCCCCCGCGGCCAGCGCCCCGGCCGCGGCCGCGGTGAGCAGCACGGCCGTGCCCAGCCGCAGCCAGGGCAGCCAGCGGCCGGTCGCCCGCTCGGTGTCGCCGAACGGGCCGAAGGTCGTGACCGCGATGACCGCGGCCGCGCCGGTCTCGATCACCAGCGGAATCAGCTGCCGGGCCGCGGCGCCGCCGGCCACCGACCAGTTCCCGTGCAGCGCTGCCCACAGCAGCGCGCCGAGGGCCACCAGGAGGGCTACCGCCGCCAGGGCCCGGCGGCTGACCAGGTACAGCCACGCCAGGCGCAGCGTGGCGAGGGCGCGCCGGGAGGCCGGGCGGGCCTGTCCGGCGCCCGGCGGCCGGTGGATCCCGGCGGCGGTCATGGCAGCTGCGCCAGGCTGAGCTGGCCGGACCGCAGCGCGCCGAGATGGGCGGCGAGCCAGGCATGCCGGGCCGCGGGCCGCAGCGCCGCGAGCCGCCGGGCCGCGGCGTAGACCGGCCCGGACGCCGGCGCCGGCGTGTGATTCTTGCCCTGCTCCGTGGCCTGCTCGTGCATGGTGGCCTGGGCCCACGACGGCAGCCCGACCGAGGAAAGCATCCCGGGCTGCGCGGCGAACGGCACGCCAGCGCCCTGCAGCAGGACCGCCTGCACCGCCTGCTGCGCGGGCGTGCCCGGGCCGGCGCCGGCCCCGGCGAACGCGTGCACGGACAGCAGCCTGAGCTGCCCAGCGAACTGCGCCGTGGTCCCGCCGAACACGTCCGGCAGGTTGAGCGAGCCGAGCGGCATGCGCAGCACAGGCGGCCGGCCGCTGATCGTCATCGGCGCGCCGGCCCCGCCCTCGCCGCTGGAGTAGGCCCCGGCCGACTGGGCGGCACGGGCCGGCCCGCCGGGCAGGCCGGCCACCTCGCCGAGCACCGGGCGCAGCGCCGCGGTCACGTCTGGCAGGAACTGCCGGTAGGCCGGGTTCAGGCACACCGGAACCCCGGCGGACTGGCCGCAGACGGGGGTGTAGCGGATCGGCCGGTCGCTGGCCGCGTCGTGCAGCGCGGGGATGACCATGCCGTGCGGCCCGAGCCGGGCCGTGCCGGCCAGCCCGACGGCGGTCCCGGCCGCCGCCACCCCGGCCAGCATGACGACCGCGGCGGCCCGCCGCAGTCCCGGGCCGCCGGCCCCGGCGGGCAGCCCGGCCAGGCCGAGGGCCGCGACCGCGATCCCGGCCAGGAACATCACCCGGGCGATCGGCAGGTCGGGCAGGTAGGGATAGAAGACCCCGGAGAGAGGCTGGTAGTTGCCGTTGGAGTTGGTCGGCAGGATCAGCGCCCATCCGGAGGTATGGCTGAACCCGGTCTGCGACGACATGACCATGGCCAGGAACCCGCCGAACGCGGCCAGCGGCGCGGCGAACCGGCTGGGGAACAAGGCGCCAACCGCGAACCCGGCCGCGCTGAACGCCGTCACGGCCGCCGCGCCGACCGCCACCCACCACCACGGCGGCGAGCCCTGCACTCCCTGGTGCGCGTAGACCCCGAACATGACGGCGACGAAGACCAGGTAGGCCCCCACCGCCCAGATGGCGGTCGCGGCCCAGGTGGCGAGCTGGGCGGCCCAGCGCGGCCGGGCGGTGGCGGTCACCAGGTCGGCGATGCCGCGCCGGCCGTCCCGCGACCCCACCCAGGCGGCCAGGCCGGCCACGAACGGCCCGAAGTCGATGATGGTGTGCCCCTGCCCCATGTTCCAGAACGTGCGCAGCGCCCAGATCGGCGGCTGCGTGGTGCTGGGCCGGTAGGAGTCGAACCAGAACAGCAACGCGATCAGCGGCAGGATCCACGGCATCGGGTTGCGGCGCAGCTCGATCCGCAGCAGCCGGGCCGCGGTCAGCGGGACCGCCCGCGGCATGCGCTGCGGCTGATGGCGCACCGGGGCGCTGGTCGCGGTGGTCATGCCCGGGCCGCCGGGACCAACCGGGCCGCCGCGAGCACCGCGCTGTAACCGCGCTCCAGCGGGGCATCACCCGCCGCGCCGCTGCCCTCGCCGCGGGCAGTCAGCTCCGCCGGGGTGCCGTGGAAGACGATTCTGCCCTGCTCCATCAGCGCCACCTGGGTGCAGGCGGCGCCCACGTCCTCGACCAGGTGGGTGGAGACGATCACGGTGGCCCGCTGGCCGAACTCGCGCAGCATGCCGCGGAACGCCACCCGCTGCTCGGGGTCCAGCCCCGCGGTCGGCTCGTCCAGCAGCAGCAGATCCGGATCGTTCACGATCGCCTGCGCGATCCCGGCCCGGCGCAGCATCCCGCCTGACAGGGTCCGCAGCTTGGCGCGCGCCCGGTCCCCCAGGCCCACCTGCTCGATGGCGGCCGCCACCGCGGCCGGCACCCGGCCCGGCGGCATTTCCTTGAGCAGCGCGAAGTACTCCACGAAGTCCGCGACCGTGAATCCCGGGTAGTAGCCGAGGCTCTGCGGCAGGTAGCCGAGCCTGCGCCGGACCTCCCGCCGCGGGGCGTAGCTGCCGGGATCGCGGCCGAGCAGCCGCAGCCTGCCCGAGGTGGGCGGGATCACCGTCGCCATCATCCGCAGCAGCGAAGTCTTGCCGGCCCCGTTGGGGCCTAGCAGGCCGAACACCCCAGGGCCGGCTTCCAGCGTCACCTCGGACACCGCCGTGGTACGGCCGAACCGCCTGGTCAGGTCGGTGAGCTCGACGTTCATGAGGTTCCTCTCGTGAGCCTGGTCGCGTACACCACGACCGCGCCGCAGCAGGCGGCGACGGCAAGGTAGGGAAAGATCAGCGAAGAATCGGTGATCACGGCGGTGAGCTGCCCGGCGGCCGCCTTCCCGGCCAGCACGGTGATCACCCAGCCGGACATGCCCGCCGCCACGCCGGCTATCGCCGACCGGGCCAGCGTCGCGGCGGCCAGCGCCAGGCAGCAGACGGCGGTCATCGGCACCAGCCAGCCGAACGTCAGCGCAGCCGCCGTCCCCGAGGCGGCCGAGGCAGCCAGCCCGAGCGCCGCGTTCAGCCCGAACACCGCCAGTGCCCGCACCAGAAGCACCATCCGGTCGCTGACCGCCATGCTCCGCGACAATTCCCACGCCGGGTCGATGCCCGGCCCGTAGGCGTACGCGATGCCGGCCGCGGCGACCGCCGGCGCGAGCAGCGGCACGTACGGCGTCCCGGTCCCCAGCGTGGCGACTGCGCCGGCGGCCAGCACTACGGCGGTCGCGATCAGCCACCCCATCAGCAGCGACGGCGTCGTCACCAGCGCCCGGGCCAGCCCTGGCGAGCGCAGCAGCCGCCCGGCTGCCCGTTCCGCCCGCCCTGGCTCGCGCCGCCACACCTGCGCCGCCACCCCGAGCCACACGCGGCCCAGGTCGACATCGGGCGGGCCCGCATCGGTGCCGCTCATCTCGTCCCTCCTCCCGCCGCCGGGCCGCGGCGGCCCGCCGCCGCGCCGCCGCGCAAGACCCCCTGCAGCACGCGCCGGGCCCGGTGGGCCCGGCTTTTCACCGTGCCCGCCGGGACCCCCAGCAGTTCCGCAACCTCAGCCACCGGCCGGTCCTCCAGGTAGCGCAGCCGCCAGACCTCGCGCTCCAGCCCGCCGGCCGGGCCCAGGGCGGCGACGGCCTGCGCCAGGTCAGCCCGGGCCAGGGCGGCTTCCGCGGGGTCGCCCGCCTGCTGCCCCATCGGCGTGAACACGTCAGGCAGCGCCGTCGCGGCGGGCCCGCGGCGGCGCAGCAGCAGCGCAGCCTGCCGGCGCGCGATCCCCCACAGCCATCCGCCGGCACTGCCGGCCGCCGCGCTGCCGGCCGCCGCGCAGCCAGCGCCGGCGCTGCCGCCCGGCCGGTAGCCGCGGGCTCCCTGCCACACCGCCAGGAAGGTCTCCTGCAACGCGTCCTCCACTTCGGCGGCGGGCAGCACCGCCCGCAAGCGGGCAGCCAGCCACGGCGCGTGCCGCGAGAACATCTCCCGCAGCGCAGCGTCGTCACCGCGCGCCACTGCGGCGATCAGCTCGTCGTCGTCCATCACTCCTCTTATTGCGTTCTAAAGGCAAAGGGTTCGCCTAGGAGGCGAGATTCTTTTCGCCAACCTCCGCGCCAGTCCAGACCACCACGCGCAGACGCATCACGCCACCTCTGCGGCCTCGTGGCCGGCCCGGTGCCGGCCGGCGGCGCTGGCCGGCAGACCTGCATCGTGGCCGGTAGGGTGCCTGGCATGCCGGACACCCTGCCGCGCCCCGAGCCGTTCAGCCCGCAGGCCGCGCCCGCGGCCCTGGCGGACCTCCGCGCGCGGTTGCGCGCGACGCGCTGGCCGGACACGCCGCAGGACGCCGGGTGGTCGCTCGGGACCGACCTCGGTTACCTCCGCGGGCTCGTCGCCTACTGGGCGGACGGGTTCGACTGGCCGGCCCAGGAGGCCGCGCTCGCCCGGCTTCCCCGCTTCCGGGTCCCGCTCGGCGGCATCGGGATCCACTTCGTGCACGTCCGGGCTGCCGGGCCGGCCGGGGGCGCCCTGCCGCTGGTCCTCAGCCACGGCTGGCCGGACTCGTTCTGGCGATACTCCAAGGTCATCCCGCTGCTCACCGATCCCGGCGCGCACGGCGCCGACCCCGCCGATGCGTTTGACGTGGTCGTGCCCGACATGCCGGGCTACGGGTACTCCGACCGCCCGGCCGGGCCGCCACTGGATTCCATCGCCGTGGCCGGCCTGTGGGCCGAGCTGATGGATGTCCTGGGCTACGAGCGGTTCGGCGCGGCGGGCGGGGACATCGGCAGCGGCGTCAGCCGCTACCTCGCGCTCGACCACCCCGGCCGGGTGGTGGCCGTGCACCGCATGGACGGGGGCCTGCCCGTGTTCGCCGGCGACCCGGCTGAGCTGACGGAGGAGGAGCGCGCCTTTCTCGGCCGGACCGCGGCCTGGGGCGCGGCCGAGGGCGCCTACGCCGCGATGCACCGCTCCAAGCCGCAGACCGCGGCCGCAGGGCTGACCGACTCGCCCGCCGGGCTCGCGGCCTGGATCGTCGAGAAGCTCCGGGCCTGGAGCGACTGCGACGGCGACGTCGAGCGGTCCTTCAGCAGGGACGAGATCCTCACGAACATCACGATCTACTGGCTCACGGCGACGATCGGCTCGTCGATGCGGATGTACCGGGCGAACGGCGCGATCCCGCCCGCGCAGCACGCCCGCCGGGTCGAGGTGCCGTCCGGCTTCTCGCTGTTCCCCGGCGACATCGCCCGGCCGCCGCGGGCGTGGCTCGAGCGCACGGCGAACGTCGTGGCAGTGACCGAGCCTGCGCGCGGCGGGCACTTCGCGCCGTTCGAGGAACCCGAGCTCTACGCTGCGGAGCTGCGCGCGTTCTTCCGTCCCTACCGGGCGGCGGCGACGGGATGAGGTCGCCGCGCGGCTGGGCCGTGGAGACCCACGGGCTCACCAAGCGCTTCGGGGCGAATACTGCGGTGAACGGTGTCGAGCTCCTGGTCCCCCGGGGATCCGCATTCGGCTACCTCGGCCCCAACGGCGCCGGCAAGACCACGCTCATCCGGGTGCTGCTGGGATTAACCCGCGCTGATGCCGGCACGATGTCCCTGCTCGGGTACCCGGTTCCGCGGTGTCGCGCCGCGGCGCTCGCCCGGATCGGTGCCATCGTCGACGAGCCCCGGTTCCACGGCCATCTGACCGGCAGGCAGAATCTGCGGCTGCTCGCGGCAGCTCGCGAGCCGGCCGCCCGCGACCGCATCGGGCCGGCCCTGGACCGAGTCGGCCTGGCGCACCGCGCCGACGACCGGGTCCGGGCGTACTCGATGGGCATGCGGCAGCGCCTCGGCGTCGCCGCCTGCCTGCTCGCAGACCCGCAGCTGCTCATCCTGGACGAGCCGATGAACGGGCTCGACCCCGCCGGGATGGCCGGGATCCGCGACATGATCCTCTCGCTGGTGGCCGAGGGCCGGACGGTCGTGCTGTCCTCGCACCTGCTGGACGAGGTCGAGCGGACCTGTGACGCGGTCGCCATCGTTGACCGCGGCAGCATCGTCCGGCAGGGACCGATCGCCGAACTCCTGGCGGATGCGCCGGTCACGCTCCAGGTCGAATGCTCCGAACCCGCCCGGGCCCGTGCCCTGCTCGCAGGCACCGCCGTCGGCACCGCCCTCGGTGCCCGCATGGAGCCCGCGCCGTCGGCGCTGGGCCTGGAGATAACGCTGCCCGGGGGCACCGGACGCGACGTGATCGCCGAAGTCAACCGCGTTCTCGTCGCAGGCGGAATATCCGTGTACCGGCTTCAGCCGGCCTCGACCTCGCTCGAATCATGGTTCCTGCAGGTCACCAGCAAGCTGGAGGACCCGGAATGACGACCACGCCCGCCGCCGGCGCATCCGTGCCCGACCAGGCACTCCAGGCGGCGCCCGGCCTGACGGAGCTCGGGCATACGGCGCCTGGGCGTACGGCGCCTGGGCATACGGTGCCCGGCGGTCACTCGCGCGACCGCCGGGGTTCTCCGGTTCCGACCGCCGGCATGATCGCCACCAGAATCATGGAGCTGCGGAAACGGCGCGGCCTGATGACCGCCCTCATCGTGGTGAACATCGGGTTCCCGGCGTTGTTCATGCTCATCCGGCTGCTGCTGCACGCGTTCGCGCCGCGGGCCAACCCGCCCGCCGGCAGCGAGATGATCTTCAGGATCCTGGCCGCCGGCTTCCTGCCCACCTTCGGCTTCATCATGGCGGCCACGGTGGGCTGCACGGCCGGATCGCGCGACCTCACCGAAGGCATGTTCCGGCACCTGGTGGTGACCGGCCGGTCCCGGCTGGCGCTTTACCTGGCCCGGGTCCCGGCCGGGCTGGCGATCGTCGTGCCGCTGGTCGCCATCGGCTACATGATTGTCTGCGCGGTCAGCGTCTTCGCCGCACCGGCATTCATCGACGACTCGAACGTGAACATACCTCCCGGCCTGTCTCGCGCGGGCTTCGAGAACTGGGCCAGCGACCACGCCGAGCCGGTCATCTGCACTCTCGGCAACGGGCCTCTACCCGGGAATGTCACGTGCCCCTCCGGCCCGCCTCCCTGGTCGAAGTCAGCGGTCCCCCCTGCCCAGCCCGCGCCCGCGGCCGTGGAGGCCCTGGCCGCCAGGATTGCCCGCCAGGACTACTCCGGCCAGGGCGGTTACGCCGCGATTTACCGCTACCCGCCGGTCTCCCTCATGATCGAGGCCGGCCTGTGGATCGAGCTCGACGTGACCGTCGGGTTCATCCTCGGACTCGGGCTCGCCTCGCTGATGGGGCAGCGAACCGGCCCGGTCATCTTGATCATCATGTTCCAGATCATCGTGACGCCGATCCTTTCCGGGGTTGCCATTCCCCACCTGGAGGACCTGCAGCGCTCGGTCGTCGGGATGGCCGTGGCGCACCTGGAGCCAGCCGGGCTGCCGACGGGGGCCGTGCTGCCGGGGGTGATCGGAGGCGGCGGGCGCCCCGGCGCCGCGCTGCTGGCCGAGTCGGCCACCCAGTCCGCCTTCGTCATCGTCGCCTGGCTGGCTGTCTGGACGATCCTCGGCGCCTGGCGAATGATGACCAGGGACGCCTGAGAAACGCCGCGGGCGCAGGCCGGTCGGTCACCGAGGGTAGGCGGGTGAGAGTCTTCAATTTCGCTCGGCGATGTGACACGCTGAACGCGGTTTCAGGCGGCCGAGGCTTTCCAGGTTCGTACCTCACGGCTCAGGCGCCCTTGTCGAGCATGCGGAGGGAAACAATGACCGCTGACCGTCCTGGCACGGGTGCGCCATCATGACCGCGAGTCACCGGCGCCGGCCCGGCCCGGCGCTCAGGGTAGCGGTCGTCGTGTGCGTCAGCCTGGCCAGCGCGGCTGGCGTGGTGGCGGGCACCGGATCAGCTGCGGCGGCGGCCGTCCAGGCCCGCCCGCACGCGCCCAAGGCGGCCGCGGCTACCGCCCCGATCCAGGGTTTCAGCATCAACATCAACGACCGCGAGGATGTCCGGCAGTTTTACAACCAGGTGTACACGGCGTCGAACGGCGTCCCGGAGGGCTGGACGGGGAACATCGCCGGCTGCAATCCGGGCACCGTCACCCCGGCCTTCCTGCAGTCGGTCCTCCGCCGGATCAACTACTACCGCACGATGGCCGGCGAGCCGGACGTCACCTTCAACGGCACCGACGCCGGCACCTCGGCTGACCCCAACAACGCCGAGGCGCAGGCGGCGGCGCTGATGGAGAGCGCCAACAACTTCCTCCAGCACACCCCGCCCCAGGCGGGCACGAACTGCTGGACCCAGCAGGCGTTCAACGGCTCGTCGAGCTCGAACCTTAACGAGACCCCCTCCACCGCGGCCGGGGCGACCGGCCCGCCCGGGATCGACGACCTGATGCAAGACAGCGGCGCGATCGGGCACCGGCGCAACATGCTCAACCCGTCGATCGACGTGATGGGCGCCGGCGCCGTCCCGGCCACGACCGGCTTCCAGGGGACCCTCGCCCAGCTGGTGCTTACGACGCCGCTGGCGACCCGCCCCCCGACGCGCACCCCCTATATCGCCTGGCCGCCGGCCGGCTTCGTGCCCTACCAGGTCGTCTACCCGGTCTGGTCGTTCGGCCTGCCGGGCGCCAACTTCAGCAACGCGAGCGTGTCGGTGAAGCTGAACGGCACGCCGGTCGGCACGCAGGTCAACTGCTTCGACCCGACGACCCCGGCGCTGCTGGCCACCAACCCCGCCTGCGGGCAGTACGGCGACCCGGCCATCTCCTGGAGCCTGTCCACCGTCCCGGTCGGATCCACCTGGCCCAAGCCGGCGCAGGATGACACCTACGCCGTGACCGTCAGCAACGTGGTCGTCAACGGCGGCGCCCCGCAGAACTTCACCTACAACGTGACCGTGTTCGACCCGGCCGTGTCGGACCCGGCGCACACCCTCAGCCAGGCCCCCTCAGGGCCGGCCTCGCCCGCGGTCGGGGCCGACCCGTCCTACAGCATCACCCCGCTGGCGGATCCGCAGGTGAGCGGCTACCAGTGGGAGACGTCGCCGCTGAGCCCGGAGAACCTCATCGACGACCCGGCCACCAACGGCATCACGAACTGGACCGCGAACGTCTCGGCCGGCCTCAATCCGATCTCGACCGCGGAGCCGACCGGCGCCACGGCGTTCAACCTCGCGAGTAACGGCGCGTCGAACTGCGCTGCCGCGCCCGCCCAGCAGACCCTCACCCTGAACCAGACCATCTTCCCGGGCGCCGGGGGCCAGCTCAGCTTCGGCAACCTGTTCTCCGGCATGGGCTTCGGCGCCACCTCGGACCAGACGGCGAGCGTCGACGTCTCCACCGACGGCGGGAGCACCTGGACCTCGATCTGGTCCCAGAGCCCGCTGCCGTCAGAATCGGACACGGCGTTCACCCCGGAGACTGTCTCGCTGAGCCAGTTCGCCAATCAGCAGATCCAGCTCCGGTTCTCCCTCACCTACACCGGCGGGGAGTGGGCCTGCGGGGAGCAGGGCTGGTTCTTCGACAACGTCTCACTCGCCGGCGTGCAGGCCGCCGGCACGCCCACGCTCAGCGCCGTCAGCCCCAGCTCGTCGTTCACCTTCAACAACTCCGCCTCCGGCACGGTCGCCATCGCCGCCCGCCCGCAGTTCACCAACGCCTCCTTCGGCTCGGCGTTCCTCAGCTGGAGCCCCAGCCTCATCGTCACCTCCCTCGCCCCGACGCAATCGCAGACCTCGCTGGCATCCTCGGCCAACCCGTCGACCGGCGGCCAGCAGGTGACCTACACCGCCACCGTCACCAACACTGACGGCGGCGGCACCGTGACGTTCACCGACGGCGGCAACACTATCGGCGACTGCCCCTCGGCGGTGGCACTGAACGCCTCTGACCAGGCGACCTGCGTGACCTCCTATACCTTCGGCGGCACCCACTCGATCGTGGCCACTTACAGTGGCGACACCAACACGCTGGGCTCCGCCTCGCCGGCGCTCAGCCAGGTGGTCAGCGCGCCGGCGGCGACCTCGGGATCGCTGACGCAGTCCGCGTTCAGCGTGAACACCGGCCAGCCAGTGACCTTCACGGCGACAGTCACCCCCACCGACGGCGGCGGCACCGTGGACTTCGGCTCCCTGAATCCCGGCACCGGCAACTGCACGGCCGTCCCGCTGAACGCGGCCGGCCAGGCGATCTGCACGGAGATTCCCACCGCGCCCCAGACCACGTTGGTCAACGCCGTCTACAGCGGCGACGCCGGCTTCGCGGGCGGCCTGCTGGGGACGGTGCAGATAAAAGCCTTCCAGCAGACCACCACAGCGGTGACCTCGTCAGCGAACCCGTCAGCGGTCAGCCAGCAGATCACCTACACGGCCACGGTCAGCCCGGCCAATCAGGACGGCCAGATCACCTTCACCGACAACGGCCAGGATCTGGCGAACCAGAACACGGACTGCGTGAACCTGACTCCGGACGCGTCCGGAACCGCCACCTGCACGTGGACGTACTCCGCTGCCGGGCTGCACTCGATCGTGGCGTCCTTCGACGGGTTCGGCCTCCCGGACGAGTCGTCGGTCTCGACGCCGCTGATCCAGGCGGTCGGCACGTTCGGCGCGACATCGACGTCGGTCGTGTCGTCGGCGAATCCCGGGACGACCGGCCAGGCGCTGACGTACACCGCGACCGTGACCGGCAGCGACGGCGGGGGCACGGTGTCGTTCTACGACAGCGGGAACCCGGTGACCGGCTGCCAGTCGGTGTCGCTGGACGCCTCCGGCGACGCGGCCTGCGCGCAGACCTACGCCGACACCTCCCCGCACGCGATCGTCGCGGTCTACAGCGGCGACGCCGGCTTCGCCGGCTCGGACTCGGCGCAGCTGAACGAGACTGTCAACATCCCCCTGCCGGGCGCGGTGCCGGACGTCGCGGTCACTAATCTCGGCAACGGGGTGGCCCGGGTGGCGTTCGGCGCGCCGGCGGCGCCCCGCCGGACGGCCTCCCCGGCCGTGACCAGCGATGTCACCGGCTACAACGTCTACGACGGGACGAAGCCTGGTCAGGAGTCGACGAAGCTCAACTCGTCGCGGCTGCTGGCGACGGCGACGGGCTACACGGTGAAGGGGCTGAAGATCGGCACGACGTACTACTTCACCGTGAAGGCCTTGAATGCCCGCGGCGTCGGCGCCCCCTCGAAGCAGGTCTCGACGACGGCGGCAACCGCCCCGGGTGCGCCGGGGAGCCTCGCCGCCAAGTCGGGGAGCGGTGCAGCCACACTGACGTGGAAGGCACCGACGTCGACCGGCGGCAGCGCGATCACCGGCTACAGCATCTTCAAGGGGACCGTCAAGGGCGGCGAGTCCGCCACCCCCGTCAACGCCAAGCCGCTCCCGGCGACGACGAGGAGCTACACCGTCACCGGGCTGACCGACGGCACGAAGTACTACTTCATCGTCCGGGCGCACAACGCCGTCGCCGTCGGTGCCGCCTCCGGTGAAGCCTCCGCCACCCCGGCGACCGTCCCGTCGGCGCCGGCCTCACTGAAGGCAACCGCCGGCAACGCCTCGGTGAAGCTGGCCTGGACGGCGCCGGCGTTCAACGACAGCGGCAGCGCCATCACCGGCT
>JBEKFH010000004.1:0-45552 GCA_050013415.1 Streptosporangiaceae bacterium | reverse complement strand
GGCGGCACGGCCGCGAAGACCCGGCCAGCCTCGACCATCGGCCGCATGTAGCGATGAAAGAGGGTCAGCAGCAGGGTCCGGATGTGGGCGCCGTCAACATCAGCGTCCGCCATGAAGATCACCCGCTGGTACCTGGCCGCGTCCAGGTCGAACGCGGCACCCGAGCCCGCCCCGATCACCTGAATGATCGCAGCGCATTCGGCGTTCTTGAGCATGTCGGCGAGCGATGCCTTCTGCACGTTAAGGATCTTGCCGCGGATCGGCAGCAGCGCCTGGAACTCCGAGTCCCTGGCCAGCTTGGCCGTGCCGAGCGCGGAGTCGCCCTCGACGATGAACAGCTCGCTCCGGTCATCGGCCGAGCGGCAGTCCACCAGCTTGGCCGGCAGGGCGGAGCTGGCGAGCGCGGACTTGCGGCGCTGATTCTCCCGGTGCTCGCGTGCGGCGATGCGGGTCTTCGCTGCGGCGGCTACCTTGTCGAGCAGCGCCCTGGCCTGCTGCCTCCCGCCGCGGCCGCGCGACTCGAAGAACGCCCGGAGCTCGCCGGCCACGACCTGCGCCACGATCCGGGAGGCAGCCGGAGTGCCGAGGATGTCTTTCGTCTGCCCCTCGAACTGCGGCTCAGGCAGCCGTACCGCGATCACGGCCGTCATGCCCTCGGCCGCGTCCTCCTTGATGACCGGCTCATCGCCGTTCTTCAGCAGCCTGGCCGCCCGCAGCTGCTCGTTCAGCGTCCGGACGAGCGCGCGCTCGAACCCGGCGACATGGGTGCCGCCCTTGGGCGTGCCGATCACGTTGACGAATGACCTGATCACGCTGTCGTAGCCGGTCCCCCAGCGCAGCGCCACGTCGACTTCGAGCTCGCGCTCCACATCGGCGGGGGTGAGATGACCCTGGTCATCGAGCACCGGCACCGTCTCGGTGAACTGGCCCGAGCCGGTCAGCCGGATCACCTCGGTGACCGGATCGCCAGGCGAGAGGTGGGCGCAGAACTCGCTGATCCCGCCCGCGAACCGGAACTCGGCCTGCTGCGGCCCGGCCGTCGCGCGATCCGCGCTGTCTGCCGACGGCCCGCCCGGTTCGGCCGCGCGCTCGTCCCGGACCCGGATGGTGAGCCCTGGCACCAGATACGCAGTCTGGCGGGCTCGCTGGGCAAGGGTCTCGAAGCTCCACCGGGCGTCACGGACGAAGACCTGCGGGTCCGGCCAGAACCTGATCGTGGTGCCGGTCAGCGTCTTCGCTACCCGGCGGACCTTCCGCAGGCCGTGGCCAGGCGCGAACGGGGCATCCGGGCCCGGCCCGGCGAATTCGCCGGCCACCCCGTGACGAAAACTCACCGCCCACTCGTTGCCGTCCCTGGCCACCTGCACGTCCAGCCGGCCGGACAGGGCGTTCACCACCGAGGCGCCGACGCCGTGCAGCCCGCCCGACGCGGTGTAGGAACCGCCGCCGAATTTGCCGCCGGCGTGCAGCCTGGTCATCACGAGCTCGACGCCGGTGAGGCCGGTCTTGGGCTCCAGGTCGACCGGAATGCCGCGGCCGTTGTCCCGCACCTGCGCGGAGTGATCAGCGTGCAGCACGACCTCGATGTCCGTGCAGTGCCCGCCCAGCGCCTCGTCCACTGCGTTGTCGACGATCTCCCCGAGGCACTGCAGGAGCCCGCGGCTGTCGGTGGAGCCGATGTACATGCCCGGGCGCTTGCGAACGGCGTCGAGGCCCTCCAGCACCGTCAGATGGCGCGCGGTGTAGCCATCAGAGGCGGCACGCCGCGCGGGCGCGGAACTCACGACGGTCACGAACGGTCTCCTGACGTGGCATGCCGGGCGGCGCCCGGATGGGCCTGAGGGCAGACTAGCGTCGGATGCCGTCAACGCGGTGCGGCCACGCCGCAGACATACCCGGCTAGCTGGGACAACGCGGACGCGCTACGGTGATCGGGCAGGGATCGTCCCGTAAGGCAGGAAGGCTGTTCGCTTCTGGCGTATTGCCCGCCGGCCCGGGAAGTTCCGCCGTCGGCAGTGTGTTGTGATGCAGTAGAGACAAAAGGTTGTACGACCCGCCGGCAACAGGTCCGGAGGGTCACGGCGAGGGAGGCGACATGACCGGAGCTATGGCCCCAACAAAGCCGCTCAACGCCACCGATGTATGCGACCGGTGCGGCGCGCAGGCTTACGTACGTGTCGTGCTCGCCGGACCGGCGGAGCTGCTTTTCTGCGCGCATCACAACCGCCAGCACGCTGCCGCGCTCGCCAAGATCGCTATCGAGATCCAGGACGAGACGGACCGGCTGGTCCCGGCACGGGGCACCGCGAGCAGGCAAGGCGCCTGAGTACGGCCGCCGTCCTGCCGCTACTTGGCCACGTCCGCTCCTGCCTGTAGCTGCTGCGCAATCCGCGCCCTGGCCGTTGTCCCTAACGCCCTGGCCGTTGTCCTAACGCCCTGGACGTTGCCCTAACGCGCCCTGGCGGTTGCCATAGCGCGCGCCCGACCGGGGCTTCGCGCGCGCGTGGGCGGGTATCCGCGCCGCTGCCGGGTCGAGTCCTAGCCGCTGCCGCGATCACTTGCCGCGTCGAGCTTGATGGCCAGCGTGGCCAGGTCATGGGCGCAGATGATGTGCAGGGCGCTGGCAGTCGGCCGCCTGATGGCGGTCCAGCAGCCGACGCCGGGATCGTGCTGGATCTGCCAGCCCTCGCCATGCTGATGAAGAACGTCGGCCAGCTCCGGCGTGATGTCTGTCATACCCCTGATTCTACAAGCTTGGCGGTGCTATGCCTAGCTAGTCATACGAAGACGCAGGTCAGCGGTGGTTAGCCTGGCTGTCATGAGGGAGCGGCCGGACATCGATACGCGCGGAGCCGCGCTGGTTTACGTCCAGGTCGCGGATCACGTCGCGGCGAGGATCGCGAGCGGGGATCTGGCGCCGGGGGCCCGGCTTCCCGCCGAGCGTGACATGGCCGCGGAGTACGGCGTGAGCTATGACACGATCCGGCGCGCCACGGCAGTCCTGCGGGAGCGACGGCTGATCGTCACTGTCCACGGCCGCGGAACCTTTGTCAGCGAGCAGGACGAGGCCAGGGAGCAGGACACAGCCAGGAAGAAGGACCAGGCCAGGGAACAGGACGAGGCGGACAGCCCAGGCTGAGCCAGCACGCCGAGCCCGTGCCTGCCACGACCTGTGACTCGCTGGTGCCGCACGTCAGTGGTGCTGGTGCTGCAAGCCAGCCGAGCTGGCGCCGGGGTCAGTCGAGGTAGTCGCGCAGGACCTGGGACCGGGACGGGTGCCGGAGCTTGGACATGGTCTTGGACTCGATCTGGCGGATCCGCTCCCGGGTCACGCCGTAGACCTTGCCGATCTCGTCGAGTGTCTTCGGCTGCCCGTCGGTGAGGCCGAACCGCATCGAGACAACCCCGGCCTCGCGTTCCGACAGCGTGTCGAGCACCGAGTGCAGCTGCTCCTGCAGCAGCGTGAAGCTGACCGCCTCGCCCGGCTGGATCGCCTCGGAGTCCTCGATCAGGTCACCGAACTCGCTGTCGCCATCCTCGCCGAGCGGCGTGTGCAGGGAGATCGGCTCGCGGCCGTACTTCTGCACCTCGATGACCTTCTCCGGGGTCATGTCCAGCTCGGCGGCGAGCTCCTCAGGAGTCGGCTCCCTGCCCAGGTCCTGCAGCATCTGCCGCTGCACCCGGGCCAGCTTGTTGATGACCTCGACCATGTGCACCGGGATCCGGATGGTCCGCGCCTGATCCGCCATCGCCCGGGTGATCGCCTGCCGGATCCACCAGGTGGCATACGTCGAGAACTTGTATCCCTTGGTGTAGTCGAACTTCTCCACCGCGCGGATCAGGCCGAGATTCCCCTCCTGGATCAGGTCAAGGAAGAGCATCCCCCGCCCGGTGTACCGCTTCGCCAGGGACACCACCAGCCGCAGGTTCGCCTCCAGCAGGTGATTCTTGGCCCGCCTGCCGTCGTCGGCGATCCATTCCAGGTCACCGCGCGCTTCCGGCCGCAGCGTGCCCCGGCCCTCGGCGAGCTTCTCCTCCGCGAACAGGCCGGCCTCGATCCGCTTCGCCAGCTCGACCTCCTGCTCGGCGTTGAGCAGCGGGACCTTGCCGATCTGCTTCAGGTAGTCCTTGACCGGGTCAGCTGTCGCGCCCGCCGCCGCGACCTGCGCCGCCGGCAGATCCTCGTCGTCGTCACCGTAGACGAACGCCTCATCCTCAGCCTCATCGCCCGCCTTCGCCCCGACGGCGGTCGCGGCAGCTGCCGCCGGCACCGCCGCCGGCAGCCCCGCGGTAGCCGCGTCCAGGCCCGGCGCAGCCTCCGGCGCGTCCTCGTCCGCCGCGTCCTCGTCCGGCCCGTCCTCCGCCGCGTCGGCAGGACCTGGTTCGGCGAGCTCCGCCTCGGCCTCCAGGACCGCGACGGGATCCTCGTCATCCTCAAGATCGGACAGATCTTCCAGGTCGACGTCGAGCTCGGCGACCGCGGCTAGCTCGGCGACGTCAAAGTCGACCTCGACATCGACTTCTATCTCGCCGTCCAGCTCGATGTCATCCATGGCACCGCCAAAACCAGAACCGCCCTTGCCCGCGACCCCGTCATCCGGGCTCGCCTCGTCAGCGTCCGCGGTGTCGCCTGATGCCGCGGCAGGCGCCCGGTCCCTGATCGCGGTACCCGGGCGGCCAGCGCCGCCAGAGCTACGCGCTGCCTTCCGGCTGCGGCCGGAAGGCCCGTCCGCGCCCTGCTGGCCGTCCGCCAGCGCGTCCTCGGGGTCCGCCGTCCGGCCATCAGTCCCGGCGGCCACCGCGGAGCGGCCAGCGGGCCGGCCGGCGCCCGGCTGATTCGCGGACCTTGCCGAACCGGGGGAACGCTCAGTCCCATCCCGCACGTCATCCGCTACCAGCGCTACCGCCGTGTCGGTGCGCAGGCCGACCGCGTCAGCCGCGCCGGGTCCCTGAGGTCTCTGCGCGGGCGATCGCCCGTTCTGACCGGAAGTGCCTACCTGCCTCCGCGCCGCGGAGCCTGCAGCTCCTGCCACCGCAGTCACCCCTTCCTCCGCTGGATGGCGGCCGACCTTGGCGCGCTCGACATATGGCTGACCGGACTGGCAAACGACACGGACACCCTCTCCTGCGTACGTATGGCCGGGGAAACGGACCCTACCGCGCGGGTCTCGCTGCTAGGACCAGGCCGCGCACCGGGCTCATGTCACGCGGCACTGCGGCCCCGGCCGGCTGATCTCCCGCACTCCACCTTAGGCGGACTCGGGAAGTAGGTCGTACCACCGCGAGCCCGGGGCGGGCCTGGGCCAGCGGCGCAGCGGTCCCGTGCCGGACCATGATTCCCGCAATTCTCACGCCTTACCCCTCCTCTTACCCCTCCCCGCGGTGACCGGGCCGGCCGGCTTCCTGGCCGGCGGCACCCCGTCCCGCAGCGGCATGTGCAGCACGAGCACGGTCACGTCGTCGTCCTGCTCATAACCCGTGAGCATCCGCTCAACCAGGTAAGCAAGCAATCGGGCAGGATCTTCCACCAGCTCCGCGGGTGCCTGCGCTGCCACCGCGACCAGCTCGTCCAGGCCGGTGTCCAGACCGCGCTTGCGGTTCTCCACCAGCCCATCCGAATAGAGCACCGCGGTGCTGCCGGGCGGCAGCCTGAAAGCGTACTGCTGCCGCGGGCTTGCCCAGCCCAGCGGCGTCCCGGCCTCAGTTGGATCCAGCCGGGGCGGAGCATCGCGGGACAGCAGCAGCGGCGGCAGGTGACCCGCGTTGCCGGCCATGCCGTCCCCGGTTTCCGGGTCGACCACCAGGTACGCGACCGTTGTCACCTGTTCCTCGAGCTCGGTCGCGACGAAAAGCCGGTCGAGGCCGGCCAGCACGGCGGCTGGCCTCGGGTCGGTCAGCGCGAGCGCGCGCAGCGCGTTGCGCACCCGGCCCATGCCCGCCGCTGCGGTCAGTCCCTTGCCCATCACGTCGCCGGCCGCCACCGCGAGCTTGCCGTCGGGCAGCCGGAAGGCGTCGTACCAGTCCCCGCCGATTTCCATGTTCCTGGTGACCGGCAGGTAGCTGGCTTCCAGGATGATGCCGGGCACGATCGGCAGCCGGTCAGGCAGCAGGCTCCGCTGCAGCGTCTCCGCCGTGGTGTGCTCGCGCTCGAAGAGCGAGGCGCGTTCCATCGCGAGGGCGCACTGGCCTGCCAGGGCCTCAAGGAAGACGCGCTCCTCCTCGGTGATCTGCCGCGGCCGGGTGAACGAGAACCGCAGCGCGCCGAGCGGCGCGCCCGCGGCGATCAGCGGCAGGCCGACCCAGGCCCGCTCGTCGGTGTGCTGCAGGAACAGTTCGACATCCGCCGTTCCCTCGAACTGCCTGCGCATGCTGTCAGGGCTCTCGATCAGCAGCGGGCGGCGGGCCAGGATGGCCGCCGTCATCACGCTGGGCGTGTCCAGCGGGATGTCCCCGCTCGGCGGACCGCCCAGGGTGTCTGGCATGCCGCCAGGCGTCAGTGTCCGCAGCCGGAGCCGGTCGGGGTCCAGCAGCGCCACGACGGAGCGATCCGCGCCGATCGCGGAGCGGCCAACCTCCGTGATCACCTCCACGACCTGCTCCACCGTCAGCGCTTCGGCCAGCATCGACGTGGCCTGCTGCAGCCGCGCGGTGCGCAGCGCGGCTGCCGACAGCTGCTCGGTCAGCCGGCCGCGCATTTCCTCGGCCTCTCGCTGGCCGGTCACGTCGGTGCTGGCGCCGACCCATTCCACGATCCTGCCGTCCCGCTCGATCGGGACCGCGCGGACGTCGTAGTGCCGGTAGGAACCGGTCTTCGTCCGTACCCGGTAGCGGGTGTCGAAGACCTTGCCGCTCTGCACGCAGCCGCGCCAGTCCCGCTCGACCCGCTCGCGGTCTTCCGGATGGATCGCGTCCAGCCAGCCGTTGCCTTCGTATTCCTCTGCCGTCTGGCCGGTGATCCAGCGCCACTCGGGCGAATCCTCGGCAATCTCGCCGTCCGGCGTCGTCACCCAGACGACCTGCGCGCCCGCCTGGACAAGCGAGCGGTACCGTTCCTCGCTCCGGCGGACAGCTTCCTCAGAATTCTGCCGGTCGGTGATGTCGACGGCGATCAGGGCCACCCCGGTGATGTCCCCGTCCGGATCATGCGAGGGGAACCAGGAGAATGCCCAGTGCCGTACCTGCTGACCAGCGGGGGCGCTGCCAGCCGCCGGCCGGCCTCGGCGCGGTTCGGGTGCGGTCTGCGCCACACGCGGTCCGGCGCCGGCGCCTGACGAATTCCCCGGCAGGACCACCGGGAAGGTGATCGGCTGGTCAGACTCAAACAGCGGCTGATCCTCCGCGATCACGCGGCGGACCGCGGACTCGGCCCGCTTCGCCAGCTGCTCGGGCCAGACTTCCGATGGCAGGTAACCGATGTGCTCGGCCTGGTCGATCCCGCGCCATCGGGCGAGAGTCTGATTCACCCTGCGGAAACGGCTGTCGGAGCCGAAGAACGCAAAGCCGATCGGCGCCTCGCGCAGCAGCGTGGCAAGCAGCGCAGAGTCGGAGACGTCCATTCCGGGCACGCGCGGCCTCGGCACCGACGCAGCGGTGCTCATCGCGAGCACCTCGGCGCCGAACGTGCACCTGCCATGAACGTTCCTTCCTGCTCACCGCGGACACAAGAAGGCTAGCGGCAACAACGAGTACAAGAAGGCTAGCGGCAACAACTCGGTAACGCCGGCGCCCCGACGGCGAAGGCGCCCAGGCATGGCATCTATGGCACCATGGGCGGAGTCACGCCAAATCCAGCTGACCGGCGATAGGCACTTCAGGGATGCTAGGCACCGCTCGCGCACAGCGAAGAGCCCAGCGCACGCGCGCCGGGCGGGACAGCCACGGCGAACTCCCGCGCAGAAACAGGCGGCGCGCCGAAGCCATGCGTGGCATCGCGCGTCGTGGATCTGAAAAGCTGTCCGGGTGAGCCCGCAGAGCCGACGTAGACCACCTTCCGACGGCGCGGGCAACTCGGGCCGCTCCGGTCCGCCTGGCCCGCGGCCAGGATCATCGGGACCTCCCGCGCCTCCGCCCAACGCGCTCTTTGCCGAGATGCTGCGGGCGGCGAGGGAGCTGCTCGCGGTACGGAGCCCGCTCGATGCCGAGCTTATGGTGAGCGAGCTGCTGGGCACCTGGTGGGGTCAGCAGCCGGGCCGGTCCGGCCCGAAGCAGGCCAGGCGCCGGCAAGCGGAGATCGAGGAACTCGTCGGCGAGGGCCTGGTTGCCTACGCTGCCCAGCAGGGCAGCCCGGCGGCGCTGGCGCTGCTGTCCGGCATCGCCTGCCTGGGCACGCCGAGGCAGGCGGCCAGGGCCGAGCAGGCCGCGCTCGCGCTGATGGAGCAGGGGGTCGCCCGCCCGGGCTGGGCGGAGCATGTCGGCGCGGTGGCGGCGGCCGACTGCTACGTCAACTCCGATGCGTTCGGCGACCGCGATGAGGTCGTCTGCGTCTTCAGCTACGCCGGGGAAGAGCCGCATGCCCTGGTGGTGATCGTCGACTACAACGCCGGCGGCATGGCACGGGACGGCTGGGTCACGTCCCAGGTGGGCAAGCTGCTTGATTACTGTCGCGAGACGGGTGGCCAGCCCGCCGACGGCGAGCCGGGCGGGCAGGCCGGCCGGCCCGGGCAGCCCAGCTTCGCCCCGCTAGATCCGCCAGCCGCGCGGAGCCTGCTCGAGTCCGCGCTAGCCGTCACCGACGCGGCGGCGGACCCGGCGGTCAGCGACTCGTTCGCGTCCTACCACGCATTCATCAGGGCGCGCGTCAGGACGCTGCCGCCCGCCAGGGGATCTGCCCCGCTGCCGCCGGGTGGCGGGGCAGGCGGCGGTGCCACCCGGCGGCAGGCGTGGCGCAAGGATCGCCGGGCGATGCTGGCCGCCGAGTTCCTGGCCTCCGACGATGCCGAGGACCTCTCCGACCGGACGGCCGCCAGCCGCTGCGCTGACCACATCGTGAACTACGGATGCGACCAGGATTTCGGCCGGCCACTGCGGGTGAGCCCGGCGAAATCCGAGACGTTCCTGCTCGACTGGCTGCCCCGCAGGGTGGTGCTCTCGCCGGCCGAGCAGCATGCCATGCCGCACGTGCTGGCCGCCTGGGTCCGCTGGGCAGGGCATCGCACCGGGCTGGCCGAGAAGGCGATTGGCCAGGCCCTTGACGCGGTGTTCGACTCGATGGGCACGTTCACGCGCGTCTACCGTGACCCGGCCTCCTTCGGTCTCGAGGCGGCACTGGTGGCCAGGCTGCTGCCCGACTCCGACCTCGAGGCGCTGCCTCGCCGGGCCTTCGCCTTCCCGGTGCTCGTGGGCAGCTACCGCGGCACCGATCTTGGCGCGCTCGATCCGGCCAAGCCGTCCGACCGCCGGACGCTGCTCGCCGCGGACCATGATGACCCGGGCGGCAGGCGGGCCGACGCAGAGCACATCGACCAGCATCTGGCGGTCGCCGACCGGCTCTGGCGCGGTGATCCGCCCGAGCTGTGGGAAGCCGCGCAGCGGCTGCTTGACCTAGGCGAGGACAGGCACTCCGTGCTGCACACGCTGATGGACGTCATCGCGGCGGCGGGGAAGCGGGAGAACGACATCGCGAGCGCGCTTGCCGGGCTGCCGCCGGAGGAGGCCGGGTGACCAGCCCGCCGGAGCAAAGCCGTTGCGCAGGGGCGCCGGGACCGGGCCGTTGAGCAGGCCGCCGGAGCAAAGCCGTTGCGCAAGCCGCCAGGGCCGGGCGGGGTGACCGCCCGGCCCGTCGTCATCGACCTGAACGCTGACATCGGGGAAAGCTTCGGCGCCTGGCGGCTCGGCGATGACGAGGCGCTGCTGTCGCTGGTGAGCAGCGCGAACATCGCTTGCGGATTCCACGCGGGCGACCCGCTGACCATCCGGCGGGCGTGCGCTGGCGCGGTGGCCAGGGGGGTCGCCATCGGCGCCCAGGTGTCCTACCGCGACCTGGCCGGTTTCGGCCGCAGGGAGATGGCCGTGCCGGCCGACGAGCTGACCGCGGAGATCCTCTACCAGATCGCGGCGCTGGACGGGATCGCCCGCGCCGAGGGCGGCCGAGTCGGCTACGTCAAGCCGCACGGCGCCCTCTACAACCGCGCCATCACCGATCCGGTCCAGGCAGCCGCCATTGCCGCCGCGGTGCGCAGCTACGACGCCACGCTGCCGCTGCTGACCCTGCCCGCCGGGGAGGCCGCACGGGCCGCCGCGGCCGCCGGGCTTCCCGTCGTGGCCGAGGCGTTCGCCGACCGGGCCTACCAGCCGGACGGGACGCTGGTCCCGCGCGGGCAGCCAGGGGCGATGCTGACCGACCCGGCGGGTGTCGCCGCCCGGGTGGTGGCCATGGCGACCCGCCAGGTAGTCGAGTCCGCGGCCGGCGCTGAGATAGCCGTCAGGCCCCGTTCCGTATGTATTCACGGGGACACTCCCGGGGCAGTCACGCTGGCCCGGGCGGTCCGCCAGGCACTGCGGGAGGCCGGCGTGCGGGTGGCGCCGTTCGCGTGACGGCGGCCCGCGCCGCCGGCGACGCGGCGCTGCTGGTGCAGGCGGAAGCGGCGGCGGGCGCGCTGGCCGCCGCGCTGCGCGCGGCCCGGCTGCCCGGCGTGCTCGACGTGATCCCCGGCGCCCGCACCGTGCTGGTGACGACCGAGCCGGGCAGCTGGGAACTCGGCGCCCTGGCCGAGCGGGTCGCGGCGGTCCCGGTCACCGCCGGCGCCGCGGCGGGCCGGGCGCTGGCCGAGATCCCGGTGGTGTACGACGGACCCGACCTCGCCGATGTGGCCCGGCTGACCGGGCTGACGGTCAGCGAGGTGACTGCCCGGCATGCCGCCCGCGAGTACGCGGTGGGCTGGCTGGGCTTCTCCCCCGGCTTCGCGTACCTGACCGGCCTCGATCCGGCGCTGGAGGTTTCCCGGCTGGACGCGCCCCGGCTGCGGGTCCCGGCCGGGTCGGTCGCGATCGCGGGCGGGCTGAGCGCCGTGTACCCCGCGGAGTCGCCGGGCGGGTGGCGGCTGCTCGGGCGGACGTCGGCAGCGCTCTGGGACTCCGGCCGGGAGCCGCCGGCGCTGCTGGCCCCGGGGATGCGCGTGCGTTTCCGCCCGGTCAGTGATCTGCCGCCCGCCAGCCCGGTCACCGGGGCTGCCGCGGCGGAGCCCCGGAAGGCAGGCGTCGTGATCGAGGTGATCAGGCCGGGGCCGCTGGCCACCGTCCAGGATCTGGGCCGGCCCGGGCTCGGGCACCTGGGCGTGCCGCGCAGCGGCGCCGCCGATGCCGCCAGCCTGCTGCGGGCGAATCAGCTCACCGGGAACCCGCCGGGCGCGGCCGGGCTGGAACTCACGCTGGGCAAGGCGGTGCTGCGATTCAGCGGCGAGGCGCTGGTGGCGGTGACCGGCGCGGCCGTCCCTGTCACCCTGACCACCGGGGCTGATCGGGGCGCGGCGGAGATGGAGTTCGGGACTGCGTTCGGCGTGCGGGCGGGCGGGCTGCTGCGGATCGGCACCCCCGCGGCGGGGCTGCGCACGTACCTGGCCGTCCGCGGCGGCATCGAGGTGCCAGCCGTGCTGGGCAGCAGGTCGGCCGACCTGCTCTCCGGCCTGGGGCCGGCGCCGCTGCGGGCGGGGGACCTGCTGCCGGTCGGCGCCACCGTGCCGCGGGCAGGCGCCGCCGTGCCGCGGGCCGACGACGCCGGCGCCGAGCCGCGGGGGGTCGCCGGCCTTCCGGGGCGGCGGGCATGGACCGCGAGTGGCCCGGCGCAGCTGCGGGTGCTGCCAGGGCCGCGGGACGACTGGTTCGCCGCCGGGGCTATCGGCCTGCTGTGCGGCGCTGACTACGTGGTCACGCCCGCCAGCGACCGGACCGGCCTGCGGCTGGACGGCCCGGCGCTGCCGCGGCGCAGGGGCGGGGAGCTGGCCAGCGAGGGAATGGTCACCGGCGCGCTGCAGGTCCCGCCCGGCGGCCGGCCCATCCTGCTGCTCGCCGACCACCCGGTGACCGGCGGCTACCCGGTGATCGCCGTCGTGGTGTCCGCGGACCTCGGGCTGGCCGCCCAGCTGCGGCCCGGCCAGCCAGTCCGGTTCACGCTTAGCGGCTGATCTCCTGGTAGGCGGCGATCAGGTCGGCGGCGGCCACGGTGGTCAGGTCGGCACTGCTCGCGTCCTCGCCCAGGTGCGCGACCCGCAGGTCCCTGGACGCGCAGGCGCGCTCGAACAGCGACCGGGCGAACCGCCCGTTGCCCAGCTCGTCGATGCGCCCGTCGGCGCAGGCCCGGCCGAAGATATCGTCCAGCACCGGCAGCGCGTCCGCGGCGAAGCTGTCCCCGGCCTGCAGCGCTATCGTCTCGGCGATCCTGGTGAGCTCCTCCGGCGTGTAGCTGGGGAACCCGATCCGCACGCTGAACCTGGACGCCAGGCCAGGGTTGCTGCGCAGGAACCGGTCCATGTCCGGGGTGTATCCGGCCAGCACGATCACCAGCCGGTCGCGGTCGTCCTCCGCCCGCTTGAGCAGCGTCTGCACGGCCTCGGAGCCGAACGCGTCCCCGCCGGAGTAGCCCTCGTTGTACAGCGAGTACGCCTCGTCGATGAAGAGCACGGCGCCGAGCGCCGAGTCCACCAGCTTGTTCGTCTTGATCGCGGTCGAGCCCAGGTGCTCGCCGACCAGATCCGCGCGGTGCGCCTCGACCACGCTGGGCCGGACGAGCAGGCCAAGGGCGGCGAAGATCCGGCCGAGAATGCGGGCGACGGTCGTCTTACCCGTGCCGGGCGGCCCGGTGAAGACGAAGTGCCGGGCCGGCGGCTGGCTGGCAAGCCCCTGCCGGTCACGCAGCCGCGCCACCCGCAGCTGGGCGGTGATCTCGTAGACCTGCCGCTTCACCGGCTCCATGCCGATCAGCGCGTCCAGCTCGGCCAGTGCGCTCTCCAGGGTCGGCGTCTCACTGTAGCCGCGGAACCTGCTGGTCAGCTCGGTGAACGCGCGCTGCAGGTCAGCTCCCTCGATCGTGACGAGGTCCGCGGACGAGGGCTCCGCCTGCGCGCCCATCACGCGCACGTCCCTGGCCTGGCCCGCCTTCTCCAGCAGGCTGCGGACGAACCGCCCGTTGCCGAGCTCGTCGGCCAGCCTGCGCCTTCCCACATCCTCCATCAGCCGCCAGAGCACCGGCCGGGCGTCGGGATCCAGTAGCTCGCCGCGCCGCTCCAGCGCGGCGTCGGCCAGCGCGAGCAGCTCGGACGGGACATAGCCGGGGAACTTGACCCGGACCGCGAACCGCGAGGTAAGGCCCGGGTTGCTGGCCAGGAACGTCTCCATCTGCTTCTCATAGCCGGCCAGGATGATGATCAGGTCATCCCGGTCGTCCTCGGCCCGCTTGAGCAGCGCCTGCACGGCCTCGTTGCCGAACCGGTCGCCCTGCCCGTCGCCTTCGTTGACCAGGCTGTACGCCTCGTCGATGAAGAGCACGCCGCCGAGCGCCGAGTCGACAAGGTCGTTCGTCTTGATCGCGGTGGCGCCGAGGTACTCCCCCACCAGGTCGGCCCGGTGCGCCTCGACGACGGAGGGTGTCTCCAGCAGCCCGAACGCGTAGAAGATCTTGGCGACGATCCTGGCCACCGCGGTCTTCCCGGTGCCCGGCGGGCCCAGGAAGACGAAATGCTGCATCGGCTTGTCGGCCCCGAACCCGGCGAGCGCGCGCCTGCGGGCCGCCTCGATCGACGCGGCGATCGAGCGGATCTGGTCCTTGACCGCCGCCAGGCCGATCATGGCGTCAAGCTCGGCCATGGCCTCGTCGACCGTGATCTCCGGCCGCCGGTCGGCGGCCGCCCGGTCCCTGGCGGCGGCCCCGCGCGCGCCATCGGCCGGGTGGCCGGCCCGCGCCAGGTCAGCGCCGAGCGCGACGCGGCTGTCGGGCCCGGTCGCAGCGCCGGGGGCGCCTGCTGAACGGCCATCGCGCGGCGGCCGGGTAACCCCCGGAGCATGCGGGGCCGCCAGCGCCCCGCCGCGAGCCTGCTGGCGGCCGTACTCCCGGGCATCCTGCCACGACTTGACGACCCGCCAGCCCAGCACCATGCACGCCATCAGCCAGGCAAGGACGGGACCGATGAAGGGCTGGTACGCCGGGAGCAGGCTAGCGAGCAATCCCACCGGGAGGGCCCAGAGCAGTGTCCAGGCGACGGTCCGGCACGGCACGAACCAGCGGCCCAGCGACCCGGCGTGCGCCGCGGCGACGGCGGCGAAAGGCAGCACCAGCAGCCCGAGCATGAAGGACTGGCGGTGCGCGGACCACGCCGATACCAGGGCCAGGCCCCATGCCGCGACCGACAGCGACGCGATGACGCCGCGGTGGCCGGAGGCGACCGCAACCGGAGCGTAGATCAGCGCGCCAATCAGCAGGATCGAGAAGGCGACGGGAACGGCGACCGGGAAGAGAAATATCAGCGCGGCGACCACCGCGATCTTGACGATCAGCGGCGCGGCGGCGAGCTTCCGGCGAATGCGAGCAAACCCGTCCTGCACCGTCCGCCAGGCGGGCAGGAAGGGAGACCCCTCTGATGGCCGCATCTCGCTTCCTCGCACTGAAACCTGTATAGCGCATCACTACTCGCATACGAAGGCACACAATCAGATGCTGCCGAGAAAATTGGCTCGCCAGCCGGGCCTGGCGGCGTGTTCGGACGCCGGAAATGGCCCCAGCGGACCCGGGGAAATCGCCGGTCGGCCAGGATGGGCCCGGCCAGCGATGGGCCCGGGCCAGGATGGGCCCGGCCAGGATAGGCCCGGCCGGCGATGGAGGGATCATGGAAAGGATCCAGGCGAGCCTGCTCATTCCGGGCAGCGGCGAGCCGGTCCGCGACGGCGTGGTCGTGCTCGACGGACCGGTGATCAGCTACGCGGGGCCCGCCTCGTCTGCGCCAGCCACCCCCGGAGCCGTCGCGCGCCAGGTCGCTGCCGTGCTGCCCGGCCTGTGGGACTGTCATGGGCATTTCCTCGGCAGCCGGGTCTTTGACCTGGGCAGGATGCCGCTCGAGCCGCTGGCGCTGCGCGCCGCGCGCAGCGCGCGGGACCTGCGAGCCGCGCTCGACGCGGGCATCACGTCGGTGCGCGAGGTGGGCGGCCTCGGCCTGCACCTGGCCCGCGCCGTCGCCGAGGGGGTGCTCGACGGCCCCGCCATTTACGCCGCCGGCGCGATCCTGAGCACCACCGGCGGCCACGGCGACCTGCACGCCTACCCGCTGCCCTGGATGCGGGACTTCTCCCTCCGGGAAGGAGTGCTGCGGCTTGCCGACGGGCCGGACGAGTGCACGCGCGCCGTCAGGGAGCAGCTCCGCGGCAACGCGCGGGTCATCAAGGTCTGCGCCTCCGGCGGGGTGCTGTCGGAAATCGACCACCCCATCCACCAGCAGTTCACGAATGCGGAGCTGCGCGCGATCGTGGAGGTCGCCGGAATGGCCGAGCGCGTGGTTGCCGCGCACTGCCATGGCAAGCCGGGAATCATCGCGGCGCTGGAGGCCGGGGTACGGACGATCGAGCACGGCACCTATCTCGATGACGAGTGCTGCGACGCAATGAAGGAGGCCGGCGCCATCCTGGTGCCGACCCGGACGATCGTCGAGGACATCCTGGCGAACCTGGCGGCCGTCCCGGTGTACGCGGCGGCCAAGCTCGTCGCGCTCGCGGATACCCACGCCCAGGCGGTGACGCTGGCGCACGAGCGCGGGGTCACGATCGCCGCTGGCACCGACATCGGGCTGACCGGCAGCGACCTGCCCAACTCCTGGGGGCAGAACGGCGGCGAGCTGCCCCGTCTCGTTGCGCTCGGCATGACGCCGCTGCAGGCGATCGAGGCCGCTACCGCGACGGCGCCGCTGACCCTCGGGCCGCAGGCGCCGCGCAGCGGCCGGCTCGAAGCGGGCTACGACGCCGACGTCATCACGCTGGACGCCGACCCGCTCGCGGACATCACCGTGCTGGCCGACCCCGGTCACGTCACCGCAGTCTGGACGGCGGGCCGCCAGGTCAAGGGCGCAGCTGCCGGGGATTAGCGGATCTGGGCCTGTCCGCCAGTCCGCCGTGACCGTACGGTGGACCCGGGACGCTCGCTACGAGAGGGACGAATGATGACACGCACGCCCGAGGAAGTCTTCCAGCACCACGCCCAGGCGCTCGGCGCCGGCGACCTGGACGAGATCGTCGCCGACTATTCCGATGACGCTGTCTTCATCACGCCCGCTGGCGTCAAGCGAGGCAAGGACGGCATCCGGGAGGCGTTCACCCAGCTGTTGGCCGACGTTCCCGACGCGGCCTGGGCGCTGCCGACCCAGATCTACGAGGGCGACGTCCTGCTGCTGGAGTGGACCGCGGATGCCGCCTCGACCAAGGTCGACGATGGCATCGACACCTTCGTGTTCAGCGATGGATTGATTCGCGTGCAGACGGTGCGCTACACGTTGCAGCACAAGGTCTGAACGCGGCGCACGGGCTGACTGAAACACAGCGGCTGCCGTCGCGCTGCGGCCCGGAAGGGCGCAGGGCGCGGCGGCCGCCGCCCGTGACAGCACTGCCCGTGACAGCACTGCCCGTGACAGCATGGCGCGCATGGAGCTGACCGTTCCGCTGCCGGTGATCGGGGTTGTCCGCACCAGCCGCGCGGAGCCGGAGGACACGCCGATCCAGGCGGCCATCAACCGGGCCGAGCGCGGGACGGTCGAGATCGCCGAGCCCTACCGGGAGGGACTGGCGGGGCTCGACGGCTTCGGCTACGCCTGGCTGCTGACCTGGCTGCACAGGCCGGGCGGGCCGGGCGGGCCGGGCGGCGTTCCGCCCCTCCGGCAGGTTCCCTTCCTGCTGCGCAGCGAGCAGCGCGCGATGGGCATCTTCGCCACCCGGGGACCGCGGCGGGTCAACCCGATCGGCCTGAGCCTCATCCAGATTCTCCGGGTGACCGGGCAGGCCGTGCTGTTCGCCGGCGTCGACGTCATCGACGGGACGCCCGTCATCGACCTCAAGCCCTATGTCACCCGGTTCGACCGGCCGCCCGGCGATCCGCCCTGCGGCTGGCTCGACCAGGTCACCATCGCCGAGGGAACCACGCCCGCGCGGCTCGCCCGCGGCAAGCCGCCAGGGTGACCAGGAATCTCGCCGGGATATAACGGGCGTGCGCGGCAGGTCACTGCAGACGCTCGCTGGCGCCGGGCCGGACCAGGCCCGATTCGTAGGCGATGACCACCGCCTGGGCGCGATCGCGCAGCGCGAGCTTGTGCAGCACCCGGCTGACGTGCGTCTTGACCGTTTCCTCGGTGATCACCAGGCGGCCCGCGATCTCCGGGTTCGACAATCCCTCGGCCAGCAGCCGGAGCACCTCGGTCTCGCGCGGAGTTAGCCCGGCCACCGCCGCCGGGGGAGCCGCCGCAGCCGGCCGGAGCCGGGCGAACTCGCTGATCAGCCGCTGGGTGACGGCCGGGGCCAGCAGGGCCTCGCCGGCCGCGACGACCCGCACGGCGTCGAAAAGCCGCTCGGCCGTCACGTCCTTGAGCAGGAACCCGCTGGCGCCGGCGCACAGCGCGTCGTAGACGTACTCGTCCAGGTCGAACGTGGTGAGAATGATGACGCGCGGCCCCGCGGCGCCGCCGGTCAGCTGCCTGGTCGCCTCGATGCCGTCGGTGCCGGGCATCCTGACGTCCATGAGGATGACGTCCGGGCGCAGCTCGCGGCTGATCCGCACCGCCTGCGCGCCGTCCGACGCGGTGCCCAGCACGGTGAAGTCCGGCTGAGTATCCAGCAGCGCGGCAAAGCCAGCGCGGACCACTTCGTGGTCGTCGGCCACCACAATGCGCACGGACGCCGCGGGCCCGGTCATCGCCCGGCCCCGGCTTTCGCCGGCAGCGCGGCCTTCGCCGGCAGCGTGGCCTGGACCAGGAAGCCCACGCCGGGAGCCGCGCCCGCGCGGAACTCGCCGCCCACGGCGGCCGCCCGTTCCCGCATGCCGAGCAGGCCGTGCCTGAGCATGGGCTGGCTCGGCTCGGCGGCCGGGCCGGGCCCGTTGTCGCGGATCCGGACGTGCAGGGCGTCGCCGGCGAAGTGCAGCTCCACGTCGACTGCCGCGCCGGGCGCATGCCGCCGGGCGTTGGTCAGCGCCTCCTGCACGATGCGGTAGGTAGCCAGCTCGACGCCGGGATCCAGGCTCGTCAGCCAGCCGCTGACGATGAGCCTGGCTTCGACTCCCGACACGTCCCTGGCCTCGTCGAGGAGCTCGTTGAGCTGGGCGAGGCCAGGCTGGGGCTGGCGGTCGGCGGTCTCGGCGCCGCTGTCCTCGCGCAGCACCCCGAGCAGCCGTCGCATCTCGGTTAGTGCGGCCCTGGCCGTGTCACCGATCGCGTGTAGCTGCTGTGCTCCCGCCGCCGGCATCCCCGGGGTGGCGAGCCTGGCCGTCTCGGCCTGCACCGCGATCATGGAGACGTGGTGCGCGACCACGTCGTGCAGCTCGCGGGAGATGCGGGCCCGTTCCCCCCGGGCGGTGTTCTCCAGCAGGGTGCCGGCGAAGGCCGCCGAGGTGGCCGTCTGGGCAGCCGCCAGGCTGCGGGTCTGCAGCGCTGCCCCTGCGCAGGCGGCCAGCGGGCCAAGGCTGGCCGCCAGGATGGCCAGGACGGTCCCTCCCGACGCCAGCCCGGTGGCATGACCGGCCGGAGCGACCAGGGCGACGACGAGGAACGGCAGGCTGAGCCCGGCAGCCAGCAGCTGCGGCCCGCGGCGGCCGAGCCGGTAAACAACGATGACCTGGGCGAGCAAGCCGGCGATCGTGAGCAGCCGGAAGACACCGAGTGATACCAGGTTGGCCGCGCAGATCGCGGTCGCGGCGGCCGCAGGCCGTTCCCGGAAAAATCCGAGCGGCAGGGTGGCGGCAAGGCTCGGGAGCAGAACCGCAAAGGAGGCGAGCAGCCAGCCGGAGCTGGCCACGGCCGTCAGCGGGCCGCTCGAACTGCCCGGCCTCTGGCTCACCGCGGCCGCGATGGCCTGACCGGCGGCGAGCACCGCGAGCAGGACTGCGGTCACCATGGGCGCCCGGTGATCGGCAGCCGCCCGCCGCAGCATGGCCGCCCGGCGATCGGCAGCCGCCCGCCGCGGCGCGGCGGCCAGGCTGTCGCCCCAGCGTGCTACTCGGCTCACGCTTGCCATTGTCGCCGAACCCGGCCAGCCGGGCGTCCCCCTGGAAGCGCGTCCTGGCGTCCCTCGCACGGGGGACGCTAGCCGGGCCACGTCCCCCATGCCAGCGGCGCCAAAGACGGCTCCGCGGCGGGACGCCTGCGACCAGCGAGAACCCTAGCCTTCGTGGCATGGAAGCAACTATCGAAGTCACTGGCCTGCGCAAGCGGTTCGGCTCCACGCTCGCCCTGGACGACATGTCGTTCGTCGCCGCGCCAGGCCAGGTCACCGGGTTCGTGGGACCGAATGGTGCCGGGAAGTCCACCACCATGCGGGTCATCCTCGGCCTGGATGCGCCCGACCAGGGCAGCGCGCTGATCAGCGGCCAGCCCTACGCCAGACTGCGGCGCCCGCTCAGCCACATCGGCGCGATGCTGGACGCCGCCGCCCTGCAGCCGGGCCGTTCCGCCCGCAACCACCTGCTGTGGCTGGCTCACTCCCAGGGCCTTTCCGGCAGGCGGGTCGACGAGGTGCTGGAGCGGGCCGGCCTGACCTCGGCCGCACGGCGCAAGGCCGGCGGCTTCTCCCTGGGCATGCGGCAGCGGCTGGGCATCGCGGCGGCCATGCTGGGCGACCCGCCCGTGCTGATGTTCGACGAGCCGTTCAACGGCATGGATCCCGAAGGCATTGCCTGGATGCGCGGGTACCTGCGCCAGCTGGCCGCCGAGGGCCGGGCCGTGCTGGTGTCCAGTCACCTGATGAGCGAGCTGCAGGATTCCGCCGATCACCTGGTGGTCGCCGGCCGCGGCACAGTGATCGCCGACTCCAGCGTGGCCGAGCTGATCGCGGCTGCGTCCGCCGACCGGGTGACGCTGCGGACCAGCGCGCGGCCGGAGGCGATGACGGTGCTGGCGCACGCCGGCGCCGTCGTGGCCGCCACCGGCCGCGACACGCTGACGGTGTCCGGCCTGGCTGCCGAGCAGGTGGTGGCGCGGCTGAGCGAGTCCGGGGTCGGGTTCTGGGAGATCTCGGCGCACCGGGCCACGCTGGAGGAGGCCTATATGGAACTGACGAGGGACGCGGTCGAGTTCCGGGCGCAGCCCGCAGGGGAGGAAGTCCGATGACCGCGACCATCACTCCGTACCGGCCGCCCCAGCAGGACGGCCGGGACGGCTTCGCGCAGTTGCTGCATGCCGAGTGGACCAAGTTCCGCACCTTGCGCGGCTGGGTCATCGCCATCGTCGTCGCGGCCGCGGCGATCGCCGTGGTCGGGGTGCTCCTGCCGCACAGCAGCCAAAGTCACTGCGGCTCCCGGAGCGGCGCCGCGTGCCTGGCGCTCGTTGCGACCGGACCAGGCGGCGAGGCGGTCAACGACAGCTACTACCTCGCCGCCCAGCCCCTGGCCGTTGACGGGAGCATCACCGTCCGGCTGACGTCCCTTACCGGCCTGGTCACCCCCGACCCCAATCTCCCGACCACCGGCCCGCAGGACACGATGCGGCCGGGCCTCGTGCCGTGGGCCAAGGCCGGGATTATCATCACCGCCAGCACCCGGCCCGGAGCGGCTTACGTCGCGATGATGGTCACCGGCAGCCACGGCGTGCGCCTGCAGTACGACTACACCAGTGACATCGCGGGCCTGCCCGGGTCGGTGTCGGCGGCCTCCCCGCGCTGGCTGCGGCTGGCCCGCTCGGGCGACGTGGTCACCGGATACGACTCGGCCGACGGCAGGGGATGGACCGAGGTCGGCGTGGCGCACCTGGCCGGGCTGACCGGCACCGTGCGGGCTGGAATGTTCGCCACCTCGCCGCTGGTGTTCTTCCCGAACTTCCCGACCTACGCCGAGCCGGGCGGAAGCTTGTCCGCCAGCCTGGCCACGGGTGCATTCGATGACGTCCACCTGAGCGGCGGCGCGCCGGGCGGCCGGTGGGCCGGCCAGAACGTGGGCACCATCGGCGCGAACTACGACGGCCCGCGGATCGGCTTGCGCCAGGCCGGCGGCAAGTTCACGGTGACCGGCTCGGGCGACATCGGGCCGGTCGTCGCCGCCGGGACGAACAGCATATTCATCACCGGGACCCTCGCCGACCATCTGTTCGGAGTGTTCATCGGGCTGCTCATCATGATCGTCATCGCGGCCATGTTCATCACCGTGGAGTACCGGCGCGGTCTCATCGCCGCCACGCTGGCCGCCAGCCCGCGGCGCGGCCGCCTGCTGGCCGCCAAGGCCGTGGTGATCGGCATGGCGACGTTCGTGCTCGGGTCGGCCGCCGCGGCGGTGGCCGTCATCGTCGGCACCCGGATCGCTCATAACAGCGGGATATACGTGCTGGGGTCCGGCTGGCCGATCGAGGTCCGGGTCATCCTGGGCACCGGCGCGATGCTCGCGGTGGCGTCGGTGCTGGCGCTGTCCATCGCCACGATGCTGCGCCGGAGCGTCGCCGCCGTCGCCGCGGTCGTCGTAGTGATCGTGCTGCCGTACATCATCGGCGTCACCGGGATACTGCCGGCCACCGCGTCCGAGTGGATCCTGCGCGTAACCCCGGCCGCCGGGTTCGCCGTCGAGCAGAGCGTCCCGCAGTACCAGCAGGTCGTCGGCCATTACGGGCCGCCCGACTACTACCCGCTGGCGCCATGGTCCGGCTTCGCCGTGCTCTGCCTCTACGCCGCGGTGGCCCTCGGCCTGGCAGCCTGGCTGCTGCGCCGCCGGGACGCGTGAGGTGCGGCATGAGCCAGACGATGACTCACGGCAGGAACCAGACGATGACCATCGCACGGCACAGGCTGCCGCGATCGGCCGGGACCGCCCGGGCCCGGGCAGACGGGGCCGGGCGTGCCTGGACCGGACTGGCCGACGCGCTGTGGGCCGAGTGGACCAAGCTGCGGACCGAGCCCGGAACCGCCTGGATCCTGGCCGCCATCTGCGTGCTGACCGTCGCGGTCGGGGCCGCGACCGCGGCGGCCACCAGGTGTAGCGGCGGCACCGGGTGCGCGATCGACCCCACCAAGGTGAGCCTGACCGGGATCGAGGCCGGCCAGGCTGTGGTCGCGGTGCTGGCCGTGCTGGTGATCAGCGGCGAGTACAGCACCGGCATGATCGCCGTGACCTTCACCGCGATGCCCCGGCGCGCGGCGGTGCTAGCCGCCAAGGCCGCCACGCTGACCGGCCTGGTCCTCGCGGCCGCGGTGGTCGCGGTGGCCGGGAGCCTCGCGGCCGGGCGGCTGATCCTGGCCGGCAACGGCATCACCGCCGCGCACGGCTTCGCCGTCGTGTCGCTGGCCCACGGGTCGACCGTCCGGGCGGCCGCAGGCTCGGTCTTCTATCTCGCGCTCGTCGGCCTGCTCAGCCTGGGCATCGCCACGATCGTGCGAGACTCGGCCGCCGCTACCGGCGCGGTGCTGGGCATGCTGTACGTCCCGCCGGTTATTGCCCTGTTCCTCGGCAGCGAGCCAGCCTGGCAGCGCTGGGTCGAGCGGTATACGCCGACGAACGCCGGCCTGGCCATCCTGAACACCACCGGGCTGCGCGACCTGGTCATCAGCCCCTGGGCCGGCCTCGGCGTGCTGGCCGCGTGGGCCGCGGCGGCGCTGCTGGCCGCGGGCGTGCTCCTGCACCTCCGGGACGCCTGACAGGGTGTCGGATATGACAACGACATCCCTTCCCGGCCAGCTTGTCCGGACGCGACGCTTCACCTTGGGCGCCCCCGGGCAGTTCACGGTCGCGCTGGACGGAGCCACTGTGCTGTTCCTGCGCAGCCGCGCTGGCAACGACCCGCTGGCCTGCCTGTGGGCGGTGGATCTGGACTCCGGGTCGGAGCGTCTGCTCGTCGATCCCGCTGAGCTGCTCGGCGCTTGCGTGCAGACGCCGCCTGGGGAGGCGCAGACGCCGTCCAGGGAGGCTGAGCGCGCCCGGCAGGAACAGGCAGTTGACCAGGGCACCGGGATCGACGCCTACGCCACCAACCTGACCGCCGCGCTGGTCGCCTTCACGCTGGCCGGCGGGTTGTGGACGGTGGACGTCGCCGGCGGCAGGGCCCGGCGCCTGCCTGCCGAGGGCACCGTTGCCGATCCGCGCCCCGACCCGGCAGGCCGGCGGATCGCGTACGTCTGCGACGGCGCCCTGCGGGTGATCGACGCGGACGGGACCGGGGACCGCGCGATCGCGGCGCCCGACGGGCCGGACGTCACGTTCGGGGTCGCCGAGCACACGGACGCCACGTCGCTGAGCGGCCCGCGCGGGTACTGGTGGGCCCCGGACGGTACCCGGCTACTGGTCGCGCGGGTGGATTCGGCAGGAGTCGGCCTCTGGTACACCGCCGACCTGGCCGAGCCTGCTGCCCCGCCGCGGGCCGTGCGCTACGCGGCGGCCGGCACGGCCAACCCCGAGGTCACGCTCTGGATCGCGGGGCTCGACGGCTCGCGGACGCAGGCGCGCTGGGATCGGGACGCGTTCGAGTACCTGCCGCGCGCCGGCTGGGACGCCCACGGCCCCTACGCCGTCGTGCAGTCCCGTAACCAGCGCATCGTCCGGTTTCTCGGAATCGACCCGGCCGGCGGCCAGACAACAGTCCTGAGCGAGCAGCGCGACGACTGCTGGGTGCAGCTGGTCCCCGGACTCCCAGCGCGCATCGGCTCCGGCGCCCTCATCGCACACGCCGATCACCGCGGCACCCGGCACCTGACCGTGGACGGAGTCACGGTCACGCCGCCGGGTCTTCAGCTCCGGGCCGTGCTCAGCGTGGACGGCGACGAGGTGCTGTTCACCGCGTCCGAGGAGCCGGCCGAGACCCACCTGTGGACCTACCGGGCCGCTGACGGGGCCTGGCAGCTGAGCACCGAGCCGGGCGTGCACTCCGGCGTGCGCCACGGCGGGACCCTGGTCCACCTGGCCCGGTGCGCCGATCAGCCAGGCGAGCGGGCCGCGGTGCTGCGGGAGGGAAAGCAGGCCGTTCCCATCGCAGCACTGGCGGAACGGCCGGTGCTTGACCTGCACGCCACCCGGCTCGTTCTCGGGCCGCGCGAACTGCGCGCCGCGCTGTACCTTCCCTCCTGGTACCGTCCGGGCAGCGTGCAGCTGCCGGTCCTGGCCGATCCTTACGGCGGGGCAGCCATGCAGCGGGTCACCGCCGAGCAGGATTGGCGGTCCCTGCTGTCGCAGTGGTTCGCGGAGCAGGGCTTCGCGGTCCTGGTCGCCGACGGGAGCGGCACGCCGGGGCGCGGACCCGAGTGGGAACGAGAGGTTTACGGCGACCTGTTCGGGCCGGTGCTGGATGATCAGGTGACCGCGGTGCAGGAGGCTGCGCGCCTTCACCCCGAACTCGATCTCGGGCGGGTCGGCATCCGCGGCTGGTCGTTCGGCGGCTCGCTCGCGGCGCTGGCCGTGCTGCGCCGGCCGGACGTCTTCCACGCCGCGGTGGCCGGCGCGGGAGTCACCGACCAGCTGCTCTACAACGCGCACTGGCGGGAGCGGTTCCTCGGTCATCCCGATGAGTTCCCGGAGCGGTATCAGGCGTGCTCGCTGGTGCTTGAGGCGCCGAAACTGACCCGGCCGCTGCTGCTGATGCACGGCCTCGCGGACCGTAACGTCTATCCGGCGAACACGCTGCACCTGTCCAGCGCGCTGCTGACCGCCGATCGCCCGCACGAGGTGCTGCTCCTGCCCGGCGCGGGCCATCAGGTGATGGACGAGAACCTGCTGTGGCATCAGGTGCGCTTCCTGCAGCGGCACCTGGCTGTTGACCCCACAGCGCGGCAGGGATAGGCACCGAACTGGCATCGTACGGCACGCGATATCTCGGGGCGCCCGGACCAGTGCCGGGCGACGTGGATGTCCTCGTCGTCGGCATAGCTGACCGTGATGACCTGGACGAGATCGCGCGAGCGCGGTCCTTATGTCTGCGAACCTGGCGGAACGTAACTGGTGCATGGCGCAGGATGTGTTCGCGCACACCCTGCTGCTTGGTTCCAGAGTCTGTGCGTCCAGATCGGCGAAGCTGCGCAGGGCGATCTGCCGCTTCATCTGTGGGCGATCTGCCGATACATTGGTGAGCGACCTGCCGGTTATGTTGCGGGCAATCCGCCGCCAGAAGGTCCGCAGGTCGGAGTAGGTATAGCCGTAGTTCCGGCCGACCGTGCTGCCGGTCGCCACCGCGAGCTCGTCTGTGTCGTCCGGCGGCAGCTTGTTCCCCCAAGCAACCGTGCCAGGAGTGCAGCACGCTGAGCGTGACCAGGCCGCTCGAACATCTCGACGGCCGCAGCCCGGCGCCGCACCGCGGGATCGATCGCGTCGAGCCGGTTGGTGCAAAGGATGCATCTGCCGCAACTTTGCCCATATTGCTGGCGCAGTGCACTTATTCGGAGGGTGCGGTATTCGGGATCCGCGTCCAGGTGGCGGAGCGGCCTGTTCCGTCGGCCCGGACCTTACCTTCGCCCCGCAACTGCTCCAGGGCGAGCCGGATCGTCTGGTCGCTGACGCCTGGCACTGCCGTCCTGATGTCAGCGAGGCGGAACGTGGCGGGCGCGTGGCGCAAGATGTGCTCGCGGATGCGCTCCTGCTTCGTCCCGGGAGTCCGGGCCGCGGCAGCGCGGTCGGCGAAGATGGCGTAGGTGCTGGCGATCAGGCTGGTGAAGTAGCCGAGCCAGGGCCACGGGTCAGCGGTCGCCTCGTGCCAGCCGTGGGTGGAGTCCAGTAGTGCCTGGTAGTAGGCGTCGGCCGATTCAGCAATCTCCTGCTCAAGGCTCACATAGCGGCCCACCGTGTAGCCGTGCTCGCCGAGAAGGGCACCGGTGAGCAGGCGGGCCACCCGCCCGTTGCCGTCTTCGAAGGGATGGATGACGAGAAGGTCGAGGATAAACAGGCCGGACAGCAGCACGGGGTGGTGCTCCCCCGCCGCGACCGCTTCCTCGTAGCGCTTGATCAGGTCATCGACGGCGAATGGGGTGCTCGCCGCGGGCACTGGCTTGAAGCGGACGGTCGTCGAGCCGTCTGGCGAGCGGTCCACGACCAGGTTGTCCTCCTTCTTGAACGTCCCTCCGGGCATCGCCGTATGCGCGAAAAGCAGCCGGTGCAGGTGCAGGATCAGGCCGGCGTTCAGTGGGCGCCAGTCATCCCGGAACAGGTAGTCCTGGGCGTCGCGGTAGCCCGCCAGTTCCTGCTCGCTACGGTTGCGCAGTGTCGTCGCCTGCCGGTTGATGATCCGCTGGGCACGATCGGCGTCCGCGACGACGACGCCCTCGATCGCCGATGAGGCTGTGATGCTCAGGACGCGGGCCCGGTCGGCGAGCTCGGTGAGAAGCCCCGGCATCTGGTCACGGTAGAGCGCCTCCGAACCTCGGCCGAAGTCGATGGCCCTAAGCCGCGTGACGACCTGGGCTGGCACCAGCCCTATAAGCGCTTCGAGGTCAGTGAAGCTGCGCAAGGAACCTCCCAACCAACGTAACAAACGACCTAATTGTAGTGGCGGTTAGCATGTTTAGCGGGTTCGTTTAGTAGGTTCCCGGCTCTCGATGCCTTCGCGGTCATCGGCCGTTCGCTGGCCGACGTAGGCGGCCCAGTCTCGTTTGGCCCACTGAGACCAGCGTTCGGCGGTGCTGACGCTGATGCCGGTCAGGTCAGCCAGGACCGAGGCGGGAAGTTCAGCAGCCAGTGCAAGGCGGGCGGTATTGCGCCCGGCACGAGCGCTCCCCCGACCCGAAGGTCCAATGGCATGGCCTCGTCGGTGAGACAGCGGTCAAGCTGCTGGATATGGTCGCTCTCCGCGAGCAGGCGCTCTGGTTCCTGGCGCGGGGGAAGCGGCACGTCCAGGTCACCGACCAGGCCACGGCCGCGTGCCCACTGAAGGAAGTAGCGCACGGCCCGGCGGGCGCGGCGGAGCACGAACCAGTGCGCGAAGGGCCTGATTAGCCGAGCGTGGTGGGCTGGCTTGTCGTGCAGCAGGTGCTCCAGCCAGGGTGCCAGCCGCTCTAGGTACTCGTTGCGTGCGGGCAGAACACCGGAGATGACCAGCATCTCCCTGACGTAGCGCAGCGCCTGGGTCTGCGGCAGGTCATCGAGTAGGTCATGGGTGACGGGGTCGCCCGTCCTGGCCAGGCCGCCCAGCAAACGGGCCGATCGGCTCTTGCCCAGCCAGGTCACCACGGTGGCGGGGTTGGTGACGGTGGGGTGGCGGGGTTGGTGACGGTGGTGAGTGCCACGAACAGCGGATGCAACTCCGCTGAGACCTCTCCGCCGGGACCAGCGAGCAATGCGTGAGCACGCTCAGCCAAGACGCAGCCGAAGCAGCGCCCGCCGCTGTGGATCTCTCCTCCCCGCCCGCACTCGCGGCAGGTGTAATCCAGCCCCGGAGCTCCGGCGCAGGGACCGCAGACCGGCCTTCCCCGATCGTCGCTGCCGATCAGGGGCCGAACCGTTCTGCAGCCTGCGCATTCACCAGGGTGGCGGCGGACATGCTCATAGCAGCCGACGCAGGCCGGTCCGACGGGCCATTCCGCCTGGACGGGACGGTCGCGCCCACACCGGAAGCATGGCCGGGGAGGTCGGGTCCGGCAGTTGCGGCAGATCGGGCTGCCGGAGGAGATCCGGTGGCAGGGCCTGGTTTCCCCGCAGACCGAGCAGACCGCCAACGCGCCTTTGTAGTGCGCTGCTGGCCGCAGGCCGAGCACGTGCGGACCGGGCGGGTGGCGCAAAATTGGCAGCGGGCGCTGCCGTCGGGCATCCGGGTGGCTGCCCGCCGCTTCCAGCCGCACCCGCTGCATTCCGTCACGACTTGCTCGTCCTTGTCATAGCAGGCCGAGCAGATTCCGCCCTCGGGACGCCGAGCATAGATCCGCCTAGCTTGGCCGCAACGAGCGCATGTCCCCTTGCTATCACGGGCTGCGCAGGTGCCGCAGACCCGGCCAGAGGCGGTCTTGCGCCGCAGGTCGGCCGTGATCCTGCCGCACCCGGCGCAGGCCGGGGCCGCGACTGTCTGATACCCGGCATCCGTGAGCGCATGGGCCAGAGTTGCCCGAACGAGACGCCAGTTAGCGGCACGGCGACACCCCGAGCATGGGGGAAAACGCTCCCCGAGGCTAAGAGCGATCTGCTTCCTGTGGCAGTCATTCGACCAGATACCGGACTGCGGACACGTTTCACCTGTATGCGACATGTTTCACCTCCTCTCGGTCCATCAGAAGTGCGATACTGGCTGACATTCGCGCTTTATACGCTTGTTGCATCTGATGCAATACCGCTCACTTTTAGCTGCAGCCGCTGGTGGAGCCGCAACCTTCGCAGACGTAGCAGCTTCCGGCCGGGCGCATTTTCGTGCCGCAGGTCAGGCAAAGCGGCGCATCGGCGCTGCGGCCCTGCTGGGACTCGATCAGCTCCGTGGAACTGCGCGGCTGGGCGGGTGAGTCAGGACGTGAAATCCGTTCGGAATCTGGCCTTTCCGCCTCCTGGCGCGGGATTTTCTCCACGGGTACCGACTGCGCCAGCTCCACCGGGTCCATCTCGTCGGCGACCGCGGCCGGGTCGCCCCCCGACAGCTCGGCCGTGCGCTCGCCGACCGACAGGATGCCCAGCTCGGAGCGCTGGTCGTAGGGCAGGTGGTCGAGCGCCAGGCGGCGGAAGATGTAGTCCATCACCGAGCTGGCCATCCTGATGTCCGGGTCGTCGGTGATCCCGGCGGGCTCGAACCGCATGTTGGTGAACTTGGCGACGAAGGACTCCAGCGGGATGCCGTACTGCAGGCCCACCGAGATGGCCACCGAGAACGCGTCCATCACGCCGGCCAGCGTGGAGCCCTGCTTGCCGAGCTTGAGGAACACCTCGCCGACGCCGTCGTCCGGGTAGCTGGAGGCGGTCATGTAGCCCTCCGCCCCGGCTACCGAGAACCTGGTCACGGTCGCGGACCGCTGCTTGGGCAGCCGCTTGCGCACCGGGCGGACGTCATGCGGGGCGGCGGCGGGCTGCGCCACCTCGGCCGGCTGCCGCTTGGACACCGACAGCGGCTGGCCCACCTTGCAGTTGTCGCGGTAGATGGCCAGCGCCTTCAGGCCGAGTTTCCAGCCCTCGAAATAGATCTTCTCTATGTCCTCAATTGTGGCTGTTTCTGGCAAGTTGACCGTTTTGCTTATTGCGCCGGAGAGGGCTGGCTGGACGGCGGCCATCATCCGGACGTGGCCCATCGGGCTGATCGCGCGCTCGCCCATCGCGCAGTCGAAGACGTCGTAGTGCTCATGGCGCAGGCCGGGGGCGTCGACCACGTGACCGTGCTCGGCGATGTACTCGATGATCGCCTCGGCCTGTTCTGGCTGGTAGCCGAGGTTCTTCAGGGCCCTGGGGACTGTCTGGTTGACGATCTGCATGGAGCCGCCGCCGACCAGCTTCTTGAACTTGACCAGTGCCAGGTCCGGTTCGACGCCCGTCGTGTCGCAGTCCATCATGAGGCCTATGGTGTTATGGCTCACCATTCCGTTCGCGACGTACGTCACGTTGTCAGGGACGGACAGATCGTAGGTCGGCTGAACCCCGCCGTCGTCATTGCTCACGACCCGCTCGAACAAGAATCCCAGGGCCTTTGCCAGCCGGTCGTCGAGCTTCTCCTCGAACAAGCGACGGGCCAGCATGCGCGGGACGCCACCCGTCTTATAGACGGACTGAAGAACGGCACTGCGCGCAGAATGGCCTGCGGGCACCAGCTCGCTCCAGTCACCCTTGGGCAGGAAGACATAATCCTTCTTTGCCGACACGGTCGGCTCCAGGAAGACCATCAGCTTTGACTTGCGCTCGCTGATGAATCCGACGATTTCATCAAAGTTCAGCGCGTGATCGACGTTGCGGAGCCTGACCTGGTATATCGGCCCCCCCCAGCCGCTCATTGTCTCCCGCGTGGTCGTGGCAAGGCCGAGGGAGAGCAGGGTGGTGCGGACTTCCCCGGCGAATGACTGATCGGCCGTCGACAGGCTGGGAACGCCGTCTGAGACCGTTCCGTCTGCCTCGAACAGGCCGCGCAGGAACGCGCTGTAGACGACGGGATCGTTCGTCTCGAGGATCGCGGAGGGGATCCTTGGCACCCAGCCCTTGCCGGTGTGGCCGTCCTCGGGCAGATCCTTCGCGAAGCCGGCGGCCTGCCACCAGCGCGCGAGGCGCACCGACTGCAGCGTCACCTCCTGGTAGCCCTCCTGCGGCGTGATCACGGGCGACACGCCGAATAGCTCCTTCGCCAGCACGCTGAGCCGGTCGGCGACGTCCATGTCCGTGTTCGCCACGCAGAGCCGGATGCCCTTGGCATGCAGGCTGCCGTCACCCATGAAGTACCCGACGAGCTCGGCCAGCTCGGCGGTGACCGCGTCGGGCACGTGCACCTGGCGGTCTGCCGTGTAGTAGGCCTGATCGAGCACTGGCAACGGCACCCGGCGGATTTCGCCGATCAGCGTGCCCAGCTGCAGCGGCAGCAGGTCGCCCGGAGCGACATCGGCAAGACGCTTCCACTCCCATGCACCGGTCAGCTCATCGATGACCTTGACCCGGTGGGCCAGCGTCCCCTGGATCTGATACCCGCCCTCGGTGCGGATCCGGCGGGTGGGCTCCTCGCCGTTGACGAAGAACTTTGTCGCCTGGCGCGGGCCCTCGTCGGTCGACACGGTGAGGTCCAGGTCCTGCCAGCGGTCACCGTAGGCATCGCCAAGCTCGGCGAGACGGGTAAGCCCGCGGTCTGTCGTGATCAGCGCGTCGCCGGTCAGGCATCCGGTTGGCGCAAGCAAGCTGGCTTGGGCGTTTCTGTAGCCGTTTGTCTCGCCTAGCGCGAGGCAGTCCTGCCAGGCGTGGTTGGCCGCGGCGAGGATCGCGTCGTCCATGCCGCCCAGCGGCCGGATCTTGGCACTGGCATCGGCGTGCATGGACATCACCCGCTTGTGCGCGGTCGCGTTGCGCGCGTAGCCGTCGTACGGGCCCACGACCTTGGCCAGCTCGGCGGAACGCCGGTAGGCAGTACCGGTCATCAGCGAGGTGATGGCGCCGGCGATGGCCCTGCCGTCGTCGGAGTCGTAGGCGTGCCCGGTCGCCATGAGCAGCGCGCCGAGGTTGGCGTAGCCGATGCCGAGTTGCCGGTAGGCCCGGGTAATGGCCGTTATCTTCTCCGTCGGGAAATCGGCGAAGCAGATGGAGATATCCATCGCGGTGATGACGAGCTCGGTGATCTGCTGGAACCGCTCGACATCGAAAGTGTCGTCGCCGCGCAGGAATTTCAGCAGGTTGATGCTGGCCAGGTTGCACGAGGAGTTGTCTAGGTGGACGTATTCGCTACAATTAGCCACCACGATGCCGCCGACAACGTAGGAATGGTTGCGCGGCTCGGTGAGGTTGTAGGTGGTCTCGAAGCCGCGTGACTCGCGGGAGACAACGCGGACGGTCTCGTCCGTGTCATACCAGGTGGTCGACGCGATGACGGCGAGCAGCTTCCGCTCCTTGGCAGGCACGCTGAAGCCGATCCTGGCCCCGAATTCGCGCAGCGACCGGCCGGTGATCCGCAGGTCGAAGCTCGGGCCGTTTGAGCCGTAGCTGGCGTTCGGTCCGTCCTTGCGGGTGTGGCTGAAGCTGTCTTTCTTGGTGCCGGCCTGGTAGATCCGGCTGGCGATCCCGAGTGAGGCCAGCAGCTCCTGGGCACCGAGCAGCAGCTCCTCGGATCGGCTGCCGAGGCCGACATAGCAGGTTCCGTTCTGCTGGCTGACGATGCAGCCGTCGGCGTCGAACAGGCCCTGCAGGAAGCCGGTCAGCACGTCTTCCGGTGCCTCGAAGATCGCGTCGGGCACGTGCTTGGCGGGCGCGCGCCCGGACGACACGCCGAGCGCCCGGACGAAGGCGATGAAGGCGTCCCTGGTCACCCGCAGCTGCCGGGTGCCATTCGCCTGCACGCTCGGCTTGGCGTCGAACCCGGTGATCCGCGCCATGAGCTCCTGGTGCCGCGGCAGGACCTCGGTCATGTCGTCGTCGGTGCCGTAGACCGTGACTGCGTTCTGGTCGGTCACGCAGCCGTCACCGACGAGCCAGCCCAGGTAGTGCCCGAGCTCCTCGTCCCATTTCACTGGCAGGTCAAGCGCCTTGCGCGACCGCGCCGACGCGGCGGCGGCCAGGGCGCTCGCCGGGATTCGCGGGTCGGCGGCGGCACGCGGGGCGTACTGCAGCGAGCGCACCACCCGGTCGTTGGCAGTCAGGTCCTCGGCATGCACCCAGCCCCGGTCAGCGGTCCAGATCCGGTGACCGGGAGTGCAGCGCAGCCGCGAGCCGTCGGAGAACCGCAGCTCGACGATCTCATTGGTGCCGGTGACCATGTACCGGGTGGGCGTGGTGGCCGTGACGCGGTCCTGAGGGTCCGTCTCGGCCGTTACGTCATTGGTGTAGACGGCGAAGCCCTCGCCGGCCGCCGCGCGCGCCACTAGATCGCCGATCCGGATCAGCCCCTGGTCGGTGACGACGCGCTGGTCCGCGGGGAAGCAGGGATTACTTGCGGTAATTCGGCCGGATTCCGGGCAGGTATGCCAGTCGTTAATTGTCCCGTCGTATTGAATGCCCGGGTCCGCGCATTCCCAGGCCGCCTTGGCCATGGTGCGGAACAGCGTCTTGGCATCGACCGTCGCCACGGTCTCGCCGGTCCGGCGGGCGGCCAGGTCGAAGGACTTGCCATCCTGCACGGCGCGCATGAACTCGTCGTTGACCCGCACCGAGTTGTTGGCGTTCTGGTACTGGACGCTCATGATGTCCTTGCCGCCGAGGTCCATGTCGAACCCGGCGTCGCGCAGGACGCGGATCTTCTCCTCCTCGCGCGCCTTGGTCTGGATGAAGTCCTCGACATCGGGATGGTCCACGTCGAGAACGACCATCTTCGCCGCGCGCCGGGTGGCCCCGCCGGACTTGATCGTCCCCGCCGAGGCGTCGGCGCCGCGCATGAACGAGACCGGCCCGCTGGCGGTCCCGCCGGACGAGAGCAGTTCCTGGCTGGAGCGGATCCTGGACAAGTTGACGCCGGCGCCGGACCCGCCCTTGAAGATCAGGCCCTCTTCCCGGTACCACTCGAGGATCGAGTCCATGGTGTCGTCCACGGCCAGGATGAAGCAGTTGTGCACCCGCAGGTTCCCGGCCAGGTACTCACCGCTCTCGGTCTGGATGTCGTAGACGGCCATCTCGCCGAGCCGCTCGACCTTGCTGATCTCGACCAGGCGGCGATCGGAACCGCCGACGCCGGGATCCACCTGCAGCAGCAGGTCACCGGGGCGGAGGAAGCCCGCGACGGTGAACTCGCCGACCGCCAGATCCTGAGCCCGCCAGACGAGATGATCCGGCGTGACGTCCAGCGCGTCGCCCGCCCTGGTGTGCAGCCGCAGCACCTCCTTGACCCCGTTGGCCTTGGTCGCGACGATCCGGGTGGTGCCGTGCGCGTCATGGACCTTCGTCCCGACCGCGTCGTCGTCGACGAGCTTGCCGATCGGGATCAGGCCGTCCGCCGTGCTGACCAGCGCGTCGTACGGCTGGCACGCGGAGACCTGCTGCGGCGAGGAGGTGCCGACGTTGAACCAGACCGGGGAGTTGAAGCTGAAGACCTGGTGGATGAGGGCATACATGAGCTCGTGCTCGAAGATCTCCGCGTCCTTGCCCGAGGCGAAGTAGCCGTTCTCGCGTCCGGCCGCGAGGTAGACGCCGACCACCCGGTTCACGAGCTGCTTGAGGCTGTGCTCGCGTTCCGGCCCGCCCACCGCGCCGCGGAAGTACTTCGTGGTCACGATGTTGGTCGCGTTGACCGACCAGAAGTCGGGAAACTCCACGCCGCGCTGCTCGAAATTGACCGACCCGTCCCGCCAGTTGGTCATGATGACGTCGCGGCGCTCCCAGGTGATCTCGTCATAGGGATGGACGCCCGCGCGGGTGTGAATGCGGCGCATCGTGAGGCCCTTGCGGGCGCCCTTGCCGCCGTGGCGCGCTGACCCGCTCGTCGTCTCGGTCATGTCCTCCCCCTTCACGGATCCGGGTGGATCCCTTGCGGGCCTGCCCGGCCCTCTCGCCTCTGAACTCGTGCGGCGCCCGGTCTTACCGGGCAGATGTGCGCTGACCTGGTCCGGCCGGCACGCTCACCGGCCCGGCAGAATCGGCCCCGTCCGGGCCGGCTGGCACGCTGTCCCGCCAGCCGTCCTCGTGCCCGGATCGCAGCGTGGCTATCTCATTCTCGAAGTCGGCCAGCGACTCGAATCCCCGGTAGACCGAGGCGAATCGCAGGTACGCCACCTCGTCAAGCTCGCGGAGCGGCCCGAGAATCGCGAGGCCGACCTCATGGGAAGGCACCTCGGCGCAGCCGCGGGCCCTGATCGTGTCTTCCGCCCGCTGGGCCAGGATCGCGAGCTGGTCCTCGCTCACCGGCCTGCCCTGGCACGCTCTCCGCACGCCGCTGGTGATCTTGTCGCGGGTGAAGGGCTCGGTCACCCCGCTGCGTTTGCCCACCATCAGGATCACGGTCTCCTGGGTGGTGAACCTGCGGCCGCATTCCGGGCATGACCGGCGGCGGCGGATCGCGGCGCCATCGTCGGCCGTCCGGCTGTCGATGACCCGGCTGTCCTGGCGCTTGCAGTACGGGCAGTTCACGCGATCACACCTCCCCCGCCGTGACGGAGCCTTGGCTTGTGAACACAACCTATAGAAAAACTACAGCGTTGTAACTACTAGATATTGTGGTCCAGCCCGGCGCAGGACGCAAGCTCACCGGAGCGTCCCGTTGAAATCGCTGGTAGCGGCGGCCCGTCCGAGCCACCGCCGGCGTGTCGCGTCATCGGCGCGACCGCCGGCGTGTCGCGGGACGCGCCGGTTAGGCCCTGGGCACCCACAAGGTCTCGCCCGGCTGGATCACCGTACCGCTCAGGGCGTTGACCTCGATGATCTGCTGGATGACGATGCGCGGATCGGCCGCGGGCTCCGCCCTGCTGGCAATGGACCAGAGCGTCTGGCCCGGCCGGACCATTACCCGGGTCAGGCCCTGATAGGCAGACACGGGTCGCTGAGCATGACTGGCAGCCCGCGCTCCGCCCGGCACGGTCAGCCAGAGCAGCATGACCGCCGCCGTGAGCACCGTGACGACGAAGCAGGCCAGCACCGTCCGGCCGCGCCTGGTCAGTCGCACTCCCCCGGCGCGCCCGCGCTCCTCGTGCAGGCGAACCTGCTGCCGGGCACCCTGGCGCACGGGAGCCTGGCGGACACGCGGGCTCCTCTCCCCGGGCGACTGCCCGGTGGGCGCCGGAGAGTGACCGTCGCTGGCCAGCCGACCGCTAGCGACTGCCGGGCGCGCCGGCGACGAATCCGCAGCCGCCCTGGGCGGCGTCACGGCAATCTCGGCGGGACCGAGACCCAGATCATCGTTCTCCACGATGCTCAGCACGCTCATCGCCAGCCTTCCTTGAAGCGAACGGCAGTTCGATCGTATCTCTGTTCTATAGTATCTTCGTTCGATCGAACGAAGATACGGTACAGTCTTATCGCGGCGGTCCGACACTTTGAGGATTCGTCGAACAGATGTTTGAGATCGATGGCCGCAGGCGCTAGCGTCGGCCATGACCGCAATCTCCGATCCGGAGGCCCGATGATGAGCAGCAGCAACGAGGACGGGACTGCGCGGCAGGCATCGGCCGCCGCCGGCGACGTGGACCCCGGCGTCAGGCCCAAGGGCAGGCCCGGCAGGAAGCCGAAGGGCAGCGTCCCCGTGATCACGGCCGAATTGCCAGACCGGCCCGATCCGGGTCACGTGCTCACCTGGCGCCAGCGCAAGGTGCTCCAGGTGATCCGCGAGTCCGTGCAGCGCCGCGGCTACCCGCCTTCCATGCGGGAAATAGGCGAGGCGGTCGGGCTGACTAGCACGTCCAGCGTCTCGTACCAGCTGTCCACGCTGCAGAGCAAGGGATACCTGCGCCGCGACGCCGGCCGGCCCCGCACGGTGGAGGTCCGGCTGCCTGGCCATCCGGCGGTCCGGCCCGAGCCGGGAGCCGAGGACGAGACGTCGATGAACATCGCCTCGCAGGAGGCGGCCTATGTGCCTCTCGTCGGCCGGATCGCAGCCGGTGGCCCGATTCTCGCCGAGGAGTCGGTCGAGGACATCTTCCCGCTGCCCCGGCAGATCGTCGGCGAGGGAACGCTCTTCCTGCTCAGGGTGGTCGGCGACTCCATGATCAACGCGGCGATCAAGGACGGCGACTGGGTGGTCGTCCGGCAGCAGCCCGTCGCGGAGAACGGGGACATCGTGGCGGCGATGATCGACGGAGAGGCGACGGTCAAGACGTTCAAGCGCTCCGACGGCCACGTCTGGCTGATGCCGCACAACCCCGTGTACGCGCCGATTCCCGGTGATGACGCGGCCATTCTCGGCCGCGTGGTCACCGTGCTCCGCCGCGTCTGACAGATGGCTCGCTGAGCCGCGCTGACCAGCTTCGCAGCCTGGCCCGCGGCGTCAGCGGTCGTCAGCTGCCATCAACTGCCGTCAGCTGCCCTCAGCCATGCCGAACGCGGCGAACGCGGACTCCACCACCGCGGCGTCCGCGCCGGACGCGAGCAGGACCTGCAGGAGCAGCCGTGCCTTGAGCGGGTCGAGAAACCCGGCGCCGACCAGGCCGCGGGCCAGCAGGTCGCGCTCCGAGCCGGCGCCGCCGTAGGTGCTGGCGAGCACCGGGCCCGCCCCCGTGCGCGATGCCAGCACCACGGGCATCCGCCGGGCCAGCTCGGCCAGCAGCGGCACCACGGCCGGGGGCACGTGCCCGCCGCCGAAGCCGGCCACCACCAGCCCGTCCAGCCGCCCCGCCCCCGCGCGCAGAAACTCGCCGTCATCGCCCAATGACATGGTGGCAAGCCCGACCCGGATCTGATCAGCCCGCCGCAGCGCCGCCAGCGGCAGAACCGGGCGGCGGGCCGGCCGTGTCAGCAGCCGCACCTTGCCCTCGATCACGTGCCCGAGCGGCCCGGTCGACGGCGAGGCAAAGGCAGTGATGCTGGTGGTGTGCGCCTTGCGCACAAAACGGGCGGCGTGGATCTCGTCGGCGAACACCACCACGCAGCCGAGCCCGGCGAGCAGCGGACTCGCCGCCGCCTGGATCGCGGCCAGGATGTTCGCCGGTCCGTCGGCCCCGGCCAGGCCGGGGTGGCGCATCGCGCCGGTCACCACGAGCGGCGCGTCGCCGGCATGCGCTAGGTCGAGCAGGAAGGATGTCTCCTCGATCGTGTCCGTGCCCTGGATGACCACGGCGCCGCGGCAGCCGGCCGCAAGCTGCGTCTCGATGGCAGCCGCGAGCTCCAGCACGTCAGCGACGCCGAGCGCGAAGCCCGGCAGCCGCCGGAATTCATGCACCTCGGCTGCCGCGCCCGCGCCGGCCAGGCCGGGCACGGAGTCCAGCAGCTCGGCGCCGGTCAGCACGGGAACCACGCCGCTGCCGGCGGATCCGCCCGCCATGGAGATCGTGCCGCCGAGGGTGAAGACGGCCACCCGCGGCCGCTCCCCGGCGATCGTCATGCCGGCACGATGTTCACCAGGCCGGGCGGCCGCACGATCACGGCGCGGACGCCGCGGCCGGCCAGCGAGCGGCTCACCCCCGGCGCGGCCAGCGCCAGCGCGCGCAGCTCGTCCTCGCCGATCCCCGGCGGCACCTGCAGCCGGTCGCGCACCTTGCCGTCCACCTGCACGATGCAGGTGACCAGGTCCTGGACCAGCAGCGCCGGATCCGCGGCCGGCCAGCCCGCCGTCGCCACCGACGGCTCGTGCCCCAGCAGCTCCCAGCACTCCTCCGCCGTATACGGGGCGAACAGCGACAGCAGCACGGTCAGCGTCTCCACCGCCTCCCGCACCGCGGGGTCGGCCGCGCCCGGCCCCGAGTCGATGGTCCGGCGGGTGGCGCTGGACAGCTCCATCAGCCGTGCCACCGCCACGTTCAGCCGGGTGGCCCCGACCAGCCTGGTGACTTCGTCGATGGTGCGGTGCGTGACCCTCCTGAGTTCGCGATCGCCCGCCTCGGCGGCCTGCCCTGCCGCCGTCGCACCAGCTTCTGCGGCCAGCCGCGTAACCCGGCCCAGAAATTTAACGGAGGCCTCGGGGTTCATGTCGGCCCAGTCGATATCGTCCTCCGGCGGGCTCGCGAAGACCATGGTCAGCCTGATCGCGTCCACGCCGTGCGCCGCCAGCTGCTCGCCCAGGTCGACGCCGTTGCCCAGCGACTTGGACATCGACCTGCCCTGGTTGATGACCTGGCCCTGGTTCATCAGCCGGGTGAACGGCTCGGTGAAATCCACCATCCCCATGTCGTGCAGCACCTTGACGAAGAACCGGCTGTACAGCAGGTGCAGGATCGCGTGCTCGATGCCGCCCACGTACAGGTCGACCGGCGCCCACCGGCGGACCGCGTCGACGTCGAACGGGCCGTCCTCGTCATGCGGCGAGCAGTACCGCAGGAAGTACCAGGAGGAGTCGACGAACGTGTCCATGGTGTCGGTGTCCCGCCTGGCTGGGCCGCCGCAGCGGGGGCAGTCGACGTTCACCCAGTCGGCCGCCGCGGCCAGCGGCGAGACCCCCTTCGGCGCCAGATCCTCGCCGCGCAGGTCGGGCAGCACGACCGGCAGGTCCTCGTCGGGAACCGGCACCTCGCCGCAGCCGTCGCAGTACACGATGGGAATCGGCGCGCCCCAGAACCGCTGCCGCGAGACCAGCCAGTCGCGCAGCCGGTAACTGACGGCGGCGCGGCCCAGCCCGCGCTCCGCCAGGATCGCGGTGATCCTGGCAATCGCCTCGGACTTGGCCAGGCCGTCGATCGGCCCGGAGTTGACCAGCGTCCCCTCGCCGGGCGTGGCTAGCCCGGTCTCGGCGGGATCCGGCAGGCCGGTGTCCACCACGATCCGGACCGGCAGGCCGAACTTCCGCGCGAAGTCCAGGTCCCGCTGATCGTGCGCGGGCACTCCCATGATCGCCCCGGTGCCGTAGTCGGGCAGCACGTAGTCGGCCGCCCAGACGCCGATGCGCTCGCCGTTCACCGGGTTGATCGCGTAACGGCCCAGGAAGACGCCGGTCTTCTCCCGGTCGGTGGCCTGGCGCTCGATGTCGGTCAGCTTGCGCACGTCGGCGACGTAGCTGTCCAGCGCGGCGCGCCGGTCCGGCGCGCACAGCTCGGCGGCCAGCGGGGAATCAGCCGCCACCACGAAGAACGTGGCGCCGTACAGCGTGTCCGGCCGCGTGGTGAACACGGTGACCGGCTCATCCCGGTCCTCGATCGCGAACCTGACTTCGGCGCCCTCGCTCCGCCCGATCCAGTTGCGCTGCATCAGCAGGACCGGATCGGGCCAGCGGCCCTCCAGCGGCGCCATGTCGGCCAGCAGCCGGTCGGCGTAATCGGTGATCTTGAAGTACCACTGGGTCAGCACCCGGCGGATCACCTCGCAGCCGCACCGCTCGCACCTGCCGCCGATCACCTGCTCGTTGGCCAGCACGGTCTGGTCAACGGGGCACCAGTTGACGTAGCCGCCCTTGCGGTAGGCCAGGCCGCGCTCATGCAGCCGCAGGAACAGCCACTGGGTCCAGCGGTAATAGCTTGGGTCGCAGGTTTGCAGCCGGCGGGACCAGTCGAAGGACAGCGCGTACCGGCGGAACGACGCGGCCTGGGTCTTGATGTTGGCGTACGTCCAGTCCGCCGGATGCGAGTTTTCCCTGATCGCGGCGTTCTCCGCGGGCAGGCCGAACGCGTCCCAGCCGATCGGGTGCAGCACGTTGTGCCCCCGCTGGAAGTAATAGCGCGCCATCGCGTCGGCCACCGCGTACGCCTCGGCGTGACCCATGTGCAGGTCGCCGGACGGATAAGGGAACATGTCGAGCACGTAGGTGCGCGGCCGGTCGTCCGCCGGGTCGTCGCTGGCGCGGAACAGGTCCATCGCTTCCCAGCGGGCCTGCCATTTTTGCTGGATCGCGCGCGGATCGTAATGTCGCGTCCGCTCCGCGATGTCGGCGGCTGTCATTGATACCTCGCGATGTGATTCGGTGCGGTTGAGCCCGGGGCGTACCGCCGGCCAGGGCACGGGCCGCCAGGTTGCCGGCAGGCCTGCTCCCCGGGCGCGGTGGCCTCCGCCAGGCAGGGTGGCCTTCAAGCAAAATGCCCCTCGGTGCACGAGGGGCAGCCGCGCCAACGACCAGTCAGTCGGCGCGGCTAGATAAGGAGCAGCCACTTGCGAGGCATGCTCCCAGGATAGCGCACGCGGCCCCCGCCAAGTTAGTGGTTAGCTTTGGTCCGGTTCCTGCCGGACAAAAGCTAACCGCTCATGCACGCCGGCCTGATTAGCGGACTCCGCGCGGGCGGAACTGAACGCTGATCCGGGGGTGGGCCGGCCGCGCGGTCTTGGGCACGGCATGCTGCCAGGTGCGCTGGCAGCTACCGCCCATCACCAGCAGGTCCCCGTGGCCGAGATCGTGGCGCAGCGCCGGGCCGCCGCCACGCGGGCGGAGCAGCAGCGCCCGGGGCGCGCCCAGCGAGACGATCGCGACCATGGTGTCCGAGTGCCCGCCGCGGCCGATGGTGTCGCCGTGCCACGCGACGCTGTCCCGGCCATCCCGGTACAGGCACAGGCCGGCGGTCCGGAATGGCTCGCCGAGCTCCGCCCCGTAGTGCTCGCTCAGCGCCTCGCGGAGATCCCCGAGCGCCGGGTCGGGAAGCGCCTCGCCCTCCCCGTAAAAGCAGACCAGCCGGGGGACGTCAACCACCCGCTCGTACATCCGCCGTCGCTCGGCACGCCACGCGACGGACTCGGCCAGCCGCCCGAACAGCGCGTCAGCGCCGGCGACCCAGCCCTGACGGACATCGATCCAGGCACCGCCGGACAGCTCTGTCCGGCGCGTCGATCCCAGCGGGCCAGGGACGACCTCTGCAGAGAGGTCGAGCAGCGAACCCTGAAATGCGCTCGTCATAGGCGGCATGGCAATCATTCAAACACACGTTCGACACGACGACCTCGGCGGGGGCATGATGGCTGGCGCAGAAGCCGGCGGCGGCGGGTGCATGACGTCGGTTATCAGAGTGGACATCATGCCCAATTAACGCGTCCCGGGATTACGTCTTGACCGCGGTCGCCGCCGCCAAATAATGTCGTCTCCGCCGTCCCTTCCGCAGAACATGCGGCCGCCGGGCATTACGCTACCGTGCATTCTGGTGTTTGTGCTGGTCCCGGCCAGGTTGCGTGCTCGCTGCTGGGCGGCAACGGGGACATTTTGTGGTTTTCGGGGGAATGATGACTGTTCGTTATCGGGTGGCGTTCTGGCGCGCTTCCAGGCGATATTCCCGGCTCTGGAAGAATGGCCGCGGATTGAATCTCGCGACTCGCGGATTAAGTTTCGCGACGCGGCGCGATGACCCGGCGGCCGGATCGCGCCGTGTATGACGCGCCCGGCGACTCGCCGGACGGCCATGCCATCGCCATCGTCGGCGTGGCGTGCCGCTTCCCGGACGCGGACGATCCGCCCGCGTTGCTTGACCTTGCCCTGACCGGGCGTCGCGCGTTCCGGCGGCTGCCGCCGTGCAGGCTGGAACTGACCGACTACTACAGCGAGGACCCGGCGACGCCCGACACGACCTACAGCACGCGGGCCGCGCTGGTCGAGGGGTGGCACTTCGACCATGCCGCATTCCAGGTGTCGCCGGCAGCCTTCGCGAGCGCGGATCCCGCTCACTGGCTCGCCCTGGAGACGGTGTCGCGCGCCCTGGCGTCGGCCGGGTTTCCCGGCGGCAAGGGCCTGGCCCGCAACCGAGTCGGCGTGGTGATCGGCAACACCCTGACCGGGGACGTCTCCCGGGCCGCGGCGATGCGGCTGCGCTGGCCCTACGTCCGGCGCGTGCTCGCCGACTCGATGGCGGCGGCGGGCATCCCCGATGACACCGGGACGCGGGTACTGATGGACGCGGCGGCACGCTACCTTGCCCCGTTTCCCGCGGTGACCGCCGGCACCCTGGCGGGAAGCATCCCGGCCTCGATCGCTGCGCGGATCTGCGGTCATTTCGGGTTCAGGGGCGGCGGTCACGCGGTCGACAGCGCGGCGTCATCTTCGCTGCTCGCGGTGACCTCGGCATGCACCGCGCTGACCGCCGGGGAGATCGACGTCGCGCTGGCCGGCGGCGTGGACCTCAGCCTTGACCCGTTCGAGCTCGTCGGGCTCGCCAAGGCCGGCCTGCTCGCCGCCGGGGAAATGCGCGTGTATGACGAGAGCCCGACCGGGTTCCTGCCCGGCGAAGGCTGCGGGGTCGTGGTCCTGATGCGGGCCGCCGACGCCTATGCGACCGGCCAGCGCGTCCTCGCCCAGATCGCAGGCTGGGGGATATCCTCGGCCGGGCGTCCGGGCCTGGCCGCGCCCGATCCGGGCAGCCAGCTACTCGCGCTGCGCCGGGCCTACCGGCAGGCGGGCATCGATCCCGCTGATGTCCAGATGATCGAAGGACACGGAACCGGTACCGCGGACGGCGACCTCGCCGAGCTGACCGCGCTGGCGGAGCTACGCAAGGGAGCGCGCCGGCCTGCCGCACTCGGCTCGATCAAGGCAAACATCGGCCACGCCAAGGCCGCCGCAGGTGCCGCCGGGCTGATCAAGACTGTCGCCGCGATGACCGGCGAGGTTATGCCGCCGGCCACCGGCGTTGCCGTGCCGCATCCGCTGGCGGCCGGCCGGGACGCCGCAGTGCGCCTTCCCGGCGAGCCGGTGCCCTGGCCGGCCGGGCCGAGAATCGCTGCGGTCAGCGCGATGGACCCGGGCGGCACCAACGTCCATGTTGTGCTGACCAGCGACCCGATCCGGCAGAACCGCCATGACCGCGTGCTCGGCGTGCTGCCGCGGCCGCGTTCGTGGCGGGCCGCCACCGGGCTGGCCCGCGGCCCGTACGGCCCAGCGCGGCGGCTCCGGAGCGCGGACATGGCGTGGCCGCTCCCCCGCGCCGCGACGCGAACCCTCGCGTACCTGCTGCATGCACCCGACCGGGCCAGCCTGGTCGCTCCGCTGGCCAGGATCGCCGACATCGCGCCCTGGCTGTCAGACGCGGAGCTGCATGATCTCGCCTGCCAGCTGGCGGACGAGGCCGCGGATCAGGGGCCGGTCCGGGTCGCCATCGTCGCGAGCAGGCCGGAGCAGCTGGCCAGGCTGGCCGACGAGGCCATCACGCTGCTGCCCGATCTCACCGATGAGCTGACGGCCGCCCGGCCGGGAATCTTCGCGGCTGACGGCGCGGCCAGCCGCGTTGGGCTGCTGATTTCCGGTGACGTGATCTCCGGTGGCCTGGCCTCCCGGGACCCGGCTGCCGGTGCCGCCGGGGCAGTCCCCGGCGATCTGCTCGCCCGCGACGCCGAGGGGCAGCTGGCCGCGCTGGACCGGCTGGGCCAGCTGGGAGTACGGCCGGCGATGGCGGTCGGCCGCGGCCTTGGCGAGATCGCCGGGCTTGCCTGGGCGCACTGCCTGCCGGAGGCGGACGCGTCGCAGTTCGCCCGGCGCTGCGGTGAGATCCTCGCCTCGCCCGCCGATTCGACGGCCGCGCAGTATGACCGCTCGGAGCGGCTGCATGCGCTGCTGGCCGAGTTCGCGTTCACGGCGCCGCGGCGGCACCTGATCTCGGCTGCCACCGGGCACGCGGTGACGTCGGCGGACGACATCCTGGATGTCCTGCGCGCGCAGCTTGGCGCGCAGGATCTGCTGGACGAGGCGCTCAGCGCCAGCTCTGCCAGCGCTGACCTGCTGATCGAGACCGGTCCCGGGCACGCGCTCGCAGTAGCCGCGGCTCGCTGCTGTCCGATCCCGGCGATCAGCCTGGGCGGCGGGCCCGGCGATGGCCACGCCGCGCCGCTCGCCGTCGCCGCCCTGTTCGCGGCCGGCGCGCTCGGTCATCCGCCGGCGCTGTATGCGGGAGAGCCAGCCCGGCCGTTCGACATCTGGCGAGAGCAGATCTTCATCGCCAGCCCGTGCCAGGAGCCGACCACGCCAGCGGGCACCCCGGCCGTTCCGGGGCCGCGCACCCCGGCCGTCCCGGGGCCGCGCACCCCGACAGCGTCAGCGGGTCCCCGGCCTGGAAGCCACAGCGCTGAGCCGGGCAGAACTGACCCTGGGCGCGGGCACCCTCAGCAGCCGGGCAGGCACGGCCGTGCGCCACGAAGCCATGACACCGCGCCAGGCGGGCACGACAGCCTGACGGCTGACGGGGATCCGCCGGACGGGATCGCGCCGTGGACTCGCTGCTACGTCGAGCAGATGCGGCCGCCCCGCCGTCCGCTCGCCCCAGGCGACGGCCAGCACTGGCGGGTCAGGGCGGCCGCGAACCATCCGTTCCGAACGCTTGTTGATGAGCTTTTCCCGGACGAGCCTGGCGCCGGCGGCACTCTGGCCATCGTCGGCAGCCCCGACGATCCGAACGCCTGCGCGGCGGCGCTGAGCGCCGCGGCGGACGCGATCAGCTCCGGCCAGCTCGTCGTGATCAGCAACGGACCCGGCTTCTCCGGGTTCTGGGCGAGCTTGCACGCCGAGCATCCGGCCCTGGGCATCACGCTGCTGCGAGTCCCGGACAGCGCCGACGGGCTGCGAGCCGCGCGCCGGTACTGCGCCACGGTGCCCGGACAGTTCCGCGAGCTGTCGATCGACGCCGCCGGCCAGCCGCGCGAACCAGTCATGGTGCCCGCCGAGGTGCCCGGGGGTGACGCGTTCCCGCTCGGGCCGGCGGACGTCGTCCTGGTCAGCCGCGGCACCAGGGGCGCCGGGCTGGTCCTGGCGCAGGTGCTCGCCTGCTGCGGGGCGCAGATCGCCATCATCGGCCGGCCGGGCCCGGGCGAGGACACCGAGGGCATCGACCGGCTGCGCTCGTCCGGAGCGCGCGTCAGCTACGAGATCGCTGACCTGGCCAGCCGGGCCGCCATGGCCGCCGCGCTGCGGCGCATCGAGCGGCGGCTCGGGCCGGTGACGGCAATCGGGCACGCGGCGGGCACCGGCCGCCTCCGGCTGGTCCGCGAGCTGACGGAGACCGAGTTCCGGGCGCATGTCCGCGCGGAAACAGCCAGCCTGCGGGACATGGTAAGCCGCGTCACGACTGGCCGGCTACGGCTGATCACCACCTTCGGATCGGTCGTCGGGCGCTACGGAATGGCGGGCGGAAGCCTGCTCGCGATCTCCAGCGGATCCCTCGCCGCGCAGGCACAGCGGCTCTGCGACGCCATCCCCGGCTGCCGTGCGCTGCACGTGGAGTGGCCAGGCTGGCCGGGCACCGGGCCGGGTGCCGGGCCGGACGCCGGGCCGGGTGCCGGGCCGGGTGAGCAGCCGGAGCTGTCTGCCGGGCTGGCCAGGGCAGGGATCCTGCCGATCTCGGTCGAGGAGGGGTCACGGCTGCTGCTCACGCTGCTTACCACCC
>JBEKFH010000003.1:0-52856 GCA_050013415.1 Streptosporangiaceae bacterium | reverse complement strand
CAGTGGCCAGCATGCCGCTGACGGCCGCCGCTATCTCCGCCCGGTCCGCCTCGGGAAAGACGATCCGTGCTGCGTTCACTCCCACACCGGCACCCCCGTGATCGACCCTGCTCCGCTGCGCCATGAAATGATCCCAGAACGCGCCAGCCGCGTCATGAGGTTTGCGCTCTAAACGCACGTTTGTCATGCCCGGGCCGCCCCGTCGCACCCTGGTGACCGGGCAAGACTAGCGATGAACGGAGAGGCATGACGGACCCGGCCCGCCCGCACGGATCAGCGGCCCGGCCCGGCGCGCTGGCCGCCGCTGCGCTGACGGTGGCGCACGGCGGGCCGGGCATCACCGCGATCGGCGCGGTCAGGAGGGCGTTCTTCCCGCGGCTCTCCGGCCGCGGCGCGGCCGGTCACGTGGCGCTGACCTTCGACGACGGCCCCGACCCCGATTCCACCCCCGGCTTCCTTGAGGTGCTGGGCGGGCGGGCGGTCCGGGCTACGTTCTTCCTGCTCGGCTCCATGGTCGAGCGGGCGCCGCAGCTGGCTGCCGAGATCGCCGCAGCCGGCCACGAGGTGGGCGTGCACGGCTGGGAGCACCGCTGCCTGACGCTGCGCGGGCCGCGGGCCACCCGCGACGACATCGCGCGGGCCGTGGCCGCGGTGGCCGCCGCGACCGGGGTGGAACCCCGCCTGTACCGGCCGCCGTACGGGGTGCTGACCGGGGGCGCGCTGCTGGCCGCGCGCCAGCTTGGCCTGACCCCGGTGCTGTGGAGCAGCTGGGGCCGGGAATGGACGCGCGGATCCACGGCGGAATCGGTCTATGCGACCTTGTGCAGGGACCTGCGCGGCGGGGGCACGGTGCTGCTGCACGACTCCGACTGCACCTCGCCGCCCGGCTCGGCGCGGGCGGCGCTCGGCGCCCTGCCCCTGCTGCTGGACGAGTGCGGCCGGCGCGGCCTGCGGGCCGGCCCGCTGGGCGAGCATGACCTGGTCTAGTCAGGTGGTGCGCTTGCGGCCGCCCGCCATCGAGGCGGCCGCCCCGGTCAGCCCGTAGGCGACTGCCCCGTGCCAGAGCGCGGTGAAGGCGCCGCCGATCATGCCGCCGCCGCTGACGATGGAGAGCACGAACACGATCATCGCGCAGGCGATGCCGGGCGCGACCGCGAAGCGCCAGGGGTTCTGCCGGGCCCAGCGCATGGCGCGCCCGGAGCGTGCGCTGAGCACCGCGCCGCCCGCCGCAACGGCGACGAAGGCCACGGCGCCGGCCGACAGCGAGCTGGCCAGGCCCAGGTGCGCGGTCATCAGGTGCAGGACCAGGTCACCGCCCGTGACGACCGCGCCAGCCGCGCCAGCCGCTGCCCATGGGGCCTGCGACATGGCGGCACCGGAGACCGCTATCTCGTCTCGCCTGCTCATGCCAGGCGCGTCCTTGCTCGCTGGTGCCGACATCGTCACTCCCTGGGGCCGGTCTGCTAGCACGTCAGACTCAAGATATATCGCTTTTGGCGGGAGCGCGAGCGGAAACACGGTGGCGCAGCGGTGGCGTACCCGTGGCGTAGCGGTGGCGGTGTTTCGGCATGCCTGAATCAGGTATGCCAAAATAGGAGGATGACCACGGTGCGCTCGTTCTCCCCGGCAGTGGAGGACTACCTCAAGGCCATCTACCGGCTGCAGGGCGAGGCGGGGGATCCGGTGACCACCAGCGCCCTGGGCGACTGGCTGGGCGTGACCGCGTCGTCGGCCTCGGGAATGCTGAAGAAGCTGGACGACCTGCGGCTCGTCGTCTACGTGCCCTACCGCGGCGTGCGGCTGAGCGAGGCCGGCCGGCGGGCCGCGCTGGGGGTCGTGCGCCGGCACCGCCTCCTGGAGACCTTCCTGGCCGAGACCCTGCGGCTGTCCTGGGACCAGGTCCACGACGAGGCCGAGGCGCTGGAGCACGCCCTCTCACCCGCGCTGTGCGAGGTGATCGCGGCCCGGCTGGGTGACCCCCGGACCGATCCGCACGGCGATCCCATCCCCACCCGGGACGGCCGGCTGACCGAGACACCCAGCCAGAACCTGGGCTCGCTCGAGCCGGGCCAGCGAGGCCGGGTGGCGCGGGTCTCGGACCGCGACCCCGCGATCCTGCGCTTCCTGACGGCCCGGGGGATCGCCCTGGGCGACATCCTCGAGGTCAGGGATGCCCGGCCCGGCGGGGGCGTCACCGTCGCGGCGCGATCAGGGGTGCACCTGCTCGATGCCGCCGTGACCGCCGCGATCAGGGTGCAGGCCTGCCAGTGACCGTCACTCCCCTTCCCCCGGGAGACGTCACTCCCCCCGAGCCGCCGCTGACGCAGGAGGACACCGCGCGGTCACGGGACCGCTCGCGCGTTCATCAGGCCCGCGGCCACAGCAGGCGCTGGCTGCTGCTATGGCTGCTGGCAGGTCCCGGGATCCTTGCCATGCTCGGCGAGAACGACGGGCCGAGCATGATCGCCTACGCCTCCGACGGCGCGCAGTACGGGCTCGGGTTCTTCGTGCCGCTCATCCCGGTGCTGTTTGCGATGGCCTTCATCTGCCAGGAGATGTGCATGCGCGTCGGCGCGGTCACCCACCGCGGCTTCGGCGAGCTGGTCCTGCAGCGCTACGGACGGGTCTGGGGCTGGTTCGGCGCCGGTGACCTGACCCTGACCAACCTGGTCACCCTGGTGGCCGAGTTCGTGTCCATCCGGGTCGGGCTGGCCTACTTCCATCTCGGCTCCGCAGTGGCGGTCGCGCTCGGACTGGCGCTGGTGGTGTTCACCCTCAGCGGCGGCCGGTACTGGCGGTGGGAGCGCATCGTGCTCGGCCTGGCCCTGTTCAACGGCCTGTTCCTGCTGGCGGCGATCCTGGTCAAACCCCATCTGGGAGCCGTGGCAGGCTCCCTTGACTTCACGCCCTTTCCGGGCGGGAGCTTCAACACGCTGCTGCTGCTGCTGGCCTCTACGGTCGGCGCCACGGTAACGCCGTGGATGATCTTCTTCCAGCAGAGCGCGTCCGCCGACAAGGGCATGACTCACCGCGACATCAAGCACGGCCGCTACGACACCGCGGCGGGCGCTGTGCTGGCCGCGGTATTCGGGGTGGGGGCGCTCGTCGCCGGGGCGGCGCTGCTGACCCACCACGGAGCGGGCATCCAGGGGTTCACGAGCGCCGGGTTCCCCGAGGCGCTCAAGCACGTCGCCGGGAGCGGCGCCGGCAGCGTGTTCGCGCTGGGGCTTATCGAGGCCGGGGCGGTAGCCATCCTCACGATCTCCGCCAGCACGGCCTACGCAGCCGGAGAATGCGCCGGGGTATCGCACAGCTTCAACAACTCGCCGCGCAGCGCCATCGTCTTTTATGCCGTGAACATAGCGATCGCGCTGCTCGCTGCGGTGGTCATCCTCATCCCGGGCGCACCACTGCTGTCGATCGCGCTCAACGCCAACGTCCTGGCAACCGTGCTGCTCCCCGTCAGCCTGGTCTTCATGGTCCTGCTCGCCAATGACAGCGCGCTGATGGGCCCGTGGGCGAACAAGCGCTCGACGAACGCGGCCGGAATTACTGTCATCACGTTCGTCGGGCTCTGCGGAGCCGCCTACGGCATCGACTCCTTCCTGCTGGCAACCCGTCTCATCGGCCCATGACGACACAGCACCCAGCATGAAGGAAGCACACCGGGGCCCCGGAATCCCGGAGCCGGACCGGCAGCCAGCCGAGCGCTCCGAGGACCAGCTGTTCATGCACCTCCAGCGCGACCAGTTGGTGACCGAAACCTCCCGGCCGCTACCACGAGCCGCCCTCAGCGCCCGCGCCGCAGCCGCGCTATGGGCACTTAGGGTCTTTGTCGTCCTCGTCGGCCTCATGGTCGTCTATACCTTCATCGACCAGCTGCGCTGATTCATCGACCACTGATCTGATGTTCGCCCAGAGCGGATATTCGCCCACGGCTGACGTTCGCCCAGGTCAGGTAGCCCTGCTCGGGTCATCTCCGGCCGCGGTAGTAAATCCTCAGGGAGCATTCAGCCAACGTCCAGGCCACTGGTGCTTACTGGATGCGCGAGGCGGGGCATCCGGCAATGCGCGCCGGCCGCGCGGTGCTGGACGCCGGATGGGAAAGTACGCTGGGACCGGGCAGAGGTGATGGGAATGCAGGAAGATCAGGCCGGCGGCGAGAACCAGCCGCCGGACGAGGCGGGCACGTGGTCCCCGCCTGCCGACGATGGCGTCCAGCAAGGCCGGGGCGAGGCTGAGGGCGGCTACGGGCAGCCGCCTCCGCCGCCGCCGATGGCATTCCCGCCGCCGATGGCATTCCCGCCGCCCGCGCCGCCCGTGGCATTCCCGCTGCCAGCCGCAGAAGGGCAGGCAGCCGCGTCCGGCCAGCCCGGCGGGTACGGCCAGCCCGGCGGGTACGGCCAGCCCGGCGGGTACGGCCCGGCCGGGTCCCCTGGCCAGCACGGCGGCTACGGCCAGCCCGGCGGATACGGCGCCCCCGGCGGGTACGGCCAGCCTGGCGGGTACGGCCAGCCCGGCGGGTACGGAGCCTACGGCGGCTACGGCACGCCGCCGCCCGCCGACTTCATCCAGCAGGGGCCGTCCGGCCCCTACCGGGGCCGCAGCCGGACGCTGCTGACCTACGTGCTGGTCGCAGCGCTCGCCGCGGGCGTCGGCGCCGGAGCGGTGCTGGCCATCAACCCGGGAAACCCGGCTACCCCGGCCGCCGGGCAGCAGCTCCCAGGGAGCGGATCCGGCGGACAGACCGGCCTTGGCTCGGGGTCTGACCTGAGCAACGCGAGCGAGCAGGCCATCATCAACAAGGTCGAGCCTGGCCTGGTCGACATCACGAGCCACCTGAAGTACACCGGCGGCACGGCGGAGGCCACCGGGATGGTGATCAGCTCGTCGGGCCTGGTCCTTACCAACAACCACGTCATCGACGGCACCACCGGGCTGACCGCCACGCTCGTCGACTCGGGCCGCCGCTACGCGGCCACCTACGTCGGCTACGACCAGGCCGACGATGTCGCGGTGATCAAGCTGACCGGCGCGTCCGGGCTGACGACAGTGCCGCTCGGCAACTCATCGACGGTCAGGCTCAATGCCACGGTTGTCGCGCTCGGCAATGCTGAAGGGGAAGGCGGAGCGCGCGCCGTCACCGGCTCCATCACCGGGCTCAACCGGACCATCACGGCCAGCGACGAGGGGAGCCAGACGGGCAGCGAGACGCTGCACGGCATGCTGCAGACCAGCGCGCAGATTGTCCCCGGCGACTCGGGCGGCTCGCTGGTGAGCGTCCGCGGCCAGGTGATCGGCATGGACACCGCCGCCGCCACCGGCGACATCGGCGCCGATGTCGGCTACGCCATCCCGATCAACAAGGCGCTAGCGCTCGCCAGGGAGATCATCTCGGGGCAGAGCTACCCCGGCATCAAGACCGGCGTGGCCGGGTTCCTTGGCGTGCTGGTCCCCGGCCAGAACTCCGCGACCACCGCCACCAGCCCGAAGCGGCAGCGGAGCCTGCAGCTGAAGGCCAACGGATTCGGCAGCCCGCTCGGCGGCACCCAGGGCTGCCTGGCCAACGAGCTGAACATGGGGATTCCCGCGAAAGTCGCGCCGGTGGCGTCGGGCGCGCTGGTCGACGGGGTGCTGTGCGGTACGGCGTCGGCCACCGCGGGCATCTCCAGCGGCGACGTCATCGTCTCCGTCGACGGCCGCGCCGTGTCCTCCCCGAGCTCGCTGACCACGATCATGGGGCAGTACAACTCCGGCGCGCGGGTCACGGTCGTCTGGGTGGACCCGTCCGGCAGCCGGCACACGGCCACCCTGACGCTCACCGCCCGCCCGCCGAGCTAGCCCCGAGCTAGCCCCCGGGCGGCTAACCCGCGGCACGGCGGGCTCAGGATGAGAGCCAGGCGCGCATGCGGGTCTCGCACTCGGCGATCTCGCCGAGTGCCACGTGCTCGCCGGCCGTGTGCGCCAGCTCGGGGTCGCCCGGCCCGTAGTTGACGGCGGGGATGCCCAGCGCGTCGAATCTCGCCACGTCCGTCCAGCCGAGCTTGGCCCGCGGCGTGCCGCCGACCGCGGCGACGAACGCGGCAGCGGCCGGATCCGCCAGGCCGGGCCTGGCACCGCCAGCCATGTCGGTGACCCGGACAGCCCAGCCGGCGAAGACCTCGCGGACATGCGCCTGCGCCTGGACCGGCGACCGGTCCGGGGCGAACCGGTAGTTCACCGTGATCACGCACTCGTCGGGAATCACGTTCCCGGCCACCCCGCCGCGCACCGCGACCGCGTTCAGCCCCTCGTGGTAGGTCAGGCCGTCGACCTCCGGCTGCCGCGGCGCGTATCGGTTGAGCACGTCGATGATGGCGCCGGCCGCGTGGATCGCGTTGCTCCCCTGCCAGGACCTGGCGCTGTGCGCGCGCTTGCCGCCTGCGCTGATCTCGGCCCGCAGGGTGCCCTGGCAGCCGCCCTCGACGACGCCTCCGGTCGGCTCCATCAGCACGGCGAAGTCACCGGCCAGCAGCTCCGGGCTGCGGCCGGCCAGCCGGAGCAGGCCATTGCGCGCCGACTCGACCTCCTCGCAGTCGTAGAAGACGTAGGTCACGTCCACGGACGGCTCCGGCACCGACGCCGCGAGCCGGAGCTGGACCGCCACCCCGGACTTCATGTCCGACGCACCACAGCCGTAGAGCAGGCCCCGTTCTGCATGGGACGGGAGATTGCCGGCGACCGGGACGGTGTCGATATGGCCAGCCAGGATCACCCGCCGGGCGCGGCCCAGCGCGGTCCGCGCGACCAAGGCGTTGCCGTCCCTGTGCACGGTCAGGTGCGGCAAGGCGCGCAGGGCGGCCTCGATCGCGTCGGCGAGCGTCCGTTCCGCGCCGCTGACCGACTCGATGTCGACGACCCGGGCGGTCAGCTCGCCCGCGTCCAGCGAGAGATCCAATGCCACCGCCGCAGCATAGCCTCCGGCATGAAATAACTGACGGCAAGCACATAAGCGCTTAACGGGGAGTGCCATGTTCCATGTCGGCTCAGAGGTCGGCCGCCTGCGGCAGGTCATCTTGCATCGTCCGGACCTGGAACTCAAGCGGCTGACGCCGGACAATGCCGCGGAGCTGCTGTTCGACGACATGCTGTGGGTCGCCGAGGCGCAGTCCGAGCACGACAGCTTCGCCGCCGCGCTGCGGGAGCGCGGGATCACGGTGCACTACTACGCGGAGCTGCTCGCCGAGACGATGCGGATCCCGGCGGCCCGGCAGTACGTGCTGGACCGGGTATTCGACCCGCGCCGGCAGGGGCCGCTCGCCGTGGATGCGCTGCGCGGCGCGCTGGAGGGGCTCGACGCGGCGAGCCTCACCAGGTACCTGATCGGCGGGATCACCAAGCGCGAGATCCTGGACATGATCCCGGCGCCGAAGTCCATCGCGTTCCACTCCCTGGACCCGGACGGCTTCATCCTCGCCCCGCTGCCCAACCTGCTCTACCAGCGCGACACGTCGTGCTGGATTTACGGCGGGGTGTCCGTGAACGCGATGCGCATGCAGGCCAGGATGCGGGAGACCGTCAGCGACGAGGCGATGTACCGGTGGCACCCGATGTTCGCGGCCGGCGGCTTCGAGTTCTGGTATCACGGCGCGGACAGCGCCCCCGCCTCCATCGAGGGCGGCGACGTGCTGGTGCTCGGCAACAGCGCGGTGCTCGTCGCGATGAGCGAGCGGACCACCCCGCAGGCGATCGAGATGCTCGCGCACCGGCTGTTCTCGGCCGGCGCCGCCGACTGCCTCGTCGCGATCGACATGCCGAAGGCGCGGGCGTTCATGCATCTGGATACCGTGCTGACCATGGCGGACTACGGGGTGTTCATCAAGTACGCCGGGATGGGCATGCTGCCGTCCTACACCGTCCAGCCGGGCAGCGGCCCGTTCGAGCTCAAGGTCACCGATCACCCGCCCGAGGACATGCACAGCGCGATCGCCGCGGCCATGGGACTGTCCCGGATCACGGTGCTGACCGCGACCCAGGACGTCCACTCGGCGCAGCGCGAGCAATGGGACGACGGCTGCAACGTGCTCGCGGTGGAGCCGGGGGTGGTCATCGCCTACGAGCGCAACGTGACGACGAACACGTACCTGCGGGAAAACGGCATCGACGTCATCACCGTGCGCGGCAGCGAGCTCGGCCGGGGACGCGGCGGTCCCCGGTGCATGAGCTGCCCGATCGAGCGCGACGCCTGACCGGCCGGCCCGGACGTCAGATAGCATATTAGTAATCGCTCAGCTACTTTCCGCTGTTTCCGGGCCGGGGGCGCCATGGTGAACGACGGGCTGGCCAGCGCCGTGCTCGACGCGCTGCCGGACGCGACGGCGGTGCTGGACAACTCGGCTTCCATCGTCGCGGTCAATCACGCCTGGCGGATGTTCGCCCTGGACAATGGCGGCCGCCCGGCCGCCACTGGGGTGGGGGTGAACTATCTGGATCTGTGCGCCCGCAGCAGCGCCGCCGGCTGCGCAGATGCCCGCGCAGCCGCTGCCGGGCTGCGCGCCGTGCTGGCCGGCGAGACGGTGCAGAGCGAGCTGGAATACCCGTGCCCGTCACCGGCCGCCAGCCGCTGGTTCCTGCTGCGGATAACGCCCCTAGCCGGGCCGGCGCCCGGCGCCGTGATGTCGCATGTCAACATCACCCGCCGCAAGATGGCCGAGCAGGTGGCGGCCCGGCAGGCCGCCCATGACCCGCTCACCGGCCTGGCGAACCGTGACCTGCTCACGGCCCGGATCACCACCGCGCTGACCAGGCGCGGCGGCCGGGCGGCCGTCGGCGACGTCGGCGTGCTGTATCTCGACCTTGACGGGTTCAAGCAGGTCAACGACACCTACGGGCATGACGCAGGCGATGAGGTGCTGCTCACCACCGCGCACCGGCTCCGCAGCGAGGTCCGTCCCCAGGACTGCGTGGCGCGGCTCGGCGGCGACGAGTTCGCCATCGCGGTGCCTCGCGTCACCGCCAGCGGACTAGCCACGCTGGCCGAGCGCATCACCGGCGCGCTCGCCGAGCCGCATCTCATTCACGGGGATCTCGTCCGGATCCCGGCCAGCGTCGGCACTCACCTCGCCGCACCCGGCGAACTGGTCCGCGACGTGCTGAAACACGCGGACGCGGGGATGTACACCGTCAAGCGGGCCCGCGCCGCGGCGAAAGCCGCCCGCGCAGGCTGAGCGGCCAGGCGCCAGGCGCCAGGCGGCGGGCGGCGGGCGCGGGAACTGGTGCGCCGGGCGCGCTGAGTGCGCCGGGCGCGCTGAGTGCGCCGGGCGCGCTGAGTGCGCCGGGCGCGCTCAGGCGGCGAGCCGCCTGACTTCGGTGAAGTCGAGGAAGCGCTCGTCGAGGAAGCGGACCATGGCGACCTCGCGGAAGTCGACCTGCCCGGGTATCTTCCGGCGGCGCAGCGAGTCGAGGGCGAGCCGGGGCATGTCAACGCCGCTGGCGACGGTCAGCGGCAGCCCGGCCGGCGGGCGCGGGCTGACGCCGACCAGGGCCGGCCGGCCCGCCCCGTCCCGCCGGCATCTCACGCTGGCGATATAGGTCAGGCCGAGGCGCCGGACCACCGTCGCGCCGAGCTGCTCGAGCTCGCGATCGTGGATGGTGCGGCCGGCCATGCAGACGCCCTGGTCGACCTTCTCGCGAACCCGCGGCACGGCGGCGATCACCTGCCCGCGCCGGTCGGCGAGCACGTCGATCGAGTACTCCGGTCCGGGAAGGAACTCCTGGACGATGAAATCCTCCGCCCCGGCCAGGCCGGCCAGCTCGCCCTCGGACCTGACCAGGGATACGTCGCACGACCCGCTGCCCGACCGCAGCCGGACGATGACCGGGAAGGCCCACGAGGTGGGATCGGTGCCGCCCAGCGACTCGGTCCTTGGCACCCGGACCACATCCGCGCAGCACTGGGCGAGGACCAGCCGGTCGAGCGTCAGGCCGAGCGCGCGCTCCGGCGCGATCAGCAGCTCGGCGCCGGCCTCGGTGAACCAGTCACGGGCCGCCGCGATCGGCCCGAGCTCGGCGTCCACGGTCGGGATCACCACGTCGACGCCCATCGCCGTGCACCGCCGCATCAGCGCGTCGGCGAAGCCGGCGTCCGGCCCGGCCGGGATCAGCGTGCGCGCGGCAGGCTCGACCAGGTAGAGCCCGGCGGCCCACGGGTCGGTGTCGGCCGCGAGGAGGGTTACCGAGGGATCGGCCAGCAGCGACTTCAGCACCGAGACGCCGGCCGGGCCGCCTGCCCCGGTCACCAGGACCCGGATCGGCCCGGTCAGGTCAGTCCGGACCGTTCGCGCCGCCTCGGGCTGCCGCGCGGACTCCGGCGCGGGCGGTGTCCGGCGTGACCGAAGCCAGCGGCCCGACCGGGAACTCCGGGCGGCGCCATCTCCGGGTGGCGTGCTCAAACCCGTGCGTCGCTGTCGGACTCGCTGCCGGTGCCTGGTTCGCCGGATGCGGCGGGCGGAACCCGCCGGTCGGGCTCGCCGTCAGCAGCTGGCTGGTACGGAGCCGCTGGCGCCTTCCGCCGGTCGGGGGAGCGCCGCCGGTCCAGCGGCTGCCGCCGGTCGGTCAGCTGGCGCCGGACGTGCGGCGCGACGTAGCGGTAGCCGAAGCCCCTGACCGCCTCGATCGGGGTGGCCTGGCCCTCCCCCAGGGTCAGCTTGCGGCGCAGCCGCATGACCGCGAACTTCACTCGTTCCGGCCCGACCCGCAGCGGGTCGTTCCAGGCCTGCTCGAGCAGCTGCTCGGCGGAGAGGGTCTGCCCGACGTGCCGGACCAGGACGGCCAGCAGCCGGAACTCGTTGGGCGTCAGCGCCACTTGCTCGCCGCCGATGCGGATGTCGCGCGTGCCGAAGTTCAGCTCGACGAGGCCGTCGTGATAGATGTCGGCGTCCGGCCTGGGCGCCCGGGTCCGGCGCAGCAGCGCCTGGACGCGGGCGACAAGCTCGGCGTTCCCGAACGGCTTGGTCAGGTAGTCGTCCGCGCCGAGGCTCAGGCCGCGCACCTTGTCGACCTCGTGGCCGTGCGCGGTGAGCAGCATGACCGGCACGTCGCTCATGTCGCGGATGCGCTCGAGCACCGTCCAGCCGTCGAGCGTCGGCAGCCCGAGGTCAAGCAGGACAAGATCCGGCCGCTTGTTATGGAAGACCCGGAGGCCGTCACCGCCGTCGGCGGCGCCCACCACGTCGAAGCCCGCCCGGCTCAGCACCATGCGCACGGCCAGCGCGATGTCCTGGTCGTCCTCGATGCACAACACCTGCGGGTTCATGTGCTCATCGGCAGGTAGACGCTGACCGTGGTCCCGTGCCCCACGATGCTCCGCACCGCGACCCGGCCCCCGTGCAGCTCGGTGATGGCCTTCACGACGGACAGCCCGAGGCCGGTCCCCGGCAGGCCGGCCGTGCGCGCGTTGGAGGCACGGACGAACCGGCCGAAGAGCTGGTCAAGCTCGTCAGCGGGGATGCCGATCCCGTCATCGGTCACGTCGATCCGCCACATCAGGTCATCGTGACTGGCATCCACCCGGATCTTGCCGTTGTCGCGGGAGAACTTGATCGCGTTGGAGATCAGGTTGTCGAGTACCTGATCGAGCCGGAGCCGGTCGGCCTGGATCGGCGGCCCGGCGGTGGCGGAGACCTCCAGGGCGATCCCGCGTGCCGCCGCGATAGCCGACCCGGACCGGATCGCCTCGCCGACCAGGTCCGGCACCGAGACATCCGCGATGTCGAGCGGCACCGCCCCGGCCTCCAGCCGGTTGAGCAGCAGCAGGTCACCCACCAGGCGGAGCAGCCGCTCGGCGTTCCGCTGGATGATGGACAGCGAGCTGACCGTGTCCGGCGTGAGCTCGTGCTGCTCGTCGTCCAGGATCAGCTCGGTGAACGAGACGATCGAGGTCAGCGGGGTGCGGAGCTCGTGCGACATGGTGGCAAGGAACTGCGTCTTGGCCTCGTCGGCTTCCTGCAGGTGGGCGTTCTGCTCGCCGAGCCTGATCTGAGCCCGCTCGGCCGCCTGGCGGGCGGCCAGCTCGGCCGCGAGCAGCCGCTCACGCTGGTCCACCTGCAGCTGGCGATCTGTCACGTCACCGACACCCCACAAGCTTCCCCGGTATTCCCCGTCGACGAATACCGGCGCGTAGTCCCACTCCATGGTGCGGCCGTCGGCGCAGGCGATGTCCTCCACGTCGACCGGCAGCCGGGCGGCCATCCGCCTGCGCGCCTCGCGGAGGAAGCCGGCAGGCTCGGCGAATACCCCGCTGATCCGTAGCGCGATCCTGGCGGTCCTGGCGCCGACCAGCTGGCCTGGTCCGCCGGTGAGGTCGAACAGATCGCAGAAGCTCTGATTGACCTGGGTGATCCGGCCGTGCTCGTCGTCGAAGACTATCCCGGCATTGGCCGCGCTGATCAGGCCGTTCAGCCGCTGGGTCTGGTCGGCGAGATCACGCCGGGCCGCGCGCTCGGCGATGAGCAGGCGTTCCCTCTCGGCCTCCGCGCGCTTGCGGTCAGAGACGTTGGTGACCGCGGCCAGGAATCCGAGCCGGCTGCCGTCGGCAGCCTTGATCAGGACGACCGCCAGGTGCACCCAGACCTCGCGGCCCGCGACGGGCAGCAGGCGCAAGTCCGTTCGCAGCTCGCCGCCGCTCGCCGCCGCTCGCCCCCACTCCAGCGCCAGGCGCTCGATGTCGCCGGGGTGAACGCCCGCCGTCCAGTCGCTGCCGACAGCCTCCGCCTGCGTCAGGCCGGTCATCTCGCACCACCGGTCGTTGGCGAAAGTGCTGACACCCCTCAGGTCCGTCTGCATGATGCCGACCGGAGCGAGCTGAGACAGCAGCCGCATCCGCGACTCGCTCTCCAGCAGGGCCGCGTGCGCCCGCTCCAGCTCGCTGGTATCGCGCAGGAAGCCGCAGAAGTGGACCTGGCCATCGATCCTGATCGGGACGGGAGTCACCTCGATCATGCGTTCCGTGCGGTCGGCGCGCCGGATGGGCAGGTGCATGCTGCCGGAAAACCCCGCCATGTCCCCCGACGCCAGGTACTTCTCCATGCCGTCGATGGCCGCTGCTCGCTCGCTCTGAGGTATCAGCGCTTCCGCGAGGTCCTTCCCGAGTACTTCCTCGCGCCGCCAGCCGGTGAGCTCCTCCGCGGCCGCGTTGAAGAGCACGAGCCGCCTGCTGGCGTCGGCGACGACGATAGCGTCGGGCGATCCCTCGATCAGCGCCGAGTCGCGCGCCTGGCGTTCGGCCAGCTCAGTCGTTTCGTCGGCATGCCGGATCTGGACGGCCACGATCGCGGCGAGAGCGCGCGTCGTCGCCTGGGAGTCAGCGTCCCAGCGCGCCGAGTCCCCCACGAGCGCGACAGCGCACAGGCATCGTCCGGAATCCGGCGACGAGTACGCCATCATGAGGCTCAGCGGCCGGCCCTCCGGCCCGGCGGCTGAGGTCGCGGCTGATGTCAGCGTGTCGAGGAAGTATCCGCCGGTCGCTGCCACGTCGCTGTGCCGCGCCGACTGAGCGCGGATCTCGGCCTGCAGCGCCTGATCGGTGCCGGCCTGCGCCGGATGGGCCGCCAGCACGATCAGCTGGCCGCGGGCGGCCTCCTGGAAGGCAACCGCGGCGCGGCAGCCGAAGAGCGTGGCGAGCAGGCCGAGAATCGTCGGCAGGGCGTCGACCGCGGCCTCTTCCCGCAGCACCTCCCCGACGGCGAGCTCCACCAGCCCGACCGGTGAGGTCGCTGACCACCGGGCGGCCGTAGCCGTCCCGGATGCTGAGCTAAGTCCCCGTAGCGCACCCATGATGTAGCGATCTCACCCCCCGGTGACTTCGCGGACCGCCGCCCAGGAAAGGGCATATCCGGTCGACCGCCAGCTTATTTCAGGCTGGCACAATTCAGGCATAAAAATATGTATTAGGACATTTAAATTCCGGGTGGCTTCCCGGTTTTCTCCTCGTTTTCCCCGTCCGGGATAATCCTACCCGATAAAGGCATCCCGAATCAGCAGCGCGCACCGGCAGAGCCGCGGCAGACCCCGGATTGCGCGCTGGCCGGGGCGTCACTGCGCGCTGGTCGGGGGCGTCGCCGCGCACCGGTCAGGGCACCACTGCGCGCTGGTCAGGGCGTCAGGGCGGGCGCGCCGGGCGGCAGCAACTCGGGCCGCTTCGCCGTCGCGCCGTCGCCGGAGGAGACACCCCGCAGGCGCCTGCTCACCCAGGGCGCCGCGTGGTCCTTCGCCCACCGTGCGTCCCGCTGGCGATCGGCGAGCCAGCCGGCCGCGCGGCCGGCCCGGGCGCCGGGAGCCGGCACCGGGGGCAGCGGCTCGCGCCAGTCCTCGCTGACCGGCATGCCCATCACCTCACCGGCCAGCAGCGCCACCCGGCGGTGGCCGTCGGACGTCAGGTGCAGGCGGTCCGGACTCCACTCGCGCGGGTCCGCCAGCACGCTCATCGACCACAGGTCTGCCAGGTGGCAGCCGCGGCGGGCGGCGATCGCGTGCAGGTGCATGTTGAACACCGCCGCCTTGCTGCGGATCAGCCGCAGGACGGGGAACGTGGCGGTGTCGAATCCGGTGAAGATCAGCACGTCGCAGCCCGACTCGCGCAGCCGCACCACGACGTCGTCGAATGCGCGGGCGAGCGCGTCGGGATCAGCGCGCGGTTGCAGCAGGTCATTGCCGCCGGCCGCCACGCTGACCAGATCCGCCCGCATGGTGATAGCACGGGGAACCTGCTGCTCGGCGACCTCGCGCAGCAGCTTGCCGCGGACGGCCAGGTTCGCGTACGCCAGGCCGGGCCTGACCTCGGCCAGCTGCTCCGCGAACCGGTCGGCCCAGCCGCGCAGGCCGCTGCCGTCCGGGCGGGGGTCGCTGAGTCCCTCGGTGAAGCTGTCCCCCAGGGCTACGAAGGAGCTGACGCCGCCTGACCCGCCCCGTGCCCGCATGCTGGCCATCTTGCCAGGCCGCGCCGGCCAGGTGCCGCGGCGCTGCCGGCGGCAGCTATTTCATTGCTCAATCCGCAAAATGCTAATAACCTCTCATGACTCAGCAAGCCATCGATTATCCGCAACGATTCCGCTGCCGCCACAGGTGATATTTTAATTTGCGTAGCGGGAGAAAATTTCCGTAGCGAGGGGAAGGTTTCCGTAGCGGGGGAAGCCTGATATTTGCGGGATGTCGCCGCCAAGGGGGAGTTTCCAGGTGAGCCAGTCGGGGGACGGCGCGGTCAGCGCCCCGGAGAACGGCCCGGGCGGCGCATCGGGGGACGTCTTGGGGAAAGCGCGCAGGCGCACGGTCGTAGTGGCCGGCCTGGGGTACGTGGGCCTGCCGCTGGCGATGCGCGCCGCTGAGGTCGGTTACTGCGTGATCGGCTACGACATCAGCTCGAGCCGGGTCAAGCTGCTGGAGGCCGGGGAATCGTACGTGGAGGACGTGCCCGCCAGCCAGCTGGCCGCGGCGCTGGACAGCGGGGCGTTCATCCCGTCATCGGAAGCGCGGTCCTGCGCTGGCTTCGACGTCGCGGTGATCACCGTGCCGACGCCGTTGCGGGACGGGCTGCCCGACCTGGCCTACATCGAGGCGGCGACCCGGACGCTCGCCAGGTACCTGCGGCCGGGCGCGACCGTGATCGTGGAGTCGACCTCGTATCCGGGCACCACGCAGGAGCAGGTGCTGCCCTGGCTGGAGGACGGGTCCGGGCTGGTGGCCGGCACCGACTTCCACCTCGGCTACAGCCCGGAGCGGATCGACCCGGGGAACGCCGCGTGGACGCTGGTCACCACCCCGAAAATCATCTCCGGGATCGACGCGGCCTCGCTCGCCGCGGTCGGGGAGTTCTACGCCGGCATCGTCGACCGGACCGTCGCCGTCTCCTCGCCGCGCGAGGCGGAGCTGGCCAAGATCATCGAGAACACCTTCCGGCACGTGAATATTGCCCTGGTGAACGAGCTCGCGATGTTCGCGCACGACCTGGGCATCGACGTGTGGGAGGCGATCGACGCGGCCTCCACCAAGCCGTTCGGGTACATGCCGTTCACCCCCGGGCCGGGAGTCGGCGGGCACTGCCTGCCGATCGACCCGTCCTACCTGTCCTGGCGGGTGGAGCGGGCGCTCGGCCAGAGCTTCCGTTTCGTCGAGCTGGCCAACGACATCAACAACCACATGCCGGACTACGTCGTCCGCCGGCTGATGATGGCGCTGAACAGCCGCGGGCGCCCAGTCAAGGGCTCGCGCATCCTGCTGCTCGGGCTCGCCTACAAGAAGAACACCGGCGACGCGCGGGAGTCGCCCGGCGTCCGGGTGGCGCAGCTGCTGACCGGCATGGGAGCGGACCTGCGCGCGGCCGACCCGCACGTGGTCGAGACCGACGCGGTCGGCTCCGTTATGCGTGTCGACGCGACGCCTGGCGAGCTCTCCCGCGCCGACGCGGTGATCCTGCTCACCGATCATGACGCCTTCGACCGGGGCGAGATCGTCAGCCACGCGGCCTACGTGCTGGACTGCCGCCGGGTGCTGTCCGGCGCGAACGTCGAGACCCTGTGAGCAGCCCGCGGCGCAGGCGGATCGTCTGCGTCGCGGGAGCGCGGCCTAACTACATGAAGGTCAAGCCGGTGATGGACGCGCTTACCGAGCGCGGCGCGGAGGTCATCCTGGTCCACACCGGCCAGCATTACGACCCCTCGATGAACGACGTCTTTTTCAGCGACCTGCGGATCCGCAGGCCCGACTACTTCCTCGGGGCCGGCTCGGGCAGCCACGCGGAGCAGACCGGCCGGGTGATGACCGCCTTCGAGCCGCTCGCCGGGCGGCTGCGGCCGGACGCGGTCGTGGTCGTCGGGGACGTGAACTCGACCATGGCCTGCGCGCTGGTGACCGCGAAGTCGGGCGCGCTGCTCGCGCATGTCGAGGCCGGCCTGCGCAGCAGGGACTGGTCGATGCCCGAGGAAGTAAACCGCGTGGTCACCGACCGGGTGAGCGACTACCTGTTCGCCCCGTCGGCCGGCGCGGTGGCGAACCTGCGGGCCGAAGGGTGCCGGGATGACCAGATATACCTGGCGGGCAATGTGATGGCGGACACGCTGCTCGCCAATATCGACCGGGCGCGCGGCGGTGACACGCTGCGGCGGCTCGGCCTGCGGCCCGGCGAGTACGGCCTGGTCACCCTGCACCGGCCGGCGAACGTCGACGATCCGGCCGTGCTGGCCGCGCTGCTCCGCGGGCTCGGCGAGGTGGCGGATCTCTGCCCGCTCGTGCTGCCTGCCCATCCGCGGGCGGCGGACCGGCTGCGCGGCGCCGGGGTGCCCGGGCACATTCGCGTGATACCGGCGGCGGGATACCTCGACTTCATCGCGCTGCAGGCGTCGGCGCGGCTGGTGCTCACCGACTCCGGTGGCGTGCAGGAGGAGACCACCGTCCTCGGCGTCCCCTGCCTCACCCTGCGGGACAACACCGAGCGCCCGGAGACGCTCAGCGAGGGCACGAACCAGCTGGTGGGACGCGATCCCGGCAGGATCGTCGCGGCGGCGCGGCAGGTGCTGGCCGCCCCGCCGCCACAGCGACGGCCGGCCCTCTGGGACGGCCGCGCGGGGCAGCGCATTGCCGCGGCGCTGCTGGCCGAGGCGGGCACCGGGGAGCCGCTGCGGCCCACGAGCATTCCGGCAGCCCCGGGCGCCGCAGTCGCCGAGCAGGATCTCGCCAGCTTGCGGTGACTCCGCCTCGACGCGGTGGTGAGCTCGCCCCGGACTGACTCGCGTGCCTCGGATCAGCTGGGCGCCGCGGGCGTGACAGCTGACGGATGCACATGGGCGAAGTTGTTGACGCCGCCGGTCCTGATGGCCTTCCACAGCAACGCGCCGAGCGCCGGGTCGAGATGGACAGGCCTGTCCCCGCCCTTGGTTGCCGAGCCATGGCGGACGGGCGCGTCCACAAAGGTGCCGTCCCCGGTGCCGAGCTTGCCCAGGCGCAGCGCCAGCGACTCAAGTTCTGAGTTGGTCATATTGCTGTCGACGCTGAACGCCCCGGACAGCGCTCGGACCAGGCGGAGGTCCGCTGCGGCGCTGTTGAACAGATCCTGGTGGGCGATCTTGCTCAGGATGGCGCGGATGAGGTTCTGCTGGAGCAGTTCGCGGCCTATCTCGCTGACCTGGGTCTGGCGGGCGTAGGCGATCACGCTGTGGCCGATGACGTGGTTGGTCCCCCGCTGGAAGACGTGACCCTCGCTCGTCACCGCGCGGGGAACGACGACGTTGACGCCGCCGAGCGCGCTGATGACTCGCAACGTGCCGGAGAAGGACAGCACCGAGTAGTGATCGATCCGGACATCGGTGAACCCCTCGATCGTCTTGATCAGGAGGGACGGCCCGCCGATGGCCGTGGCGTCCCCGAGTTCCCTGTTGCCGTGGCCGGGCACAGGAACGACCAGGTTCGCCGGGAGTGAGATGACCGCGCCGGCCTTCTGGTCGGCGTCGAGGTGGATGAGCGCGATGAGGCCGCTCTTCAGCCCCCGCGCTGGGCCGGTCGTCGTGCTCTTGCCAAGCGCGTAGGACGTCAGCAGCACTGTCATGCCCGTGCTGGCGGCAGCGGGCATGACCGGCTGATCCGCCGCGTCCAGTGCCTGGATGCCGGGGATCCGGTGGACACCGCTGAGCAGGTGATTGGCGTAGAGGTAACCACCGCCCGCGACGACCGCGACGATGACAACGATCGCGGCCGTGGACGCCAGCGCGACGCGCTTGATCCGCCGCCTGCGGCGGGAACGAGGGCGAGGTGGCTCGCCGCCATGGGAATGACCCGGGCGGCCGGAGTGAGCCGGCCGGCTAGCTCGACCTGGGCTGTCGGCCTGACCTGGGCTGTCGGCCTGACCTGGGCTGTCGGCCTGACCTGGGCTGTCGGCATCGTGCTGCGGTGAGTTCTCGGACACTTCTGTGCTGCCCCCTTTACCGGCGCTGGGCCAGCTGGATCGTTCGTTCCCGGAGCTGGCCTGGCAGGTCGCAAACCGGCGGTCAGCCGACGAATTTCGCAGGCCAGACCATCCCCCAGTTACCTTTAGCATCTACTCAACTACACAGTGTAATGTACACCTGTAAAGCGATCCAGGTAAGTCGGAAAATTGCAGTGCAGCGTAAATAACATTGGAAACGGGGATTTGTGGCGGATGTGGTTTTTGGCGAAAAAGCTGAGCCGAAGCTGCTGACCCGTACCCGCCGGCGACTGCGGCGGTATCACCAGGCTCTCGAGGCGGCCGGTGACGCCGTCTCCTGGCTCTGCGGCCTGGCCGCGGCAGGATGGGTCACCGGCGACCTGGCGGGTCCGGGCGTCACGCTGGCGATCGCGGCCCGCGCGGTGCTGGCCGTCGGCGCGCTGGCGGTGGCCACCGGCTTGCTCGCGGGGCTGTACCGAGGCCGTTACCAGCGGGGCAGCTTCGACGAGCTAATCGGCATCGGCCGGGCCGGCGCCGGGATGGCCGTCGTGCTCGTGATCCTCGGCGGGGACCTGGTTCCGGGCCAGCAGGCCCGGATGCACACGGTCGCTGGCGGCACGGTCTTCGCCCTGCTCGCGATGGCGGGCACGCGGCACCTGGTGACCGCGGGCCGGCAGTGGTCCCGGCTGACCGCGTCATCAGGGGTGAAGGTCATCGTCTTCGGGGCGGGCGATTCGGGTGCCCAGCTCGTGCACGGCCTGGCGCACCAGCCGGGTGCCGAGTACCAGCCGGTGGCCTTCCTCGACGACGACCCGGCGAAGCGGCGGCTGCGGATTCACGGCGTCCCGGTGCTCGGGGACAGGACGCGCATCGCCGAGGTGGCGGCACAGACCGGCGCCACGGTCCTGGTTATCGCGCTGACCCGGGCCACCGGCACCACGATCCGTGACCTCACCCAGGAGGCCGAGCGATGCGGGCTGATCACCAAGGTGATCCCGTCGGCCGCCGAGATGGTCGGCGGCAGCGCGCGCATCGAGGGAGTCCGCGACCTGCGGATCACCGACCTGCTCGGCCGCAGGCCGGTGACCACGGACCTGGCCGCCGTCGCCGGTTATTTCACCGGGAAGCGGGTTCTCGTCACCGGCGCCGGCGGGTCCATCGGCTCTGAGCTCTGCCGCCAGCTGCACGGGTTCGGGCCCGCCGAGCTGATCATGGTGGACCGCGACGAATCCGCGCTGCACGCGATCGAGCTGGCGCTGAACGGGCGCGCGCTGCTCGATTCCGACCATGTGGTGCTTGCTGACATCCGTGACCCGGACAGCATCCGCCAGGTATTCGAGCGCTGCCGGCCGGAGATTGTCTTTCATGCCGCCGCGCTCAAGCACCTGCCGCTGCTGGAGCGCTTCCCCGCCGAGGCGCTGAAGAGCAACGCGCTGGGCACGCTCGGGGTGCTGGAGGCGGCCGCGGCGTGCGGCGTCGAGTCGTTCGTGAACATCTCGACGGACAAGGCCGCCGACCCGCAGTGCGTGCTCGGCTACACCAAGCGGGTCGCGGAACGGCTCACCGCCCACATGGCCCGCCAGGCGCCGGGCACGTACCTGAGCGTCCGGTTCGGCAACGTGCTCGGCAGTCGGGGGTCGTTCCTGACCGCGTTCAGCGCGCAGGCCGCGTCCGGCGGGCCGCTGACCGTCACCCATCCCGAGGTCAGCAGGTACTTCATGACCGCTGGCGAGGCGGTGCAGCTCGTGCTGCAGGCCGCCGTGATCGGGCGCGACGGCGAGGTCCTCGTGCTCGATATGGGCGAGCAGATGCGCATCGCGGACATTGCGCGCCGGCTCGCCGCCAGCGCGCCGGGCCAGGTCGGCATCGTCTTCACCGGGCTGCGGCCGGGCGAGAAGCTGACCGAGAGCCTGCTCGGGAAGGCCGAGACTGGCGAGATACTGAGCCATCCCCTGATCAGGCATGTCCCCGTGCCCCCGCTGTCCCCCGAGTTCGTGACCGGCCTCGATCCCGGCCTGCCGGCCAGCGAGCTGCGTACCGCCCTTGCCCGGTGCGCCGGCCAATCGGACCGCGACTCCGAACGCCTGCTGCAGCCTGCAGACCGGGCCATGGCCGGGATGCCTAGGCCCAGGCAAGCTCTACAAGTTGTGCCAGCAGATGGTCCAGCCCGGCAGCGGTTAGCACGCAGGCGTCCGGCGGGCCTCCGGTCGGGTCGGCCACGTCGTCGTCGGGCGAGTCGCCGAGCAGCGCGGAGCGGTCCCTGCCCTGGTGGGCCCGGCCGATCCAGCTGGCCAGCGGCTCGCCGGCCAGCCTGGGCCCGATCTGCTGGCCGCGGCGGACCAGCTCCTTGAGCGTGAACGCGCGGGACCAGACGGCAGGCAGCGCGACGACGGCGTGCCGGAGATGCTCACGAGCCATCGCCAGCACCAGATCCGACCCGGCCAGATCGCCATCGCGGAGCGCGCGGGCCCGGTGCGCGGCCGCGTCAAGGCCGTAGGCGGCCAGCGCTGAGAGCACCTCGGCAGGCGGCGGCGCGCCATCACCGAGCAGGCCGGCGGAGCTGACCGACGCGGGCAGGCCGGCCGCGGCGAGGCGCTGGCTGAGCAGCGACTCGGCCATAACGGAACGGCACCGGTTGGCGGTGCAGAGCACCAGTATTTCTGTCATGAAATGGGCGGCCTGTCGCGTCTCGGCCTGGTCCTTATCGGCATGGATCGCATCGTCCCGGAGCGGAAGAATCATTACGCAAAGTAGTAGAGTGTACTCTCAGAGTAACTTCATTACTGCTTGGCTGAATGCCCTGGGCGGCCCCGCGGGCATGCCGACGCCATCAGTCAATCGGGAAGGACACTGATGACCCCCGAGTCAGGGAGCGCTCCGACTCTTCGCTCGTACATCGCGCTCGCGGCCAGGCGGAAGTGGTGGATCATCGGATTCGCGCTGCTGGGCCTGGCGGCGAGCCTTGCCCTGTCGCTGACCCAGGCCGACCAGTACTCCTCCACCGCGCAGATCCTCGTGCAGCCCTCTGGCACCGCCACGGCCACCGGGGCGCCGGCTGCCGTGACGCCGACCGAGGTGCAGACCGACCTGCAGCTAGTGACCAGCGCGCAGGTGGAGCTCGCGGTAGGCAAGCAGCTCGGCAGCAAGCCGTCCATATCGGCGGCCGAGGTCGCCCAGACGAACGTGATCGCCATCACCGCCATCAGTTCCAGCCCGTCGCGCGCCGCGCTGATCGCCAATGCCTACGCGAACGCGTTCGTGACCTATCAGCAGCAGGCCGCCATCAGCGACCTCACGACGGTCGAGGCCCAGCTGCGCACGCAGATCAAGACGTACGGCCAGCAGATCAGCAAGCTGAAGGGGCGCGCCGATGCCGCGGCGGAGCTGACGGCCTTGCTGAACCAGCAGGCGGTGCTGCGTGAGCAGCTCGCCCAGATGCAGGTGAGCGGGGCGGTCGCCACGGGCGGGGTCGAGCTCGTCACCCCCGCGCTCGCGCCGAGCTCGCCGAGCTCCCCAAAGCCACGCGAGGATGGTGTCCTCGGCCTGGTGGCCGGGCTGATCCTGGGCATCGCCTTCGCGTTCCTGCGCGACAGCTTTGACGACAGGCTGTCCTCCAAGGACGCTGCCGAGCAGCTGAGCGGCGCCCCGGTGCTGGCGATGGTCCCGATGGTCTCGTCCTGGAAGAAGCGCGACCAGCCGCTGGTGGTGTCGATCTCGCACCCGCTGTCGCCATCGGCCGAGGCCTACCGCTCGACGCGGACCTCCTTGCAGTTCATCCGGCAGGAACGCGAGCTGCGGACGCTGCTGGTGACCAGCCCGACCGCGGCGGAGGGCAAGACCTCCACGGTCGCGAACCTGGGCGTGGTCTTCGCCCAGGCGGGCGAGCGGGTGGTGCTGGTATCGTGCGACCTTCGCAAGCCCAGGCTCGGCAAGTTCTTCGGCATTGACGAGCAGACGGGGCTCACCTCGGTGCTGCTCGGCGAGCTGTCGCTGACGCAGGCCCTGCAGCAGGTGGCCGGGCACGACGGGCTATGGCTGCTCGGCGCGGGGAAGAAGTGCCCCAACCCGGCCGAGCTACTCAGCGGGCCGGCCGCGCGGGACACTTTCGCGGCACTGCGCGCGTCCTTCGACCTGGTGCTCATCGACAGCCCGCCGGTGCTGCCGGTCACCGACGCGGCGGTGCTGGCCAAGGATAACGACGGGACCCTGATCGTCGTCGCGGCCGGCCAGACCAAGCGGATCGACCTGCGGCGCGCCGCCGAGAAGCTGGCCCAGGTCAACGCATCGGTCATCGGGACGGTACTGAACCAGGTCACCAGGCAGACCGGCTATGGCTACGGCTACGGCCATGGCTACGGATCCAGTTACGGCAGTGCCTATGGCTACGGGGCAGCCGAGCCCTCGCTGGCAGCCGCGGGCATCCCGGCGTCAGCCAACGGCAGCGCGGCAAAGTCCGGCAATGGCAGTGCGCCGGGCGGGGCGGCCAACGGGAGCAGGCACGGCAGGGCACGGCCGTGGCCGCAGGGCACCTCCGAGTCCCAGCAGGAAGGTTCCGGCTGAGCCGTGTCCGAACAGCTCACGATCATGATTGCTGCGCTCTCGTGCGGCGGGGTCGTCGTGCTGGCGGAACCGGTGACCATCTCGCTGCTCCGCCGGGCCGCGGTGCTCGACAGGCCCAACCAGAGGTCGTCGCACAGCGTTGCGACACCCCGCGGCGGAGGGGCGCCGATCGCGGCAGGCCTGGTGCTGGCCGCGCTGCTGATCGGCGGCCGCGTGGCCGTCGCCTTCGTCATTGCGGTCACGGCATTCGGCGTGATCGGATTCGCCGAGGACCTGAGCGGGCTCTCGGTGCGCCGCCGGCTAGCGCTGCAGGCAGCGGGGGGCCTCGCCGCCGCCGCCGTGCTGGTGAGCCGGCTCAGCCTGCCGACCGCCGGGCGGGTGGCCGCCGTCGTCGCCATCGCGCTCTGGGTGACGGGGTTCGTGAACGCGTTCAACTTCATGGACGGCGTGAACGGCATCGCTGCCGCGCATGCGCTGATCGGCGGCGCTGTCTTCGCGTGCCTCGGCGCTTGGCGGCACGATGTCTTCCTCGCCGCCGGCGGCGCCGCGGTCGCGGCCGGCGCGGCCGCCTTCCTGCCCTGGAACGCGGTCCGGGCGCGGGTGTTCCTTGGTGATGTCGGCAGCTACGGTCTCGGGGCCGCGCTGGCCGTGCTCGGCGCGTGCGCGGTGATCCGCGGCATCCCGGCCGAGGCCGCCCTGGGCCCGCTCGCCCTGTACCTCGCGGACACCGCGTGGACGCTGCAGCGGCGCATCCGGGCCGGCCAGAAATGGTCGCAGGCCCACCGCACGCACATTTACCAGCAATGGTGCGACGCCGGCTGGTCGCACCTGCGGGTCACCGTCGTGACCTCCGCCGTCACGCTGCTGCTCTGCCTGCTCGGGGCAGCGAGCCTGACCGGCGTGACCGCGATCCGGGCCGGCGCCGACATCGTCGCGATCGGCGTGCTGGCCGTTTACCTGCGGTCCCCGGTGCTGCTCCGGCGGACCACCGCCCGGCTGGAGCGTGCCTTATATGCGCATCCTGCTGGTGACCCACTACTTCCCGCCGGAGACCGGCGCCCCGCAGGCGCGGCTGTCCGCGCTGGCGGCCACCTGGGCGGCGGACGGGGACACCGTGACCGTGCTCACCGGGATGCCGAACCACCCGACCGGCGTCGTGCCGCCCGGGTACCGCGGCGCGATCCGGCGGCGGGAGCGGCGTGACGGCTACCGGGTGCTGCGCACCTGGGTGTACGCCACGCCCAACGAGGGCATCGCGCGCAAGACGCTCGGGCACCTGAGCTTCATGATCAGCAGCGTCCTGCTCGGCTGGCGCCCCAGCGGGCGGGCCGACGTGGTCGTGGTCTCCTCGCCGACGTTCTTCTCGATCGGCGCCGCGTGGCTGCTGGCCCGGCTGAAGGGCGCCCGGCTGGTGGTCGAGGTCCGGGATCTGTGGCCGGCCATCTTCGTCGAGCTCGGCGTGCTCACCAGCCGCAGCCTGATCGGCCTGCTGGAGCGGCTCGAGCTCGCCGCGTACGCCGCGGCTGACGCGGTCGTGGTGGTGAGTGACGGGTTCCGCGCCAACCTGATCGGCCGCGGCGTCCCGCCGGGCAAGGTGCACACGATCCGCAACGGCGTCACCCTGGGCCAGTTCAACCCGGACACGGCCGCCAGCCCGGCGGTCCGCACCCGGCTCGGCGCGCAGCCGGGCGACTGCCTGGTGCTGTACCTCGGCACGCACGGGATCTCCCAGGCGCTGCCAGCCGTGGCCGACGCCGCGGCGCGGCTGGACGGCGAGCCGATTGTCTTCGCGTTCGTCGGCGAGGGCGCCGACAAGCAGCGGCTGCGTTCCCGCGTGCACGAGCTCGGCCTGGCCAACGTGAGCCTGCACCCCGGCGTCCCGCATTGCGACGTACCGGCATTGCTCGCTGCTGCCGACATCTGCCTGGCGCCGCTGCGTTCCGTCCCGTTGTTTGTCACCTTCATACCGTCCAAGATCTTTGAATACCTCGCCGCCGGACGGGCCGTGATCGGCGCGGTCGCGGGTGAGTCGGCGCAGATCCTCCGCGAGGCCGGCGCTGCCGTAGTGCCGCCCGAGGACAGCGACGCGCTGGCCGGCGAGATCCGGGCACTCGCGGCCGACCCGGCGCGGCGCCGCGCGATGGGCCGGCAGGGCCGGGCCCATGTGGAGCTGGCGTTCGACCGGGTCACGCTCGCGCGCCAGTACCGCGCGATCCTGGAAGCAGCCGGCCGCGGATGAGGCTCCTGGTCACCGGCGGCAGCGGCTTTCTCGGGGGTTACGTGCTGCGCGAGGCGGCGCGGCGCGGGCACGAGACGATCGGCCTTACCCGGAGCACCGCGTCGGCGGCGGTCGTGGCCGGGCGCGGCGCCCAGCCGGTCAGCGGGGATCTCGACGCGGCCGACCAGCTCGGCGCGATCTTCGCGGCGGCCCGCTGCGACGCGCTGGTGAACCTGGCCTCGCTTGGCTTCGGGCACGGGCCGGTGATCGTCGCCGCTGCGCAGCAGGCCGGGGTCCGCCGCACGATCTTCGTCTCCACCACGGCGGTCACCACCACGCTGGCGGCGCCGGCCAAACGGGTGCGGCTTGCCGCCGAGCAGGGAATCCGCGACTCCGGGCTGGACTGGACGATCCTGCGGCCGACCATGATCTACGGGGCGCCTGGCGACCGGAACCTGTCCCGGCTGCTCGCGCTGCTCACCCGGGTGCCGGTGCTGCCGGTCCCCGGCGGCGGCAGGCAGCTGCAGCAGCCGGTGCACGCGGCCGACGTGGCCGGCGCCGTGCTGGCCGCCGCCGAGCGGCCGGAAGCCACCGGCACCTGCTACGACGTGGCCGGGCCCGAGCCGCTCGCGTTCGCCGAGCTGCTGCGGATCTCGGCCCGCGCCGTCGCCAGCAGGACCCGGTTCGTGCCGGTGCCGCTGACGCTGGCAGTGGCAGCGGCGCGCGGTTACCAGTGGCTGAACCGCCGTCCCCGGATCACGGCGGAGCAGCTGCTGCGGCTGGCCGAGGACAAGGCATTCGTCATCCAGGACGCGGCGCGCGACCTGGGTTACGCGCCGCGTTCCTTCGCGGCCGGCATCCGGGCCGAGGCCGAGGCGATGGGGCTGGCCCGGTGACCGGCAGCGACGTGGCGCTGCTGGCCCGCAGCGCCGTCCACCTGCGGCCGGGTCAGGTAGCGCAGCGGGCCCGGCTGCGGGCCCAGCGCATGGCGCTGCGCCGCTGGCCGCGGGCCGGGCGCAGGCTGCTCGCCGGTCCCGATCCGGCCGGCGCGACGGGCTGGCCGGCCGGTTTCGTCCCGGTCGACGCCCGTGCGTCGCTGGCCTGGCCCGGCATGACCGCGCTGGCCTCGGGCCAGATCGAGCTGCTGGGGATGACCAGGGAACTCGGCGATCCGCCGGACTGGCAGCAGGCCGGCGCGCCCCGGCTGTGGCGCTTCCACCTGCACTACTGGGACTGGGCCTGGGGTCTGGCGGCAGAGCCGGACCGGCGGGCGGCACGGGCGCTGTTCGCCCGGCTGTGGCGGTCCTGGCAGGCGAGCGCCGAGCTCGGCAGCGGCGACGCGTGGCTGCCCTACCCGGCGGCGCTGCGGGCCTGGTCGTGGTGCGGGCTGCACGCGGATCTGGTGGCCGGCGGGGATCTGGAGCCGGCCTTCGCCCGTGAGCTGGCCGTGCACGCCGGCTTCCTGCGACGGCACCTGGAGTCCGATGTCGGCGGCAATCACCTGGTCAAGGACCTGAAGGCACTGGCCGGCCTGGCCGTCTTCTTCGCCGACGAGCAACTGCTGCGGCGCGCGCTCCGGCGGCTGGTCCGGCAGCTGCCCGTCCAGGTGCTGCCCGACGGCGGCCATTACGAGCTGGCGCCGGCCTACCACTGCCAGGTGCTGGCCGACCTGATCGACATGGCGGGCCTGGTGGCGGCCACCGGGCGCGAGCCGCCGCCGGAGCTGGATCTCGCCATCAGCCGGATGCGCCGCTGGCTGGGCCGCGCGCTCTCGCCGGATGGCCGGGTGCCGCTGCTGAACGACGGGTACCCGGTGCCCGGCGCGCTGGTCGCCGCGCTGCGGCCCGGGCCGGGCCCGGGCCGGCCGCTGCTCGCGCTGCGCGGCAGCGGCCTGGTGCTGGCGTCCGCGGGCGGCTGGCACCTGCTCGCCGACGTCGGCGCGCCCTGCCCCGACGAGCTCCCCGCGCACGCGCACGCCGACACGCTGGGCTGCGTCGTGCACGTCGACGGGATGCCGCTGCTGATCGAGACCGGCACGTCGACGTATGCGGCCGGCCCGGCCAGGGATTACGAGCGGTCGACCGCCGCGCATAACACCGTGGGCGTGGACGGGGCCGATTCCACCGAGGTCTGGAGCGCGTTCCGGGCCGGCCGGCGCGCCAGGGTCCGGGGCTTTGCGGCCTCCAGCAGCGCCGCCGGAGTGAGCATCGAGGCGTGGCATGACGGATTCCGGCGGCTTCCCGGCCGTCCGCGTCACCAGCGGCACTGGTTCCTGACGGCAGCAGGGCTGCGGGTGGACGACCTGGTGTCGGGCCAGGGCCGGCACGCCGTGATCATCTACTGGCATCTTCCGGCCGGCTCGGCCGTGCTGCTGGAGGGGCGCGCGGCGGTGATCAGCACGCCCGCCGGATCGTTCCGGGCGCGGATCACCGCGTCCGGTCCGGCGACGCTGGCCACCGGCGCGCGGCCGGTCGCCGTCGGGTTCGAGCAGCGCACCGACGCGCTGCTGCTGACCTGCGTGATCGACGCCGAGCTGCCCGTGCGGGTCAGCACCGCCTGGCGCCGGGCCAGCCGGAGCGGCGCCGCCAGGAACTGCGGGGAGGCCGCGTGAGGCAGGTCGTGCAGCCCGTCGCGGGCGGGCCGGTCGTGGTGCTCGACGTGCCCCGCCCCACCGCAGCCACAACCGAGGTGCTGGTCCGGACTGCCGCCTCGGTCATCTCCCCGGGCACCGAGCGGGCGGTCACCGCACTGGCCCAGTCCAGCCTGCTGGCCAAGGCGCGGGCCCGGCCGGATCTTGTCCGCCAGGTGATGCGCAAGGCGCGGGCCGAGGGCGTCGCCGCCACCGCGAAGACGGTCCGGGGCAGGCTGGCGCTGGACCTTCCGCTGGGCTATTCCGCGGCCGGCCTGGCCGTCGAGGTGGGCGCGGCGGTCACTGGCATCCGGGTGGGACAGCTAGTGGCGACAGGCGGGGCGGGCTGCGCCAACCACGCCGAGTTCCAGGCGGTCCCCGGCCTGCTCTGCGCAGCCGTTCCGGACGGCGTGCCCGCCCAGGACGCCGCGTTCGCCACGGTCGCGTCCATCGCGCTGCACGGCCTCCGGCTGGCTGAGGTGGGTCCTGGCTCGAAGGTGGTCGTGGTGGGCCTGGGCCTGGTCGGCCAGCTTGCCGCCAGGCTGGCCATGGCGGCCGGCTGCGACGTCGCCGGGATCGACCCCGCCGGGCACGCGCGGGCCGCGGCGGCCGGATCGGGTGTCCTCGCGCTGGACGAGCTCGGCGCGACGACCACGGATCAGGTGGTCGCCTGGTCACGGGGGCGCGGCGCGGACGCCGTGCTGGTGTGCGCGGCCAGCCCGTCCTCCGGGCCGCTGACGCGGGTTCCCGCGCTGTGCCGTGACCGCGCGGTCGTGGTGATCGTCGGTGATGTCGGCCTGCAGCTCAGCCGCACACCCTTCTATCAGCGGGAGCTCTCGCTGCGGTTCGCGCGCTCCTACGGCCCCGGCCGCTACGAGCTGTCGTACGAGGAATGGGGGGTGGACTATCCCGCCGGGCAGGTGCGCTGGACCGAGGGCCGGAACCTCGAGGCGGTGCTCGACCTGCTGGCCGCCGGGCGGCTCGCAGTGGCCGATCTCGTGACCCACAGCTACGGCATCGGCGAGGCCGCCCATGCCTACCAGCTCATCGAGCGGCGGACCGAGCCCTACCTGGCGATCTGCCTGACCTATCCGGCTGCGCCCGCCCGCGAGGGCCCGATCCGGCTGCGGCCGGAGCCGCAGCCTCGGCGGCAGGCGAGCTTCTCGCCGGGCGTCGGCTGGATCGGCGCCGGCGCCTTCTCCGCCGGGACCCTGCTGCCCGCGTTCCGCGCCGCGGGCTTCGACCATCTCGTAGCGGTGACCTCGGCCAGCGGGCTGTCGGCGCGAAGGGCCGCAGAGCGGCACGACTTCGAGAAGGCGGTTTCCGGCCCGTCGGCTGTCATCGACGATCCGGATGTCGACGTCGTCGTTGTCGCGACCCCGCACGACACGCACGAGGAACTGGTGACGGCGGCGCTGAAGGCCGGCCGCCATGTGTGGTGCGAGAAGCCGCTGGCTCTGACCAGCGACGGGCTCAGCGAGATCGAGGCCGCCTGGGACGCGTCCGGACGGCAGCTCATGGTCGGCTTCAATCGCCGGTGGTCACCGGCCGTGATCGCCGCGCAGGAGGCGCTCGCCGGGACGACCTCGCCCAGGTTCCTGGTGTACCGGGTTGCCGCGGGGCCGGTGCCCGACGGGCACTGGTACCGCGACCGGCGGCAGGGCGGCCGGCTGCTCGGCGAGGTGTGCCACTTCGTCGACACCGCGCAGGCGCTCATCGGCACCAGCATCGAGGAGGCCGCGGCGATACTCGGCGACGCCGCCGGGGTGGCGGGCAACGACGCGATCGTGTCCCTGCGGTTTGCCGACGGCTCGCTTGCGACCATCTGCTACGGCAGCGCCGTGCCGGCCGTGGGCAAGGAATGGATCGAGCTGATGGCCGGATCGCGGCGGCTGGTGATCGACGACTTCCGCTCCGCGAAGCTGGACGGCCGGACGCTCTGGAAGGGCCGCCAGGACAAGGGTCATCACGCCCAGGTGACCGCGTTCCGGCAGGCGGTGCTAGGCGGAGCCCCGGCGCCTACCCGGCCCATGCTGGCCACGATGCGCGCCACCATCGCCGCAGCCGAGGGGAGCGGGCGCCGTGGCTGAGCCGATGACGTTGCACTCCGACCAGGTCAGGCAGTTGTTCGACGGCAAGGCCCCGGTCTGGTCGGCGAAGTACTCAGCTGACGGCCAGCTCACCAGCCGGCTGGCCGGCTTCGCCGCCGCCCTCACCAGTCATGTCCCGGCCGCTGGCACCATGCTGGATCTCGGCTGCGGCACCGGGGATCTGGCGCTTACCGTGGCCGCCGCCGGAATGCTGGTGACAGCGTGCGACATCTCCCCGGAAATGCTGCGCCGCGCGGCCGACCGCGATCCGCGGCGCGCGATCAGGTGGCTGCAGCTCAGCCCCGGCTGGCGCACCCTGCCCGTCGGGCCTGCCAGCTTCGACGTCGTCGTCGCCTCGAGCGTGCTCGAATACGTCGATCACCCTTCCAGGGTCCTGGGCGAATTCGCCCGGGTGCTGCGTCCGGGCGGCATCGTGCTGTGCACTGTGCCCGATCCCGTCCACCCGGTTCGCTGGCTGGAAAGGCTGGCTGGCCCGGCGGCGCGATCACCGCTAGCGCGAGCCGCGGCGGGCCGCTGGCCCCGGCTGGACGGCTACCTCGGCTACTTGCGGATCTCACGACAACAGCACCGCGCCGGGTGGTGGCGTGCTGCCGCCGCACGCGCCGGATTGCTCACCGTTGCGGGCACGGCCGAGACGGCGCCGCGCCAGCCGCTCCGCATGCTCGTTTTCCAGCGACCGACGGGATGAGGGATAGCGCATGGCTACGACCGTATTCGTGGATGCCGCGGGCGGGACCGTGGGAGGGGCCGGCCGCTTCAGGGTCGAGCTCTATCAGTACCTGGCCCGCACCGGGCGCGACGACGTCCGCCTGATCGGGGCGTTCCGGCGGATCGACGCGGCCTGGCTCATCCGCCGGGAGATAGCTAATCCGATCCGCGCGCGGCGGGTCGCGCTCAACAATCTCAGCTTCCTCACGCCCGGCGGTGAGCGGTGGACGCGCCTGGGGAATCCGCTGGATTTCCTGGACGACCAGGAGTGGGCCAGCCTGCACCCGTCGCTGCGCGCGGAGACCCGGTTCCGGGCGCCGATCGTCCGGCTCGCGGCCCGCTGCTCTGACGTGATCGTCACTCCGTCCACGGCTATGGCCGAAAGGGTCGGCCATATCCTGCCGAGCGTGCGCAGCAGGATCATTCCGCGGCTGAACCCGGTCTCGGCGGACTCTGTGCCGAGCATGCCCCGCGAGGCAGTCATTCTCTGCCCGGTGATCTTCTCGCCCTACAAGCACATGATCTCCCGGCTCAGGGAATGGATCGCGGCGGTCGACGAGCACATCGACGCAAGCGTCCAGATGCTGGTGACGGCCGCCCTGCCGGAGGTGCCCGACGACCTCGCCCGCCATCCGCGCATCAAGCTCGTCGGGCAGCTCTCGCACGCCGAGCTGCGGCAGTTGTGGGCACGCAGCCGCGCCATTTTCTTCCCGCCCGGCCTAGAGTCGTTCGGTTTCCCGCTGGCCGAGGCGCGGGCCAACGGGCAGGCCGTCATTGCCCGCGACACGGAGCAGAACCGGGAGATCGCCGGGCCGGCATTGTGCGGCTTCACGGTCGGCGACGCGGACTCGCTCCGTGACGCGACCGAGCAGGCCCTCACCAGGGACGTGGCACCCGATCCCGGGCCCTTTGAGCCGGACGCCTATTTCAACTGGCTGCTGGGGGCGCCGCGATGACCAGCCGGCGGCCGGCCGCCGAGCAGCCGGCCGCCGAGCAGCCGGCCGCCGAGCAGCCGGCGTTCGCAAGCGAACGCCATCCGCGGCCAAGGCTGGGGGTGCTGGACTTCAACCCCATTCAATACCGGACCCCGCTTTATCAGCGACTGGCAGCGCGCGGCAACCTGGACATCGACGTCCTCTTCCTCACCGATCACGGCTACCTCGCCGGCCTTGATCCGGGATTCGGCGTGCCCTTCGCCTGGAACATCGACCTGCTTGCTGGCTATCGCCACCAGTTCCTGGCCAGGACTGGACGCCCGACCGGGACCGGCACGCAGGCCAGGGCGCTGAACCGATGGGTCAGGTCGCAGGACGCCGTCGTGGTGTACGGCTACGTGAAGCCGTGGATGCTGCTGGCGATGGCGGCGTGCCGGTACCACCGCGTGCCCTACCTCATGCGCGGGGAATCACACCCCCGCGGCCAGTCGGCCGGCCTGCGACGGCACCTGCGGAGCGCCGTGGCGCGCGGGGTCGTGTCCGCCAGCGCGGGCGGCCTGGCCATCGGCCAGCTCAATGCGGAGTTTTACCGCCAGTACGGTGCGCGGCGCGTCACCTTCGCGCCGTACTCCGTGGATGACGAGCGGTTCGCGCGAACCCCGCCGGTCGGGAAATCAGAATTGGTCGCGCGCTGGGGACTGGACGGCAGCCGGCCCGTGATCATGTTCTGCGGCAAGCTGATCCCGCGCAAACGGCCGCTGGACCTCGTCGCGGCGGTACGGCAGTTGCCGCAGGAAGTCAGCACCCTCTTCGTCGGCGACGGATCCATGGCCCCGGTGGTCCGGTCCTCGCTCAGGCCCGGCAGCGGCGTGGTCACCGGTTTCGTCAACCAGGCGGAGTTGCCGTCCTACTTTCACGCTGCCGACATTCTGGTGCTGCCCAGCGAAGCCGAGCCCTGGGGCCTTGTCGTCAACGAGGCGATGGCCGCCGGGGCCTTGCCCGTCGTGTCGGACCGGGTGGGCGCGGGCCCGGACCTGGTGCGCGGCATCGGCGAGGTGTATCCGTGCGGCGACGTCACGAGCCTCGCGGCCGCTCTCGGCCGGGCCCTGGCAAAGATCGGGCAGCCGGGGATCCGCGAGAAGGTCCGTCGCCACGCTGCCCGCTACAGCCTTGATGCCACGGCCGCCGCCGTCGAGCAGGCCACGCTGGCCGTGACCATCAGGAACTGACGCCTGCGACCGCTGCCGACGCTCACGACAGGTGCTGGCCCGCGACCGGACTCAGCTCTGGCTGGCCGCGAAACCACGCGATGGTGCGTTCCAGCCCCTCGGCAAGAGGGACCGACGGGCGCCAGCCGAGGCACTGGCCAGCGAGAGTGATGTCGGGGCAGCGGCGGGTGGGATCGTCGGGAGGTTTCGGGATGTACTCGATGCCGCTGGCCGAGCCGGTGAGCTCCAGGATGCTAGCCGCCAGTTCGCCGATGGTGATCTCGTGCGGATTGCCGATGTTGACCGGTCCGGGGTGATCAGAGCGGATCAGGCGGAAGACGCCTTCGATCAGGTCGTCGATGTAACAGAGCGACCGCGTCTGGCGTCCGTCGCCGGTGATGGTCAGTGGCTGCCCGCTCAGCGCCTGGCCGACGAGAGTCGGCACCGCGCGGCCGTCATCCCGCCGCATGTGCGGCCCGTAGGTGTTGAAGATGCGCACGATCGCCGTGTTGGTGCGGCGGGTACGGCGGTATGCGGAGGTGATGGCCTCGGCGTAACGCTTCGCCTCGTCATAAACGGATCTCGGCCCGATGGGGTTGACATTGCCCCAGTAGGACTCATCCTGCGGATGAACCATGGGCTCCCCGTAAACCTCTGACGTCGATGCCAGCAAGAACCGGGCGCCAGTGCGGTGCGCAAGCCCCAGCGCCCGGTGCGTGCCGAGGGATCCGACACTGAGAGTCTCGACCGGGTATGCCGTGTAGAACAGCGGCGACGCCGGGCATGCCAGGTGTATCACCAGCTCCACCGGGCCAGTGACGCTGAGTTCCTCGGTGATGTCGGCGCGGGCGAAATGGAATCGGGGAATCGCCTGCAGGCGGTCCACGTTGTCCTGGCTTCCGGTCAGCAGGTTGTCCAGGCAGATGACCTCATAGCCCTCCGCGAGCAGCCTCCGGCAGACATGAAAGCCGATGAATCCCGCGCCTCCCGTCACGACTGCGCGACGTAGCGTCATAGTTGCCATCTCTCCTGTTGTCGTTTCCCGCGTTTGTTGTTCCCGCGTCTTGTTGTTCCCGCGTCTTGTTGCTTCCGCGTCCGGGTGGCGGCAGCTCACTCACAGCACAGCTCAGTCACAGCAGCCTCGCGACCGCGCGCGCGGCGTAGCGCTCCGGGGCGAAGCGCTCCCGTGCCCACTCGGCGGCCCTCTTCCCCATCAGCTCCAGCCGCAGCGGATCCTTCAGCAGCACGTCGAGCAGCGCGGTCAGCGCCCCCGCCGTCTCGTCCGCCGGGGCGGCGCCGGTGACCTGGTCGACGAACGCGTCATGCGAGCCGCCGTAAGCGGGCGCCACCACCGGCGTGCCTGCCACCTGGGCTTCCAGCAAGACCAGGCCGAAGCCCTCGCCCGAGGGGCGCTGGCCGAACCTGGTCCGGGTCGCCAGCACCAGCAGGTCGGCACTGGCGAGCAGGCCTGCCAGCTCGGAGTCCGTGACTCCCGGCCGTAGCGCGCACCAGCGATGCTCAGCGATCAGCCGCCGCAGCTCCGGGGCGGGCTCGCCTTTTCCGCAGACCGTCACCCGGACGTCGCCGCGGCCTAGCGCAGCGACTGCTGCCAGCAGTTCCGGCAGGCCCTTGCCCCGCCAGTCCGCCAGCCGGAATGCGCTGACCAGGTGGATCCCCTGGCCTTTCGCCTGATGACCGCTGGCCGCGCCGGCCAGCGTCCGGAACCACTCACCGGAAAGGCCCGGCGAAAGGACCGTCGCGGGTGATATGCCGGACAGCGCCCCGGCGGTGAAGCTGCTGGCCGCGACGACGCGCACGCCCGGGCGGCTCATCAGCCGCCGCTCGACCCGGGAGCGCGGCCGGGACCTCGCGCCCCACACCTCGCTGCCATGGCAGATGACCGAGACGCCGCAGGCTGACGGCTCCCGGGCCAGCAGCCACGCGGCTGGCAGCAGGGCGCGGTGGGTCAGGACAAGGCGGGTGGGCTGCCCGGCCGTCACGAGCTTCGCCCGGGCCTCCGCCACCAGCCGGGCATGGGCAGCGGCGCCCGGCCGGCGAAGGCTGACCCGATCGCACTCGACGTGTTGCTCGGCGAACGCCCACTGGAGTGTTTCCGCGTAGCGCTCGATCCCGCCGCCAAGGCCGGAGGAAGGAGTCAGCAGGAGCGCCCGGCCGGCCACGAGGCTGGGCACGAGGCCGGCCATGTCAGGCCCGGCCGCGAAATCTATGGCACGCGGCTCCTGTCTGCGTCCAGCTGCCCCGATAGGTTTCCCGATAGAGTTTCCGGCAGCGTTCCCGGCAGAACCGCAGCGCCTGCATGATGTGCCCTCTCCCGTCGCGGCAATGTTGCCGTCCGCCTCCGTGCCAGCTCGATAAGCTTCACGGCGATGGCCAGCACGACGGCCGCCCGCAGCTCGGCGAGCATCCCCGGCAGGCCTTTCTCGTACGCCAGGGCTGCCTGTATCGAGCTCGCCAGCACGACAAGCCGCACTGTCGATGCCTGCCGGAAGAGCCAGCGTTCTCCCCAGCCTCCCAGAATACCGAGAACAGCCAGCAATGCGATCAGCTCATACGGCCCGAGAAAGCCGAAGTACAGCCCGAGCAAAGTCGGCAGGAAGTTAATTCTCTGCAGGCCGAAATCCTGCAATTCAGTCAGCGCCGGATTAAGCCCAGCCGAGTGCGTCAGCTTCGATGACCAGATTTCTCTCGGTACGATGAGCAATACAGACTCCCCGGCAGGAGCAGCGCCGAGAGCCGGGTGGCCGAAATGCATGCTCTGCAGGATGCCTCCGGCGAAGGCATTGCCGTCGAGTCGGCCGGCTGCCTGCGCCACCAGGCCCGGGTGCGTATCGTTCACGTTGGACGTGTGGACCACGCCGTAAAGGCCACGTCCGACCGCCAGGACGCGCTGCTTCAGGCCGGAGTCACTGTAATATATGCTGCGGCCCGATACGGCACGATAGCCAGTGATCCCAAGAATAGCCACGATGGTCAGCGCCAGAGTGGCCGCCAGTTGCCGGTGAGTAGGGCGCAGGCCTGCCTGGCTGAGGAGAATAATCAATTGTATGGCATCGATGACAAGGGGAGTCCGCTCGCCAGCAGCGGCTAGCAAAATTGACTGCCCGATCAGGACGAGAACAAACCATCGCATGCCGTTTCGCAGCAAGAACCCGAACGCCGCGAGAGCGACGAGAACGGTGAGGAACGTCGATGCCAGATCGGTCCAGTATCCAGTCGTAGGACCCGCGATGAGAGAGCTGTTGTAGCCACGTCCGGTATAGGTCAGCACCGCAAGCGGAATACAGACAACCGCAATGATCCGCCAATCAAGGATCCGGGCTGCCATGAGCGTGTCGTGGCGACTCATCGTGGCGGCGGCCCGTTCTGGTTTGGTCACCAGATAGCAAATCACCAGCACGAGCAGGCCGACGGACATGATGAGCGTCGCTGAATCGATGTATCGCTGCGCTATCCCTACGCGGTAGTAATCCCAGACGCGAATGGCCGGTATCGCCAGCAGGATCTGCGACACTCCCTGGTAGAGGATCGCGGCGAGCACCACGAGAGTCATGGGCCGCCTCAGCCAGCCCGGGCCGAGACGATGCCGCATCAATGCGACGGCCAGGGCCTGCAGGCACAATGCGGTCAGCAGCGTCGCGCTCACCACGCCTCCTGGCCTATTGCGCCAGGCAGCAGAGCCCGGGGAGGCACGCCCGGCCTGCGCCTGCGGAAGGTGAGCTGCACGGCCAGCAGCCAGATGACGATGGTGCCGGGAATGCTGGCCAGCAGCGAGACGAAGTCCAGCTCGTTCTTCACCAGGGTCGGCAGGAGCAGCAGAACCAGGAAGATGGCGTGCGGATTCACCCCCGCGTCCAGGACGTCGTCCAGCAGGCGCACGCCGCACCCGAGCAGGAGCATCCCGGCGATCACGGGGACCCAGCCGCCGTGACGGTACAGGTCGCCCACGGGCGTGACGGACGACGAGCTGTAGACCGAGGCCGAGAATCCGTAGTATTTCTGGCTGATCTGGTAACCGACCGCGACGATCGGCTTGCCGGGCCAGATCGCCCGTGGCACCAGCTCGGTGACGGTCCCCTCGATGAGGCGGGCCGGGCTGAGAAAGCCGACCTGCCCTGGCGTCCGCTGCAGGATGATCGCCGGACCGTCGATTTCCCGGATCCGCTGCAGGAGGTAGTCCACCGAGCCCGGCAGGACCGTGAGGAGGTCGTGGCCAGTCACCGTCTGCCGGAAGATCCCAGGTGCCGCGGCGATCGTCGCCGCTGCCGACAGCTGGGCGGTGCCGCCGCGGGCCGCGCTGCGGTAAGCCTGGTTGAAAGGTATGACGACGACAAGGAACAGCAGCGCCAGCAGCGCCAGGGCTGGCTTGGGCAGCCGATGACGCGCCGCGCTGAACGGGATGGCCACGGCCAGCACGGCGATGACGAAACTCTGCTTGCCTCCCGCTGCCGCGCCGAACCCCAGCTCGGCAAGGAACAGCACAGCCAGCGTGACCCGGGCGCCAGGCAGTCGCTCCCGGTAGACCTGAAGGGCGGCCGCGCCGATGGCGAGCGGTGCGCAGAGGCTGAGCAGGTTCAGGATCTGCCCGTAACCAGACGCCGCGCTCACTATCGACGCCGCATCGCCCACGTAGCCGAACCGGCCGGTGGTGACTGCGCTCCCGATGCGCGCCGCAGTGCCGACGCCGTAGAGGATCCAGGGAGCGCTGAGGCTGCGGACTTCCGGGGCGAAGCGCCGTTCCAGCCCCCCGACGCCGCGGGCCGCCAGGCCGCCCGCGAGCCGGCCCGGCCCGGCGAAGTAACCGATGGCCCAGCAGGTCATCCCGACCGCGACGAGCCACAGCGCCCGGAGCACGCTGGAGACGGCGATCTCGGCCGCAGCCCCGGTCTGCGGCTGAGTCCAGGTCAGGGTGGCAAGCCCGAACGCCACGCCGTACCAGAGCAGGGTCCACGACCCGAAGCACCAGCGGCTGAGCCCGAGACCTGCACCCCGCCCGCCCCCGGCGACGCACAGCAGGCTGCCGGCGTAGGCGGCCAGGGCCAGGCTGCCCCATACGACAGCCAGCGTCGGCCGGTCGGAGATGCTCAGGGCGACGCCGAGCAGCCCGATCGCGGTCGCGAGGAGGACCGCCGCCGCCATCACCCGCGGCGGCGTGGCCAGGGTCCGGGACCGGCGGACCGCCGGCGCGACCGTCACGAAGTCTTCTCCGCGGCGGTCCCGAGCCGCTGATCGGCGGCCTTCGTCCCCGCGACCCCGCGACCGCCGATGACCGAGTCGATCGTCACCGTCCTCGTCTCGACGCTGCCTTCAGGATCCACGTGATTTACGCAGTCCTGCCCGCTGGTGAACCGGGCAGCGCCGCAGGCCGCCCCAGCCGAAGCCTCAATCGCCGTGCCGCGGCATCGCCTCGGCGAAGCGGGTGGATTGCAGGACGGCCCAGGGCCCGGTACCGCCAGCCATTCCCGCGCCAGAGGTCCGGGTCAAGCGCGTTCCTGCCGTCCGCTATGTTGCGCTGCGCCACGGCCCGGCCGAGGACTTCCGGGTCGGCGTCGCAGAATTCCGGCCACTCGGTGAGCAGCAGCATCAGGTCCGCGTCCCGCGCGGCGCCCAGCGCCGAGTCAGCGTACTGCAGCTCAGGGCAGGCCTGCCGGGCCCTGTCCATGGCCACCGGGTCGTAGACAGTGACCCGGGCGCCCAGGTCGTGGATTGCCTTCGCCACGCCCAGCGCGGGCGAATCCCGGATGTCGTCGGAATTTGGCTTGAACGCGACGCCGAGCACGCCGACAGACCGGCCGGCCAGCGACCCGTTCATCAGTTCGCGCGCCAGTTCGATCATCCGGGTCCGGCACCGCAGGTTGATGGCGTCGATCTCGCGGAGGAACCGCAGCGTCTCCCCCATGCCGAGGTCATGAGCGCGGGCCATGAACGCCCGGATGTCCTTGGGCAGGCACGCTCCGCCGAAGCCAAGGCCCGGCCAGAGTGACGCCGGCCCGATCCGCGGGTCGGCGCTGAGGATCCGGGACAGATGGATGACGTCGCCGCCGACAGCCTCGCATACCTCGGCCATCGCGTTGATGAAGGAGATCTTCGTTGCCAGGAACGAGTTCGCGGCAACCTTGGCCAGCTCGGCAGTGGTCAGGTCGGTGACGATGAACGGCGTGCCTGCTGCTAGCGGCCCGGAGTAGATCTGCCGGAGCAACTCGCTGGCGCGCAGCGACTGGACGCCCACCACGATCCGGTCCGGCCGCAGCGTGTCCTGCACGGCACAGCCCTCGCGGAGAAATTCCGGGTTCCACGCGAGCTCCACACCGTTGCCGGCCGGGGCCAGTCGCGGGAGGTCACCAGCCAGCACGGACGCTGTGCCGGCCGGGACCGTGGACTTGCCCACGACCAGGCAGGGGGAGCGGAGCAGCGGGGCGAGCGCGGCAATGCACGAGGTCAGCTGGCTGAGATCCGCACCGTCGCCGCCTGCGTGCTGGGGCGTGCCCACGCAGACGAAGTGGACTTCGCCGAAGGCCGCGGCCTGCTCATACGAGCTGGTGAAGCGGAGTCGGCCCGCGGCCAGGCCGCGCCGCAGCAAAGGCTCGAGGCCTGGCTCGTGGAACGGCAGCTGACCGGAGGCGAGGGCTCCGATCCGGGTCGCGTCGGTGTCCACGCCGAGCACGTCGAAGCCCAGCTCGGCGAGGCAGGCAGCCTGCGTGGCGCCGAGATAGCCCGTGCCGATCACCGTCAGCCGCGCTGGCCTTCGCGCCCAGACCGACTCCGCTGACGCCGTCGTCCCTCCGCGCGGCGCTGGCAGGGCGGGCCCGCCAGCGCTAGCGGGCACGGCGATCACGAGAGCTTCTCCAGGATTGCCGCGACCCGCAGGTCGTAGGAATGGTCGCGGTGGGCGCGCAGGGTGGCAGCGTCGCCCAGCCGCGCCGTCAGGCCTGCCTCGCCGAGCAGGCGGCTCGCCTGGTCGACAAGCTCGTCGAAGTCATGAAAGGCCAGCACCTCCGTGCCGACGTCGAACAGCCCAGGCACGGTGGGGCGGAACTCCGTGAGCACGGCGGCACCGCAGCCGGCGGCCTCGAAGAGCCGGACGTTGACGCCGGCTATCTCGGCAGGATGCATCGTGTTGAGTACGCCGGCCGCGGCGCGGAAGACCCTGGCCTTCTCCTCGCGGGCCAGGTAGCGGCCGGTGTGCGCCTCCCGCAGCGGCGTGTCTCCGAGCCAGCGCGGAAAGCCGGGACCGTACAGCCTGAGCGGGATGCCCTTGGCCATCAGGCGTTCGAGCAGGCGGACCCGGCTGGGGTACATGTTGCCGGCCAGGACCAGGTACGGTTCCGTGCCGGCCGGCACGAGCGGCCGGTGCCATTGCGGGTTGCATCCCTGCGGCAGGTAGTACACCGGCAGATCAAGGCTGGCACGCAGATGCTCCACCAGGTGCGGCTCCTTGAAGAACAGCGCGTCGTAGGGCGCCAGCAGCATCAGCTGCCGCCCGAGGAAGACAACGGCGTCGGGAAACCAGAACGCCACCCGCAGGCCGGCCCGCTTCAGCTGGCTGACCGGGCCGGGCATCAGGCGCCCATCGAGGTTGATCACCAGCTCGCAGCCCGCGTCCAGGGCAGACCGCACGATGCGCTGCTGTGCCCGTTCCGTTAGCTGGGGTAGGCCCTGCCGGGCGACGGAGGCGACCCGTCCAGCGAACGTCCTCCCGGCAGGAGGCATGGCCGGGCCGAGCTGCGTGACCTCGTTGCCGATCCGGTGCAGTGCGTCGCCGACGTTGTCCGCGAAGTAGTCCGGCCCAAACGGTCCAACTACGCCGACTCGCACGGGCCCCCCTGATTGACCACTATCAGTAATATTTATATCACCCAGGGTAATCTTGGCGCGCTGGGCACGCCGCGCGGCAGCCGCCACAGCGAGCGGAGCATCGCGGCCAGCGCGACGCCGTAGGAGACCGTGGACGCGATCGCGGCGCCTGCCACGCCCACCACCGGCAGCAGGGCGATGAGCAGCGCCACGGTGAAGATGGCCGCCAGCCCTTGCGCCCATGCCACGATGGCCGGATGATTCCTGCCCCGCAGCAGGTCGCCGACGACCTGGCCGCAGGCCAGGAATACCGCGCCCGGGGTGAGAATCCACAGCAGCGGCACGGCACCCCGGTAGCCCGCGCCGAACACCAGCGGGATCAGCCAGTAAGCGGCGGCGGCGAGCGGTATGAGCAGTCCCGCGGCCAGGCCGGCGCTGGCGAGCACGGCGAGGACCTGCAGCCGGTGAGTCGCCTCGCTGACCACGCGCCGCGCCGCAAGCCGGGGGAAGGCGACGTTCCCGATGGCCGAGACCAGCGGGATGGGCAGCAAGGTGAGAGAGACTGCGATCGCGTACCGGCCAAGGTCGGCTGGCGGGACGGTCTGCGAGAGCACCAATTGGTCCAGCTGGGCGTTGAGAGCCGCGGGCGTCAGTGCGGCGATCTGCGCGACGCCGTAGGCAGCAAGAGGGCGGACCAGTCTGGAGTCCAGGTGCCCGGGCGCCAGCCCGGTCAGCCGGCAGCAGCGATAGGCCCAGCCGAACTGCACCACCATCGTCACAGCCAGCACGATCAGGGCGGAGCGGAGCGTGAGCAGCCGCAGCCACCACAGCAGACCCATCGCCACCATGCTCAGCAACGGCTGGCTCACCCGCACCACGTTCCACCGGTGCATGTCCCGCGCCTGGAGCGAGAAGGTGAAACTGGCCCCGACGAAGGCCACGATCGATGCGCCGAAGGCGATCCGGTATCCCGCGGCCACGTTGGCGTTCCCGCGGGAGAGCACGGGGGCGAGCAGTTCCCCGGCGATCAGCGCTACCGTCCCTGTCACCAGCATCATCGCCCGCGACGTGGCCACGTACTGACGAGCTCGCGGCGGATCCCGGGAAACGAAGAAGCACAGTGCGGCTGGCTGGCCCATTCCGCCGACCATGAGCGTGATGCCGAACCATGCCGTGATCGCCGCGTATTCGCCACGGCCCGCGGGCCCCAGCGTGCGGGCCACGATGACGCCGCCCAGCCCGGCAGCGATGGTCGCCGCCAGGTTGAATCCCGCGGTCCGGGCAACCGCCCGTCCGGCGCCGGACCAGTGCAGTGTCGTCGCGATGCCCTGCAGCCGGGTCGGCGCGGCATGGACATTCATCGGAAGGGGAGAATGCCCGGCCCGCCCGCCAGGCCGTCGTCAGGCCCGGTCATAGACAAAGAAGTCGGCCCTTCGCGAACCTGAGCCTGGCCCGTCGGCCGTCCGTGCGAGCCGCCACTGCGGGCAATTGTCTGCCACCCACGACGTGAAACGCCGATGCCGTACATGCGGAGCGTCATCACTGATCACGCCGTTTGTCGAGTACACCACCACGTGCCGCTGACCCGCGCCGAACAGGTGCGTCATGTAAGCGCCGAAAACCGGATCCTCGACCAAGTGGAAGATGACATCGAGAGAGATGGCCAGCTCTGCGCTGAACACCCCTGCGCGGTCGACAAAACAGGTGCCGTCATAGCGGAAGAAGCTCTTGGCCGGATCGTCAGCGAAACGGCGCTGGCACAGCCTGACCGCCGCCGGGGACACATCGAGCCCGATGTAGCTGGGGTACTCGGCGAGCGACAGCTGATTGCCGTCACCAGAGCCGAACTCGATGACCGACCCGATACCGTGCTCACGGACGAACGCGTTGAGGAACTGCGCCTTCTCCTGGGCCAGGACGCCGTAAGAGCCCGGGCCGCTGCCGCCGCCACGCGCGTACCGCTGCTCCCAGAAACTGGCCGAGCCGCTGAAGTGCAGCCGCTGCCGCAGCAGTGAGAACTGCCGCATCCCCGGGATCGGGCGGACCACATCCTTGACCGTCATGACGATCCTCTCCTGGCTGACTAGGCCTTCTTCTGGCCGCTGGCCTGGCGCCGGCCGCTGCGGCCTTGACGTCCCTCAGCTCGCCTTGCGGGCGGCAAAGGCAAGGTTCTGGGTCACCACATGCCCGCGCAGCGTCCCGGTCTCGGCCGCGAGCGCGATCGTGAACAGCGCGCTGACCGGTATCCACGCGGCCGCCCGGGCGGCGCTCATGACGCCATGCGCCACGGGCGGGCAGGACTGGACGGTGACCGAGCGGAAACCCGCCGCGGCAGCCAGTTGCCTGACGCTCCGGCCGGTATAGGACGACTCGTGGGTGAAGTCGCCGTACCTGACATGGCCGCCGAGCGGGCTCACGGCGTTCGGCACGCGGGCGACGAACACCCCGCCGGGGCGCAATGCCCCGGCGACGAGATCGAAGGTGGCGAGCACCTCGTCCTTCGTCAGATGCTCCAGCAGATCCGTGGCGGTGACCGCGGCCAGCTGGCCCCGGCGGCTGGCCAGCATCGCGTTGTAATCGCCCTGGCGCACCCGGTCGATCCCGGCCGCGCTCGCGATCGCTACCTGCTCCGGGCTGATATCGATCCCGTCAGCGTCATAACCGTCAGCGAGCAGCAGGCTGACCAGCTGGCCCTGGCCGCATCCGATGTCCGTCACCGGCCCGCTGGCTGGCCCGGGCAGCAGCGGGCGGATGCGGCGCCGGTAGGTCAGGGCTGCGGCAACGGCATCGCCGCGGCCGGCGTGCTGGGACGCGTACGCCTCATACAGCCGGTCCCGCAGTGTCGAGTCACCCGCTGTGGTCACGATATGACTGTACTTCACTACTCTAAGTAACGATGACGTTAACATCCGCTCCCGCGCCACTCGCCGGGGACGCCGGTCAGTGACTGGTTTTGTGACCGGCCTTGGCGCTGCTCGAGCAGCCGGTCTGTGTGGTGACGATGACGAGAGTGCTGGCGGCGGAGTCAGCGAAGCCGGTCTGGGTTACGACGGTGACGCTATAGGTGGTGCCACTAGCGAGGCCGGCGATGACGCACGTGGTCGCGCCGGCGGTGGTGCAGGCCGCACCGCCGGGTGACGCTGTCGCCGTGTAGCCCGTCAAGGTGCCGCCATCCAGGTCGGCTGAGGCTGTCCAGGACATGGTGGCGCTCGTGAAGCCGGGATCGGCAGTGACGCCGGTAGGCGCCCGCGGCCCGACCAGCACGGGCACGCTGCTCGCCGAGTTACTGTCGTCGCCGAGCTCACCGGAGACGCTGCGGCCCCAGCAGTACACCGAGCCGGTGGTATCCAAGGCGCACGCGTGCCATATGCCCGCCGTAACCTGGGTCAGGGTCTTGCCCGCCAGCACGCCGGCGGTGTCCACGGCGACGGGAACGCTGGAGTCGATGGTGGCGTCGTCGCCGAGTTCGCCATGGGTGTTGTCGCCCCAGCAGTAGGCCAGTCCGGCTGAGTCCATGGCGCAGGTGTCGTAGTCGCCGATGGTCACATTGCTGATGGTCTTGCCCGCCAGCACGCCGCTGACAGCGACGGCCACCGGGACACTGGAACTGGTGGTGCTTCCGTCGCCGAGCTGGCCATCGGAGTTGTCGCCCCAGCAAAAGGCGGCGCCAGCCGCGTCCACGGCGCAGGTGTGGTACCAGCTGGCGTTGAGCTGGGTGAGAGTCTGGCCGGCCAGCGCGCCGCTGGTGACGACGGCCACCGGGACGCTGGAGTTCGTGGTCGTGCCGTGGCCGAGCTGGCCATTACCGTTGTAGCCCCAGCAGTAGGCGGCGCCGGCCGAATCCAGAGCGCAGGTGTCGTAGTAACCCGCGCTGACATGGGTGACGGCCTTGCCGGCCAGCGCGCCGCTGGTGACGACGGCCACCGGGACACTGGAACTGGTGGTGCTCCCGTCGCCGAGCTGGCCATAGTAGTTACTTCCCCAGCAGTAGGCGGCGCCGGCCATGTCCATCGCGCACACGTGAAAGACGCCGGCCGTGATCTGGGTGAGGGTCTGGCCGGCCAGCGCGCCGCCGGCGTCGACGGCCACCGGGATGTTGGAGTTGGTGGTGCTGCCGTTGCCGAGCTCGCCCTCGACGTCGCGGCCCCAGCAGTAGGCGGTGCCTTCGCTGTCCAGCGCGCAGGTCATTTCGTAGCCAGCGGTGATCTGGGTGAGGGTCTTGCCCGCCAGCGCGCCGCTGGTGACGACGGCCACCGGGACGCTGGAGTTGGTGTTGTTGCCGTCGCCGAGTTCGCCATTGTAATTCTCGCCCCAGCAGTAGGCCGCACCGCTCTCGATGGCGCAGGCGTGCTCGCCTCCGGCCGAGAGCGCGGTCACCCGGGGCGACCCGGCGACTGGTGATGTCCTGGGCGAGCGGCCGGCTGGTGATTCCCGGGGCGCTGCGACAGGGCGTGATGTCCTATTCGTCAATTGCGACGCCGACGCCAGCGTTGCCGGCGATGCCAGTCCCGCTGTGAGCGAGATGAGCAATACGGACATCACCCTCCAACGCCGTCTCGCCCGGCCGGCCATCGTTGTCTTGGCTGACATGGATATCGACCTCATCACTGCGGACCGTCACTGCGAGCCTGCGATACCCGCGAAATTCGATGCCCGCGAAATTATTGTTACTTAAAGTAGTGTATTAACTACTGAAAGTAAATAGTTACCAAGGCGGGATTTTCCTGGCGCGCCTTTATGCCGTCGCGCCCTGGGCTACGGTCTTGCCTGTCATGGCGAGGGGCGGGCAAAGACATCCGGGCCGAAGCCCGCCTCGGTGACCGGCACGAGCATGCCGTGGCGGTCCGGGCGGTAGAGGCTGTAACCGTGCCTGGCCAGCAGATCGGCAACCGGCTCCCGACCCGCCCCGACCGCCTTCACTGAGGTCGCGTTCCATTCGATCTGGAGCAGCCGGATGCGGTGCTCGGACAGTGCCTGCTCGCAGCCGCGGAGCACCTCGATCTCGTAGCCCTCGACGTCGACCTTCATCCCCGCCACCGTGCGGTCCCCGATGACCGAGTCGATCATTACCATCCTGATCCTGGCGCTGCCTCCCGGATCCATGTGGTTCGTGTCATCGCGACCGCGGGTAAACCGCACCGTCCCGTCGGCCGCCCCGGCCGCGGCCTGAATTGTCTCGATCGGGTAGCCGTTGAGGGCAACGTTCTCCAGCAGCAATGCGAAAGTATCCTCGGCAGGCTCCAGAGCGATGACCTCTGCGCCCAGATCGCCTGCCCAGATCGCATAGGAGCCGACGTTCGATCCCACGTCCACGAAGAGGTCTCCTGGGCGCAGCACCCGCCGCCAGGCAAGCATCTCCGAGTGATCCGGCGGATTGCCGCAGACCACCTTCAGTGCTCCGTAACGGTGCGGGTCGGCCCAGACACGCGACCGGTCCCCCAGTCGGACCAGGGTTCTTCGATGCAGCAGCCTTCCGCGGACCTGAAAACGTGCAAGGCGCAGTACCGCGCGAACCCGTCTTTTTTCGTTCGCGGGATGCGTCCAGGTAAACCGCACGATGTTCCGGCAATACAAAGCCAGCCGACGGGCTCTAGCTATATGTCGTGCAATTGCCGAAATAAGATTGCCTGGCTGGTCTCGCATGGTTAAGCCTTGCAGATTACGCTCTCCTCGCGAGTCACGGCGACATCGGCGCAAAGACCTGAGCGAATTCCGGATCTATTTGCTGAATCCTAGCGCAGCGCGGCAGCGCGGCGAAACGCGTGGCCGCAGTTAAGGCTTGGCTCAGATGGGACGATCGAGGTAGGATTTTGGTATGACTCATCAGCCGAAGCGGAAGATCTCGGTCACCTTGGATGCAGACCTGGTCGCCGAGGTCGATGACGGGGAGAACCTGTCGGCGCGGGTCAACGCGGCGCTGCGCGCCGACCTGGAGAACCGCCGCCGTCAGCGAGCGCTCGGGGATCTGCTGGACAGGCTGGCGGCTGAGCGCGGGCCCCTTGACGGTGTCGACGACGAGGCCGAAATAGCCCGGTTCATGCGCCTGCTCGGCGGCCCCGGCGAACCCCGCGAGTCGCTGCGGGCGGGATGAATGCGCGTCGTGCTTGACGCGGAGGCCGTGAACGCCCTGCTGGATCCTCATCACCCCGCCGAGCGCACGGTGCGCAGGGCGCTTGAGGCTGCGCGGCGGCTGCACCGGGAAGCATCCATCGCGACGGTCACCCTGGCCGAGCTGTACCGGGGTGCCGGGCGCAGCCGGGCGCTGGATGCCCTGCTCGCCAGGGAGTCCTCGGCCGCGTTGCTGATTCGTGATACCGACCGGAGCCTGGCCCGCCTGGTCGGCGGGCTGCTCGCCCAGGCACATTCGGGTTCGGCGCTGCTCGCGGACGCACACCCGGTCGCGGTGGCGATCGAAGCGGGGGGCGGGGTAGTGCTCACCGGTGATCCGGACGACCTCAGTCACCTTGCCGGGCCGTACCGCACGGTAGTGATCGAGCCGCTGGGCCTGGGCTCGCAGCAACGGACCCGACGCCGGCGTTAGCTCGCTGGCGCCTTTCCCCTGCCACCTTGCTGCATCCGTAACGCACCCGTCCGGCAATCTCCCGATCCGACGCTGGCATTACCGGCGGCGACCACGCAGCCCGCCAGCAGCCGGGGATGCGACATGCCGGACAAGAAGAGCCTCTGGGGAAGCACCGCCGTCCTTCTGATTGCCTTCATCTGCGGCGGCGCGATCACCATCACCGCCATCATCGCCATCATCACCTCCCCGGCCGCGCATACCTCCCGGCACCTCGCAAGGCCCGCCCCCGTAACGCTCGCCACCGCCCCCGTCACCCTGGCCCCCGTCACGCTCGCCGCCGCCCCCCGCTGCCCTGGCCTGGCCGCCACAGGCCAGTTAGGTGCAGTACGCTATACATGCGTTATGCAATTATTGTCATACGCACGCAATTATAAGCGGTAGTCAGTGGCAATGATCCGGAGCGGCGGGACTGCGATGGGTGGGGCTGGGGTTGAGCCTGGCTGGGTGGACGAGGATGCGCTGGAGGCTGTGCTGACAGCGAGCCGGACCCTGGTCGCTGTCGCCACGAAGTCGCTGGGCGCGGCGGAGGAGGAGACCACGACCGCCCAGTACCGGGCGCTAGTAGTGCTGGCTTCCCGTGGCCCGCAGCGGCTGGTGGACCTGGCCGGTGCGCTGGATGTCGCGCCGTCCACGGCCGGGCGATTGTGTGACCGCCTGATCCGCAAGGACCTGATCAGCCGGCACCGGGCGTGCGCGGACCGCCGCGCTGTGCTGGTGTCCATCACCGCAGCCGGGCGGCAGGTGGTGGATCAGGCGACCTCCCGGTGGCGCGCGCTCATCGCTGGCATCCTGACCAATCTCCCAGCGCCGCAGCAGCATGCAATAGCCGGTGCGATGCGGGCGTTTGCTGCCGCGGCCGGGGAAATCCCGGACAGCCAGTGGCCTCGGGAGGGACCAGGCACAGCGGCGGCGCCCGTGGCCGGGCTGGAGCCGGAGCTACCTGGCGGCGCGGGAGGACGGGCGTGACCGGCAGCGCGGCGGGCGCGCACCCCGGGCCGGCGTCATGGGCCGCCAATGCGGCCGGCTGGCTGCGGGGCACCCGCTCGGGCTTGTTCGCCATCGCCGCGCTGGTGGGTGCAGGGTCCGGGCTGGGCGCCGTAGCGTTCCGGTACCTGATCTACTTCTTCACCTGGCTGGCGACCGGGCATTCCCAGTTCGGCCAGCAGGGTTACGCCGGCAGCAGCCACCTGCGCTGGCTCGGGCTGGGATTCTTCGTGGTGATCCCGGTGATCGGCGGCCTCATCTACGGCCCGCTGATCTACCGTTACGCCCGCGAGGCCCGCGGGCACGGCGTGCCCGAGGTGATGCTGGCCGTCGCCGAGAACGGCGGCCGGATCCGCCCGCAAGTCAGCGCGGTCAAGGCGGTCGCGTCGGCCATCTGCATAGGTGCGGGCGGGTCGGTTGGCCGGGAGGGCCCGATCGTCCAGATCGGCTCCGCGCTCGCATCCGGCCTGGGCCAGTGGGTCCGGATGCCGGAGAACCGGCTCCGGATCCTGGTCGCCTGCGGCGCGGCCGGCGGCATCTCCGCGACCTTCAACGCCCCTATTACCGGTGTATTTTTCGGCGTGGAGATCATCCTGCGTGAGTTCTCCATCGACTCGCTGTTCACGGTGATGCTCTCATCGATGCTCGCCGACGCGGTCGCCATCCCGTTCCTCGGCAACCGGCCTTTCCTTTCCAGGTTCCCGGCTGGCATCGCCCTGCACCACCCACGCAACTACATCCTGGTGGCGGTGCTGGCGGTGGTTGCGGCCCTCATCGGGCTGCTGTTCACGACCGTCGTGTACAAGGTGGAAGACCTCTGGGACATCGCGTGGAAGAACCGGCCGGAGTGGGCCCGGCCCGCGGTCGGCGGGATCACACTCGGGCTCGTCCTGCTGGCCCTGCCGCAGATGTACGGCGTCGGCTACCCGGTCATGTACAAGGCCATCGCCGGCAATTACGTCCTGTGGTTCCTGCTCGTGCTGGCCGCCGGGAAGATCATCGCCTGCAGCACGACGCTGGGGATCGGGGGATCCGGCGGGGTGTTCGCGCCGTCGCTGTTCATCGGCGTGACCTCCGGCATGGCGTTCGGCGAGATCGCTGACCACGCATTCGGCCCCGGAGCCGGCCAGCCGGCCCTGTACGCGGTCGTGGCCATGGGCGCGGTGTTCACCTCCGCCGCCCGTGCCCCGCTCACCTCGCTGGCCAGCGTCGTCGAGCTGACCGGAGACTTCACCCTGACACTGCCGGTGATGCTGGCCGTGGCCATCGCCTCGATCGTGTCCCGGATGATGAGCTACGGCACCATCTACACCATCAAGCTGCTCCGCCGCGGGATCGACGTCGACCGCGCCGCCCCATGGCGCGCGTTCGGCGACATGAAGGTCGAGCAGGCGATGCGGAGCTTCCCGGTTCCCCTCCCCGTGGCCGACGGGAGCGACGGGCACGACGTCACCGGCAACGCCGCAGACCCGGGGCTCGCGCCGCTCCCGGGGCCGGTGACTCATGAGCGTGACCCGCAGGCCCTGTTCGCCAGTGAGTCCCTCGCCCAGGCGCTGCGCCAGCTAGAGGCATACGGCAGCGACGGCCTGCCCGTGCTCTCCCCGGACGGCCAGCACGTCCAGGGCTGGGTCACCAACGCCAGCGTGCTGCGCACCATCGCCGCCCAGCTCCGCGGCGCCGAGAAGGAAGTTCCGCAGGAACAGCTCGCGGCCGGCGCGGTACTCCCCGGCCCCGGATCGGCGTTGCTGGAGCCACCCACACCGCTGCCCGGGTACAAGATCCTGGAAGTCGCCATCAGCAGCGGCTCACCAGCCGTCGGCAAGGCGCTCGGCACCATCGCCTGGCCAGCCGGCTGGATCCCTGTCTCGGTACTCCGCAACCGGCAGCTTAGTGAACCTGATTCCAGCATGACTATCAGCGCAGGTGACCGCATCAACCTGCTCGCGCCCAGCCCGCCTCACTAACGAGCGGCGCCCGGGCGGCTGGATGGGCACACTGGTGCCATGACCGCTCCTGCCAGCTACCTTGAGCCACCCGCGCCCGCGTTCCTTTTCGACCTGGACGGCACGCTGATCGACAGCGTGTACCAGCACGTGATCGCCTGGCGTGCCGCGCTGTCCCGGCTGGACATCGACCTCTCGGTGTGGCGGATCCACCGCCGGATCGGGATGAGCGGCGGGCTGTTCGTGTCCGCCCTGCTGCGGGAGACCGGCCGGACGCTGTCCGAGGCCGACATCGCCATGCTGCAGCGGGCGCACGGGGAGGAGTACCTCGCCCAGGCGGACTCCGTCCGGCCGCTGCCCGGCGCGGCCGAGATGCTCGCCGCGCTGACCGGGCGCGGGGTGCCGTGGGCGATCGCGACCAGCGGGTACCGCAGCACCGCGGGCCATGCGCTGGGCATGCTCGGGCTGCCCGAGGACGCCCCGATGATCACCCGCGACATGGTGCGGCACGCCAAGCCCGACCCGGACCTGTTCCTTGCCGCCGCGGCGCTGCTCGACGTGGACCCGCGGCACGCCATGGTGGTCGGCGACAGCGTCTGGGACCTGCTCGCCGCCCGGCGGGCCGGGTCGCTCGGCGTCGGGCTGATGTCGGGCGGATACGGCCGCGAGGAACTCGAGCGGGCCGGCGCCTACCGTGTCTACGCCGACCCGGCCGAGATGCTCGCCAGGGCCGACGAGCTCGGCGTTCGGGACCTGGCGGACTAACCAGCGCGACCCGCTGACCTGCGGCGCCGTTCGCGCTGCTACCTTCCTGCAACCGTCCGCGCACCATCGGGGCAACCTCCGCGACGGACTCTGATATCAGGACAGCACGACACGCGGCCCGACGGCCGCTCACGAGCCCCCCTCCCCCGGGGGCCCGGCGTCGACAGGTAACCCTCCTCCCCCGGGGGCGCGCCCGGAGACGCCGGGACGTCATCGCCGCTCCGGTCAACTGGCCGGGGCGGCGATGTTTTTGTCTCCGGGCATCTCGCCCGGACAATCTGACAGATCACCTGACCGGCCGCGCCTGCCTATTCGGCTACTCTCCGTCTGCTAAATTTCACCTTCAGTAATATCTGCCCGCCCAGCCCGGAGTGGGATAAAACGTGCCTGCCGACTCTCCGCGCAGGAACTCAGCGGCAATTCCCAGGCGCCACACAGGATTCCCGCATGGATCCCGTTAGGGATCACCGCCGCGCCGCATGGGTCGCGCATGGGCGCGGCTCGCGGGCCGATTCCAGGACTTCACTGACGTCGCAAGCATGCGCCACCTAGGAGGGCTTCGTGTCCGACGTGATCTATATCGGCCTGACGATCCTCGTCTTCGCCGTGCTCTTCCTCATCGTGAAGGGGGTCGAGCGCTTTGAGCGCTGAGAACCTGATCGGGCTCATCGTCGGCGTCGTGCTGGCCGTCTACCTGTTCGTGGCCCTCGTCCTGCCTGAGCGGTTCTGATGAGCAGCGCCACCGCAGGCTGGCTGCAGGTCGGCCTGCTTGTCCTCGCTCTCGCGGCCTGCTACGTACCGCTCGGCAACTACATGGCGCGCATCTTCACCACCGAGAAGCACTGGAAGGTGGAGCGCGGCGTCTTCAAGATCATCGGCATTGACCCGGCCGCCGACCAGAAGTGGAGCGCCTACGTCCGCAGCATGCTGGCGTTCTCCGGGGTCAGCGTGCTGTTCCTGTACGGCCTGCAGCGGCTGCAGCACTACCTGCTGTCGTTCACCGGGCCGCACATGGCCAACGTGCCGCCGGATCTGGCCTGGAACACCGCGGTCTCGTTCGTGACCAACACGAACTGGCAGAACTACGCCGGCGAGACCACCATGACCTACCTGGTCCAGATGGGCGGCCTCGCGGTCCAGAACTTCCTGTCCGCCGCGGTCGGCATCGTGGTCGCGTTCGCGATGATCCGCGGGTTCACCCGGTCGAGGACCGACAAGCTCGGCAACTTCTGGGTGGACCTGACGCACTGCGTGTTCCGGCTGCTAATCCCCTTGGCGTTCGTTGCCGGGCTGATCCTGGCCGCGGGCGGCGTGATCGACAACTTCGCCACCTACCACACGGTGACCACGCTGTCCGGCGCGCACCAGACGATCGTCGGCGGCCCGTTCGCCTCGCAGGAGGCCATCAAGGAACTCGGCAACAACGGCGGCGGCCCGCTGAACGCCAACTCGGCGCACCCGTTCGAGAACCC
>JBEKFH010000002.1:0-58119 GCA_050013415.1 Streptosporangiaceae bacterium | reverse complement strand
GGCGTCGAGGAACTCGCCGTAGCTCAGGCTGATGACGGCGGGCGCGCCGGGCACGTCGGGGATCTTGATGCCCATCGCGCTGGCGACCTCGTTGAAGCACAGCAGGCCGCTGCGCAGGCACAGCCGGGCCGGGACCACCGGCGCCTCCTTCGGCGACAGGGCCAGGAAGAGCGCGGCGGAGTCCAGCACGGCGAGCAGGGCAGTCACCCACGAGGACAGCGGCTTGGGTGAGCGGAACCGCACCAGCGACAGGTAGGTGGCGTGGCTCTCCGCGACATCCGCGGCCCAGCGCTCCCACCGCCCGTACAGGTCGGGCAGCGTGTCGATGGTCGATACCCCCGATCCGAGCGCGTAGTGCGTGCGCGCCAGCAGTTCGGGCCCCCAGGATGGCACGCCGGCCCGGGCGTTCAGCAGGGCGACCTCGTTCTCCCTGCGGTTGAACGCCGAGTACAGCGTCGGCAGGTAGGCGATCTGCAGGGTGACCGTGATGATCCCGCTGAGCGAGGCGACGTCCTGGATCGCGTGCTCAGCCGCGCCCTGCACGTGGGAGGAGCCGATCTCCCACAGCGCCGGGCCTGCCGTGGTGAACGCGACGGTGATGTCGGTGACGAACGGCCACAGCAGCAGCGAGTAGCCGACGAAGAAGATCATCAGCCAGGCGGCGAGCTGGGCGAGCAGGATCGTCGCCGCCTGGGTGGCCAGCACCCGGTCGCGCCGCTTGTAGTCGGCGACACCGGCGGTGGCCATCCGGTACACGCCGTTCACCAGCCGGTCGACCATCTTGGTCAGCAAGCCGCTGACCGGCCTCGGCACGATGAGGGTGCCGATCTCGCTGATGGCCGCCGTGACCACGAGCAGCGCGCCGACGCCCGCGGCAACGTCGCGGGCGGCGATCGGCACGGCCATGGCTCTCCTCGGTGATTCGGGGATGGGCCGAATGTACTGGCGGCCGGCCCTCCGGTCGCGTTCATCCGGTCATGTCGTCCTGAGGCGCCGACAGGAAGTGATCGAGTTCGCGACTCTAAGCCATTATCTTGATACTTTCTGTTATGTGTCTCTATGATGGCCCGCATGACGAGTGACTTATCGGATACAGAAAGTTATAATTGTGCGCGGTCGCGGGTCGGCGTGATCGCCGCCGTGCTGGCGCTGGCCTCGATCGTCCTGGTGGCGCCCGCATTCGGCCCGGCGGCCCGTGCGCTCGCCGCCGTCCCGCCCGGCCCGGTGTCGCCGCATCCGGCAACCGGGACGCCGGCGTTGCCGGATGCTGGCCCGGCCGAGCAGATCCGGCAGCTGACGGAGTGCGGCGGGATCATGTACGCGGTCGGCGATTTCACCACGATCATGCAGTCCGGCGTGAGTATCACCCGGCACGACGCGTTCAGCTTCAGCGCGACCGCGCCGTACACGGTGACGTCGTGGGCCCCGGACGTCAGCGGCACGGTCAACTCCGTGGCGTTCAGCGGCGCCGGCTGCCAGGATGCGTACCTGGGCGGCGACTTCAGCTCGGTGAACGGCACCAGCGCCAAGGACATCGTCGAGGTGAACGCGTCCACCGGCGCGGTCGACACGGCCTTCGGCCACAGCGCCAACGGCCAGGTCCAGACGCTGCTGGTGACCGGCGGTCACCTGCTGGCCGGCGGCTACTTCAGGTCGGTCAACGGCGGCAGCGACCGGTACTTCGCGAGCCTGAACTTGACCACGGGCAAGGACGACGGCTTCCTGCACCTGGGCATCTCCGGCAACTACGGCAACGGCGCGAACACCAAGGTCTACAACCAGCAGCTGAGCCACGGCGGCGGCCTTGACCTGGTCGAGGGGACCTTTACCTCGGTCGGCGGCCTGCCGCGCCAGCAGGTGTTCATGCTGGACCTGAGCGGCGCGAGCGCGACCGTGACCCCGTGGACGTCGCCGGAGTTCAGCCAGCCGTGCGCCCGCGACGAGGCCTTCTACGTCCGGGCCGCGTCCTGGTCACCGGACGATTCCGTCGTCTACCTGGCGACCACCGGCTTCCAGGGCCCGGGCGGCCCGGACACCGGGCTGTGCGACGCGGCGGCCGCGTTCCCCGCCGACCAGGCACCGGTGAGCCACCTGTGGGTCGACTACACCGGGTGCGACTCGCTGTATTCCACCGCCGCCGACCAGGACACGGCTTACTTCGGCGGCCACGAGCGGTGGATCGATAACCCGCATGGCTGCAACTACCCGGGACCCGGCGCGATCGACGCGCCGGGGATGGTCGGGCTGTCGCCGGCCAACGGCGCGACCGTCGTGCTGAACCCCACCAGGGGCCGCGGGTACGGCGCCGACGACATGCTGATCACCAGCGCCGGGCTGTGGATCGCCAGTGACAACGCCTTCGGCGTCAACACCTGCGGGCACGTGCGCAACCTGGCCGGAATCTGCTTCCTTCCTTACAGCTGACCGGCGTCGGTCAGTTCCAGCACGGCCACGCCGGCCTCGTCGGAGGCGGCCAGGTCGACCCGCGCGGTGAAGCCCCAGTCGTGATCGCCCGCCGGGTCGTCGAAGATCTGCCGCACCGTCCAGTGATCGCCCTGCGCGTCGATGATCAGCAGCCCCGGCCCGCGCGCGGCCGGTCCCGTGCCGATCTCGTCGTGCTCGTCGAAGTACGGCTCCACCGCCTCGGCCCAGGCATCGGCGTCCCAGCCGGCCTCGGCGTCCAGCGCGCCCAGCTCGTCGTAGCGGCGCAGCGCGGCCAGCTCGACCCGGCGGAACATGGCGTTGCGCACCAGCACGCGGAACGCCCTCGGGTTGCCGGTCACGGCGGGCGGCCGGTCGTCGAGCGGGGCGTCCTTCGCCGCGGCCGGGTCGCGCAGCCGCTCCCACTCGTCGATGAGGCTGGAGTCGACCTGCCGGACGAGCTCGCCGAGCCACTCGATCAGGTCGGCGAGCTCCTCGGTCCTGGCCTCCTCCGGCACGGTCTGCCGCAGCGCCTTGTACGCGTCGGCCAGGTAGCGCAGCACCAGCCCTTCGGAGCGGGCGAGCCCGTAGTACCCGACGTACTCCACGAACGTCATCGCCCGCTCGTACATGTCCCTGGCCACGGACTTGGGCGCCAGCTCATGGTCGGCAACCCACGGGTGGCCGCGGGAGTAGATGGCGTACGCGGCGCCGAGCAGATCCTCCAGCGGACGCGGGTAGGTGACCGAGCCGAGCAGGTCCATCCGTTCCTCGTACTGGATGCCGTCGGCCTTCATCTGCTCGACGGCCTCGCCGCGGGCCTTGAACAGCTGGGCGGCCAGCACCTGGCGCGGGTTGTCCAGGGTGGACTCGATCGCCGAGAGCACGTCCAGCGGGTAGTCCGGCGAGTCGCGGTCCAGCAGCTCGATGGCGGCCAGCGCGAGCGGCGACAGCGGCTGGTTTAGCGCGAAGTCGAACTGCAGGTCCACGGTCAGCCGCCAGCGGCGGCCGTCGGCGTCGGGCTCGTCGAGGCGCTCGATCACGCCGCCGGCCAGCAGCGCCCGGTAGATGGCGAAGGCCCGCCGGATGTGCCGGTAGCGCGCGGCCTCGTCCTCGTCGTTGTCGGTCAGCAGGTGGCGCATCGAGGCGAACGCGTCGCCCGGCCGCCCGATCACGTTGAGCAGCATCGCGTGGCTGACGGCGAAGCTGGACCTCAGCGGCTCGGGCTCGGCGGCCACCAGGCGCTCGAAGGTGGGCTTGCCCCAGGAGACGAAGCCGGGCGGCGGCTTCCTGCGCACGACCTTGCGCCGCTTCTTCGGATCGTCGCCGGCCTTGGCCAGCGCCCGCTCGGTGTCCACGACATGCTCGGGCGCCTGCACCACCACGGTGCCCGCCACGTCGTGCCCGGCGCGGCCCGCGCGGCCGGCGATCTGGTGGAACTCCCGCGCCTGCAGCAGGCGGGTCGTGGTCCCGTCGTACTTGGACAGCGCGGTGAACACCACCGTGCGGATCGGGATGTTGATCCCCACCCCGAGCGTGTCCGTGCCGCAGATGACCTTCAGCAGGCCGGCCTGGGCGAGGGTCTCCACGAGCCGCCGGTACTTGGGCAGCATCCCGGCATGATGAACGCCGATGCCGTGCCGGACCAGCCGCGAGAGGGTTCTGCCGAAGCCGGCGGTGAACCGGAAGCCGCCGATCAGCTCGGCGATGGCATCCTTCTCCGCCCGGGTGCAGACGTTCACGCTCATCAGCGCCTGCGCCTGCTCGATGGCGGCCGCCTGGGTGAAGTGCACCACGTACACCGGCGCCTCGTGCGCGGCGAGCAGTTGCTCCAGGGTCTCGTGCAGTGGCGTGGTCGCGTAGCGGAAGAACAGTGGCACCGGGCGCTCGGTCGAGCGGACCACGGCCGTCGGCCGGCCGGTTCGCCGGACGAGGTCGCGCTCGAAGCGGGTGACGTCGCCCAGCGTCGCTGACATCAGCACGAACTGCGCGCGCGGCAGCTCGATCAGCGGCACCTGCCAGGCCCAGCCGCGGTCCGGGTCGGCGTAGAAATGGAACTCGTCCATGACGACCTGCCCGACGTCGGCCTGCGCGCCGTCCCGCAGCGCCAGGTTGGCCAGGATCTCCGCCGTGCAGCAGATGATCGGGGCGCCGGCGTTGACGCTGGCGTCGCCGGTCATCATGCCGACGAGCGCCGGGCCGAACTCCTCGCACAGCGCGAAGAACTTCTCCGACACCAGCGCCTTGATCGGGGCGGTGTAGAAGGTCCGCTCGCCCCGGGCGAGTGCCGCGAAGTGCGCGCCGGCCGCGACGAGGCTCTTGCCCGACCCGGTCGGCGTGCTCAGGATCACGTTCGCGCCCGACACGATCTCGATCAGGGCCTCTTCCTGATGCGGGTACAGGGTGAGCCCCCGCTTCGCCGCCCAGCCGGCGAACGCGTCGTAGAGGGAGTCGGGATCGGCGCTTTCCGGCAGCAGGTCAGTGAGCGTCATGACCCGGCCATCGCGGCAGTCCTGCACGTTGCCGCGGCGCCCCTGCCCGGTGCCGCGGCGCTCAGGAACCCGATGAGGTCTTCTCCCGGACCGGGAGATGCCGCTGCAGGAACTCCTCGGTCCGCCGCCAGGCCCTGGCGGCCGGCTCCGGCAGGTGGAACATCGGCGCCATCCGGTTGTGGAAGGCGTGCCCGGCGTCTTCTTCCACGTGCACTTCCACGGTAGGCCGTCCGGCTGCCGCCGCCTCCACCTTCGCGACCTGATCGCGCGGTATGTACGGGTCACTGCCGCCGAAGTGGAACTGGAGCGGGCTGCGGACCTGGTCGATGGCATCGAGGTTGTCGGGAACCGTTGACCCGTAGAACGAGACCACGGCGCTGAGCTCGGCGGCGGCCTCGTCCAGTTCCGCCCGCGCGGCGACCAGGTAGGCGATCGATCCGCCGAGGCAGAACCCGATGATGCCGGTGCCGCCGTCGACCTCCGGCAGCGCGCTGAGGTGCCGCAGCGCGGCCGCGGCGTCCTCGACGCCCTTATCCGCATCGAACTGCGACGACACCGCGAACGCCTCGGCCAGGCCGGCCTCGTCGTGCGCGACGGCATGGCCGGGCTTGACCCGCCAGAACAGGTCCGGCGCCGCCACGACGTAGCCGAGCCCGGCCAGGTCACCGGCTACTGCCTGGATGTAGTCGCTCACGCCGAAGATCTCCTGGATCAGCAGCAGGCCGGGCCCAGTGCCTGCTTCCGGCAGCCACACGGTCAGGTCGAACGAACCCTCGGGTGTCTCGACTGACTCGACGCGGGACGACATGGGCTGCTCCCTTCGGCGGCGGCTCGTATCTTATCCGCGGCAGGGCCGCCGCGGCGAAACGGCGACTGGCCGGGGACGGTCAGAAGCGGCCGCCGGAGATACGGCGGCTGCGCTGGGTCTGGCCGGGCTCCCCGTACGGGTAGTCGGGCGCGCCGGGATCGCTGGCCAGGTCCAGGAGCTGCGTCTCCGCCAGGCTCAGCCGCACGTCGGCGGCGGCCAGATTGCCCTTGAGCTGGTCGATGGTGCGGGCACCGAGGATGACCGAGGACACGGCAGGCCGGGCGGCCACCCAGGCGATCGACACCTGCGCCATCGACGCCCCGCGCCCGTCGGCGACCTTGCGCACCGCCTCGATGACCTGCCAGGTGCGCTCGCGGTCGCCGCGCTGATTCCAGATCTTCATCCCCTGATCGGCGTTCTCCGCTACCCGGGTGCCCTCCGATGGCGGCTCGCCCCGCTGGTACTTGCCGGTCAGCCATCCGCTGGCCAGCGGAGACCACGGCAGCAGCCCCAGCCCCTCGGACTGGCAGGCCGGCACTATCTCCCACTCGACCCCCCGCGCCAGCAGGTTGTACTGCGGCTGGACCGTGACCGGCCGGACGAGGCCGCGGGCGTCGGCCAGGTCGACGGCCTTCTGCAGCTGCCAGCCGGTGAAGTTCGACAGGCCGGTGTAGTGGATCTTGCCGGCCCGGGTGGCGTCGTCCAGGAACTGCAGCGTCTCATCAAGCGGCGTCAGCGGATCCCAGGCATGGACCTGATACAGGTCAATGGTCTCGACGCCCAGCCGCCGCAGCGACGCGTCCAGGGCCGCCGCCAGGTGACGGCGGGAGAGCCCGTGGCCGTTCGGGCTGTCGTCGGTGGGGAAGCGACCCTTGGTGGCCAGCACGACGGCCTCGCGCGCGGCCGGCCGCCGCGCGAGCCAGCGGCCGATGATCTCCTCGGAGCGGCCATCGGCGTACACGTCCGCGCTGTCCACGAGCGTGCCGCCGGTCTCGGTGAACAGGTCAAGCTGATCGAAGGAGTCAGCTTCGCTGGTCTCGTTGCCGAAGGTCAGCGTGCCAAGCGCGAAGGCTGAGACGGCGCAGCCGCTCCTGCCGAGCAGGTGGTACTCCATGGGATCTCCGTTCGATCTCGGGTCCGATCTCAGGCTGTGTCCGCTCGTATTCTCCCGCCGGGGTTCCGCATCGGGTAGACAGGTCCCCGTGAACATAGGTGTCGTGTTTCCGCAGACCGAGATCGGCGCGGACCCTGCCGCCGTCCGCGCCTACGCCACCGGGGCGGAGGAACTCGGCTTCACCCATCTGCTGGCCTACGACCACGTGCTCGGCGCCGATCCTGCCGTGCACAAGGGATGGAACGGCCCGTACGACGTCAGCACTACCTTCCACGAGCCGCTGGTGCTGTTCGGCTACCTGGCCGCGCTGACCTCGCTTGAGCTGGTCACCGGCATCATCATCTTGCCGCAGCGGCAGACCGCGCTGGTCGCCAAGCAGGCCGCGGAGGTGGACCTGCTGGCCGGCGGCCGGTTCCGGCTGGGCGTCGGCCTCGGCTGGAACGCCGTGGAGTACGAGGCGCTCGGCAAGCGGTTCTCCGACCGGGGCAGCCGGGTTGCTGAGCAGGTGACCCTGCTGCGGCGGCTGTGGACCGAGCGCAGCGTCACTCATGACGGCGCCGCCGAGCGGGTCACCGGGGCCGGGCTCGCGCCGCTGCCGGTGCAGCGCCCGATTCCGGTGTGGTTCGGCGCCCAGTCCCGCCGCGCCTACGTCCGGGCAGGCCAGCTGGGCGACGGCTGGTTTCCGCAGGTGCCGCCAGGCCCGGGGCTCGACGAGGCGAAGTCGGTCGTCGAGCAGGCCGCCCTGCGGGCCGGCCGCGACCCGGCCGAGCTGGGCATGGAGGGCCGGGTCAGCTGGGGCGACGGCGGGGCGGGGCAGCTGGCGGACCGGGTCGGCAGCTGGCAGGACGCCGGCGCCACCCACGTGTCCGTCAACACCATGAACGCGGGACTGCCGTCGGTCGACGATCACCTGGCCGCACTTGCCGCCGCGGCCGCAGCCCTCGGCCTGCGCCGCCCCTGATCCGCCCAGCCTTTGATCCGCTCCGGGGCTCGGCGGCGCGGGTCAGCGCAGCTTCCGCAGGAAGGGGTCGGCCGCCGCCTGGCTCGTGACCCGGATGCGGGCGTCCACGGCGAAAGCGCCGTCGGGCCGGGCGATCACCGGGTTGAGGTCAAGCTCGGCGACCTCCGGCAGGTCATCGGCCAGCCGGGAGACCCGCAGCAGGGCGTCTGACAGCGCGGCCAGGTCGGCGGCCGGGGTGCCGCGGTGGCCGAGCAGTAGCGGCGCTGCGCGGATGGAGCGAATCATGGCGCTGGCGTCGGCATCAGTCAGCGGGGCCAGCCGGGCGGTGTGATCGCCGAGCACCTCGGTGGCCACCCCGCCGAGCCCGAACACCACCAGCGGCCCGAACACCGGCTCCTGCACCACGCCCATGATCACCTCGACGCCACCGGTGATCATCGGCTGGACCAGTGTCCCGGCGAGGCGGTCGCCGAAGGTCGCGGCCAGGTCGTCGAACGCGCGGCGGACGTCGTCGGGGCTGCGCAGGTCCAGCCGGACAGCGCCAGCGTCGCTCTTGTGCAGCAGCCCGGGGACATCCGCCTTGAGCACGACGGGGCAGCCAAGCTCGGCAGCGGCGGCCGCCGCGGCGGCAGGGTCCGCAGCCATCCGGGTCTCGGCCTGCGGTATCCCGTAGCAGCGCAGCAGCTCGCCCGCCTCGGCCGGCGGGAGCCAGCCGCCGCCAGGCAGCCGGGCAAGGAATGCGGCGACCAGCGCCCGCGCGTCCCCGGCCCGGATCCGGTCGAGCTGCGGGACCGTTCCGGGCGGCGTGGCGAGCCACTCCCCGTACCTGGCGGCCAGGCCCAGCGCGCGGGCGGCGCTTTCCGGGTACGCGTAGGCGGGCACTGCCCCCGGCCCGGCCTGCTGCCCGGGCAGCAGCAGGACTGCCTCGGGCTGGCCGAGGATCACCGCCGCGACCGGCACCGGCAGGCTAGCGGCCCGCAATGCCGGAAGCAGGTCGGCGACGCCCGTTGGCACGACGAGCGCCAGCACCGCGTCGACATCGGTGTCGGCGGCGGTCGCCTCCAGCACGCGCTGGAACGTCTCAGCGCTGACGTCGGCGCCGGTGTCCACCGGCCCGGTGACGGCGGCACCGGACGGCAGGATCTCCCGCAGCTGGTGCTGGGCGCCGGCGGACATCGCGTGCACGGCAAGGCCGGCCTCGGCGCAGGCGTCGGCGGCCAGCACGCCCGCCCCGCCGGCGTTCGAGACGATGGCCACCCGCCGGCCGGCGGGCGGCGGCTGGGCGGCGAGCAGCGCGGCCACGTCCAGCAGCTCGCCGAGGCCGGCCGTGGCGATGATCCCGGCCTGCTCAAACAATGCCTGCCGGGTGACCAGCGGAGCGGCGATCGCGGCGGTGTGCGAGGCGGCAGCCCGCTGGCCGGGAGCGGACCGGCCCGCGTGCACGGTCAGCACGGGCATCTGCTGCCCGACCCGGCGGGCGGTGCGGGCGAACTTGCGCGGGTTCCCGAACGACTCTAGGTAGAGCACCGCAAGCCGGGTCGCATCGTCCTGCTCCCACCAGCACAGCAGGTCGTTGCCCGACACGTCCAGCTTGTCGCCCAGCGAGGCAAACGAGGAGACGCCGATGCCGAGCCGGGACAGCTGCTCGGTGAGCGCGATGCCGATGCCGCCGGACTGCACGGCCAGTCCCGCGCGCCCGGGCGCCGGGTGGCGCGCGCCGAACGTCGCATCCAGGCCGAGCGCCGGGACCGCGACGCCGAAGCAGTTCGGGCCAAGCAGCCGCATGCCATGGTGCCGGCACGTCGCCAGGACCGCGTTCTGCTGCTCGCCGCTGAGCCCGGCCGTGACCACGACCAGGGCCCTGATGCCTCGCTCCCCGCACTCCCGCGCGGCGGCGGCGACAGCGGGCGGCGGCACGGCGATCACGGCCAGGTCCACATGACCGGGCAGCGCTGCCACCGACCGGACGCACTGGATGCCGTCGATCTCGTCGGCGTTCGGGTTGACCGCGTAGACAGGCCCGGCGAAGCCCGCGTCGATGATGTTGCGCAGGATCGTCCGGCCGACCGACCCCTGCCTCCTGCCCGCCCCTACCACCGCGACGCCCGCCGGGCTGAGCAGCGGTGCGAGGCTGGCGACGTCGGCCCGCATCTCGCGTGCCGCTACCGTCTCCAGGTACCGGCTGGCCTGGCCCAGCGCGGCGTGCGGCGGGATCGGGATGTCCAGTTCCACCACGCCGTCCGCCCAGCGCCGCAGCACGCCGAGCCCCGCGTCGCCGAAGACGCGCAGCATCGCGGAATTCTCCGGCAGCGTCTCGGCGGTGAAGGCAGTCAGGTGCCGGGCCCTGGCCAGCGACACCAGGTGCTCGAGCAGCAGCGTGGCGACTCCCCGGCCGTGCATCTCGTCGCTGACGGCGAAGGCCACCTCGGCGACGCCCGGAGTGCGGGCCAGCTCGTAGCTAGCGGCGCCCACGACCGCTCCGTTCAGCCAGGCGAGCAGCGCCGCGTGGTCGGGGCCCGCCGGACGGCAGAGGCGCCGCGCCTCCTGCCCAGGCGCGTTCTTACTCAGGCTGAAGAACCGAAGGTAGCGATTCTCCGAGGACATCGCCTCGTGCATGCGGCGGACCGCATCGACGTCATCCGGGGTCGCGGCGCGGATCTCGGCAGTGGCACCATCGGCCAGCAGCGCGAACACGCCGCCGCTTGGCGGCGTTTTCTGGCCGGCGGCTGGCGGCCGGCCCCGGCGGGCGGCTAGCCACGCGCTCATGCCGGCGTTCCGGCACGCTCCGGGCTGCCGGCCGGGTCGCACGGCACGATCCTGGCGTAGGGACCGGGGTACACCAGCGCAATGTGCCCGCCGCTGAGCCACTTGACGATGTACGGCGGAGAACCGTCGGCATTCCGCAGCCCGATGACAACGCCGATCCGGCCGGGGTCGCCATCAGGGACCAGCCGGTCACCGACCTGAGCCCTCATCGCGTACCTCCTCACATCCGCCGTCCGCCTGCACGTGCTCAGCTGCGACCGCGCCCCAGCCCCCGTTAGGTCCTTCGCTGATCAGTCTGCGGCAGCCATCCCGCCCGGCTCAGAGGCGAAGGTCCCGGATGGCCGGGCCAGCCGTCCCGGACCACCAGCCGAGCCGCAGGCCCTGCTATGCGATGGCGGCATCCAGTGGCTCCTGGCTGGTCGGCGGGTGCGCATCCTCGGCTGAGCCGACGATGACCACGGGACACCTGGCGTGCGCCAGGCAGGCCCGGATGACCGGTCCTTCCGGCCGGTCCGGCAGCCAGGGCGGGGCAGTAACGCCGAGCACCAGCAGGTCCGCGTCGGCGGACTGGGCCACCATCACGCTCTCGGGCGTGCCTTCTGCCAGTTCCGCGGTGACGCCCTCGGGCATCACCGGGCCGAGCTCGGCCCGCAGGTCGGCGGCCAGCCTGGCGCGAGCCTCGGCCCCGGGGCCCTCACCCGTCGGCCAATGGCCGGCCCCGGCATACGGGGCCGCGTGCCGTGCCGGATCCCATGCACGCACCACGTGCAGGCTTGCTCCGCGCAGCCGGGCCTCAGCCGCCGCCCACCGCAGCGCGATCAGCGACGCGGGCGAGCCGCTGATGCCGACCACGAGGCGGTGCTGCCTGTCGTTCCTCATCTGATCCTCCCGGGCTAATGACGTGCCTGCGTTCACCATCGCGCGCGCCGGGTCCGGCCGGCAGGGGCAAAGGTCCTCGCCCATCAGGCCGACGGGCCCGACGGACCCCGCGGCCGGGGATAGGCACGACGGGCCCGATGCCCGGGTAAGGGATGCGTGCCGGGCGGCGGCGGCAGTGGCGTGGTCGGGACTCTGCTGCTGTTACAGCGACAGCGGAGTCCCAACGACGTCATTGGCTGGGCTCCGGCCAGCTCACGTTAGCTGCGGATGACCACCACGGGGCACGCTGCGTGGTGCACCACCTGCGTGCTTACCGAGCCCATCAGCAGTCCGCCGAAACCGCCGCCGCCACGCGAGCCGACGACCACCAGGTCGGCGTCGCTGGATGCCCGGATGATTTCCTGCGCGGGTATGCCGCTTACCGCGCGCACGGTCACCTCGGCCGCCGGGGTCGCGTCGAGGCTGGCTGCGGCCTTGCTCACCGCTGCCTCGGCAGCCTGGCGGGATTTCTCCTGCTCAGGCTGGTCCTTGGGATAAATGATCGGATTGCCGGTCCAGTAACTCGCGGCAACTGGGTGAACGGTCAGCACGGTCAGCGGAGCACGCAGCAGCGCTGCCTCCTTCAGCGCCCACTCAAGGACGTGCTGGGAATGATCTGAGCCATCGACGGCCACCACGATGCCAGGCATTGCCTGCTCCTTCTGCCGGGGGCGCCGCCTTCCTGGCGGGCATGAATCCCGACGCCATCGTCGCTGCCGTTGCCGGGCGCTGACAGGGCCATTGGACAGTCGGCCGCGGGCCGTTGGCCCCTAACCGGACAGGCCCGGCACGGAACGGCAGAAGGTCCCCGGCGGAAGGACTTTCGCCTCTGCTGGCCCGGGCCGCGTGCTGGTGAGATCGGATGGGCAGGCGCCGCCGCCTGGCGGCGCTGGGTCACCACAGGGAGCTAGCATGACCCGCCGCGATGAGCACTTCGACGCCATGCTCCGGCACCTCGGAGCGACGTATTACCAGACCGTGCACGGCGGCGCCACCGCCTCCGACGTGGCACGCGCCCTGGAGTCCGCTGAGGCGGAGGACAGGCACGGGCCAGCGCAGGCGGGCTCCAGCGGCCAGCCAGCACGGAGCGGCCGCTGGCGGGTCAGCGACGTGATGACCACCGACGTGGTCACCGTCGAAAAGAGCGCCTCCTACAAGCAGGTCGCCCGGGTCATGGCCGAGCGGAAGGTCAACGCCGTGCCCGTGCTGACGGAGGACGGGCAGGTGGCTGGCATCGTGTCGGAGGCCGATGTGCTCCGCAAGGAGGAACGCGACTTCCGCAGGCTGGGCACCGGCCTGCCCCGGCGCACCCGCCAGGAGCGGGCGCAGGCCGAAGCGCGCACGGCCGGCCAGCTGATGACCACGCCCGTGATCACGATCCATCCCGACGCGCCGGTCGGCGCAGCCGCCCGGCTGATGAACGGCAACCGGATCCGGCGGCTGCCCGTGGTCGATTCGTCGGGCATGCTGATCGGGATTGTCAGCCGCCGGGACCTGCTCAGCGTCTTCCTTCGCCCGGACGAGGAGATCGCGGCCGAGGTCCACGGCATGCTGACGGGCATTCTCCTGGCCGAGCCCGACGGGGTCAGCGTGCAGGTCAGGGACGGCATCGTCACGCTGTCCGGTGCCCTCGCCCGGACGGACTTGATCGGCGTCGCCAAGCGCCTTGCGTCCGGCGCGGACGGCGTGGTCGCCGTGAACTGCAAGCTGACCGCGAGGCCAGCGTCCAGCGCGCCAGCGGCCGGCTAAGCGCTTGCTGCGCAGGCCGGATGGCTCCCGCCCGTGGGGCAACGGCGCGGCGCGAGAATGGCAGCCATGACTGACGCGATCGCGGTCTCTGGCCTGCGCAAGTCCTACGGCAGGGCCGTGGCGCTTGACGGGCTGAATCTCAGCGTGGCGACGGGCGAGGTGCATGGCTTCCTCGGTCCCAACGGGTCAGGCAAGACAACGACGATCAGGATCCTGCTCGGGCTGCTGCGGGCCGGCGGCGGCAGCGCGCGATTGCTCGGCGGCGATCCGTGGACCCAGGCAGCCGCGCTGCACCGCCGACTCGCCTACGTGCCGGGCGATGTCACGCTCTGGCCCGGCCTGTCCGGTGGCGAGGTGATCGACCTGCTGGGGCGGCTGCGCGGCAGCATGGACGCCAGCCGCCGGGCCGCCCTGATCGAGCTTTTCGACCTGGACCCGACCAAGAAGGCGCGGGCGTACTCCACGGGCAACCGGCAGAAGGTGGCCCTGATCTCGGCGCTCGCCTCTGATGTCGAGCTGCTGCTGCTCGACGAGCCGACCGCCGGGCTCGACCCGCTGATGGAGGCCGCCTTCCGGGCGTGCATTGAGGAGGAACGCAAGCGCGGCCGCACGGTCTTGCTCTCCAGCCACATTCTGTCCGAGGTGGAGGCGCTGTGCGATCGCGTCACCATCATCAGGCGAGGCCGGACTGTGGAGTCCGGGACCCTGGCCGGGCTGCGTCACCTCACCAGGACCTCCATCACCGCCGAGCTCGCTGGCCCGCCGGCCGGGCTTGACCGCCTGCCCGGCGTGCACGACTTGGACATCCAGGGTCGCCGGGTGCGCTGCCAGGTCGACGACGGCCAGATCGACGCGCTGCTGCGCCAGCTCACCGCGGTCGGGGTGCGCAGCCTGACCAGCCAGCCGCCGACCCTGGAGGAGCTGTTCCTGAGCCACTATGCCGGCGATGGGGCGGCCACCTTGCCCGCGGGTGAGCATGGCGGAGTCACGGCGTGAGCACCCTGGCGGGCACTAGCGCGCTCGCGAGGCTGGCCGCCCGCCGCGACCGCATCATGCTGCCGGCCTGGATCTACGTGCTCACCGCGCTGGTCGCAGGAACCGCCTACAGCTTCAGGAAGCTGTACCCGACGGTCGCCGGGCGGGAGCAGTTCGCGGCCGTGGCGGCCCGCAACCCTGCGCTGCTGTCGCTCTACGGGCCGCTCTCCGGCAGCTCGATCGGCTCGCTGACCGCCTGGCGGTACGGCGCGTTCGCCGCCCTCGGCGCCGGGCTGATGAGCATCTTCATCGTGGTCAGGCACACCAGGGCCGACGAGGAGACCGGGCGGCTCGAGCTGGTGGGCTCGGCGGCGGTGGGACGGCACGCGGCGCTGGCCGCCGGGCTGCTGATCGCGCTGAGCGCGAATGTCGCGCTCGCCGCGGTGGTCTCGGCCGGCCTGATCGCGCTCGGGCTGCCCGCGGCCGGATCCATATCGCTGGCGCTGGCCATCGCCGGCTGCGGGCTGGTGTTCACCTCCGTCGCCGCGGTCACTGCCCAGGTCGCGCAGACCGCGCGGGGCGCCAGGGGGGCCGCGATCGGCGTGCTCGGAGCGGCCTACCTGCTGCGGGCGGTGGGGGACTCGGCGGGTGCGCACGGTCCCGGCTGGCTGACCTGGCTGTCGCCGGCCGGCTGGGCCGAGCTGATCAGGCCGTTCGGCCAGGTCCGCTGGTGGATACTGGCGCTGCCGCTGGCTACCGCCGCGGTCGCGGCGGCTGCGGCCGGGGTGCTGGCCGCTCGCCGTGATTACGGTGCGGGCTTGCTGGCGCAGCGGCCGGGACCAGCCCGGGCCGCGGGGTGGCTGCGCGGCCCGCTCGGGCTCGCCTGGCGGCTGCAGCGCGGCGCGCTGACGGGCTGGGTGATCGGGGCGCTGGCCTACGGCGCCGTAGTCGGGGAGGCGGCCAAGGGAATCGGCGGCCTGCTCGGCAGCAGCGAGATCAGGAAGATACTGACGAGAATGGGCGGCGAGGCCGGCGTCACCAATGCCTACCTCGCGGCGATCATGAGCTTCAGCGGGCTGATCGCCGCCGGCTACGCCGTCTCGGCGGTGCTGCGGCTCCGCTCCGAGGAGACCGGGGCGCGCGCGGATCCGCTGCTGGCCGCCGGCGCCGGGCGGAGCAGCTGGGCGCTCGGCCAGCTGGTCATCGCAGCGGGCGGGACGGCCCTGATCCTGGCCGCGGCCGGCCTGGGCGCGGGCGCCGGGTACGCGCTGCGGTCCGGGTCCGGCGGCAGCGAGGTAGTCCGGCTCGTCGGCGCCGGCCTGGCGCAGCTACCCGCCGCGCTGGTGCTGGCCGGGGTGGCGGCGGTACTTGTCGGGGTCGCCCCGCGGGCCAGCGTGGCCGGCGGCTGGATCGCGCTTGGCGTGGTCGTCATGATGGTCTTCCTCGGCGCCACGCTGCAGCTCTCGCACTGGATTCTTGATATGTCACCCTTTACCCATGAGCCGAAGCTGCCCGGCGGAACGGTCAGTGCCGCGCCGCTTACCTGGCTGACCGTGATCGCCGTGGCGCTGGCCGCCGCCGGGATAGCCGGCCTGCGGCGCCGTGACATCGGCTGAGCCGCGCTACGGTGCAACGCCTGAGGCAGGCTGCCTGGGCACGATCAGCACCGGCCGCCTGGCCGAGTGCAGCACGTGGTGCGCGACGCTGCCGAACGGCAGATGCGGCAGATCCGTGCGCCCGCCCGCGCCCAGGACGATGATCCGGGCGTCGTGCTCGTCGGCCGCAGTCAGGATGTTCCTGGCGATGTGCCCGAGCTGAGCCTCACGGATCTCGCCGTCGGCGCTGACTCCCGCGGCTTTCATGTCATCGATGATCTCGCCGACGACGCGCTCCCCCTCACCGTCGTGGCAGTCCACCTGCATCCGCCCCCAGCGGCCTACGGCGAATTCATGGACATGCAGCACGATGACCGAGTCGCCGCTGTCGCGGCACAGCTCGCGCGTCATCTCCGCGGTGGCGGACATGTCGCTGGCCGCATCCGCGGCCAGCAGGATGGTCTTCGACATCACTCCTCCTCGGGGGTGTCCCAAGGACCAGGATCCATTCGGCGGCTATGGCTTGCCCAGGACCGAAGGTCCTCATTGGCTGGCACCTTCGGCCCTATCGCGATCGGCCGGCTGGCGATGTGATCAGTAAAGGAAGAAGATCGAGAGAAGGTGTGATCGATGAGCGCACTGACGCGCAGGGATAGCCACGGTCTTTTCCCGGCAGTCCTGGAGTGGCTTGAGCCGTCCCTCGCGGTGCTGCGTCCTTTCACGGCGCAGATGATGCCGGTCGAGGAGTACGTCGAGAACGGCCGCTACGTGGTGCGGGCGGAACTGCCGGGGATCGATCCGGAGACGCAGGCTGACGTCACGGTGTCCAGGGGCATCCTCACCATTCATGCGGAACGGCATGAGGACACCGGCAGCAAGCACCATAGCGAATTCCGCTACGGCTCGTTCACCCGTCACGTGGTGCTTCCGGCCAGCGTGGACGAGTCTGATATCCGGGCGAGCTACGACAGCGGGATCCTTGAGGTCAGTCTCGGGCTGATGAGCAGTGACCAGGAGCACGCGGCTTGGCACGTCCCGATCAGGGTCCTCCAGCACATCAAGCCAACCTGATCGCGATCTCCGGGGGAGTCTGCGACAGTCAGCTGCGCCGGATGCGCCTGCCGGTGATCCGGGCGGGGGTTACCCGGAGGAACAGCTCCCTGTCCCCGCCGGCCCACGGCTCGACTCCCGCTGCCAGCACCGAGGCGCGCTCGGCCGCTGACTCCACGTGATGCGCGGGACCCTGGATCAGCACGCTCCAGCCTTCCCGGGCGCCGGTGTTGATCTCGTCGATCTCAAAGGCGACCCTGAAGTCGGCGCCCTCGATCCCCGTGCGCAGGTCCGCGTCGGTCGTGCTGTCGTGCGCGGTGCGGAACACGATGGCCCCGTCCTGCACCCGGTAGTTGACCGGAAGCACGGTCAGGCCGAACCGGCCGTAGTACGCGAGCCTGCCCACGCCACCCGGCGAAATGAGCCGCAGGCACTCCGTCTCGTCCAGCTCCTGCAGCGCTGGACTGCCGGCTGTGTGATCGGACATGAAGTATCCCGTTCAAGTAGGGAAGCCGCGATAGGGATCAGGAAGATTCCTGGCGGACGCTCGTCCATGCTCTCACCTCGTTTCCGGGTCCAGGGTGAAGGTCCGGGTAATGCCGGGAGGACGGCGGATCACCCGTTACCTTCGTTCCCCGCTGCGGGGACCTTCGGCCCGGCGCTCGCGGGCCGCCCGCAAGATGCTGCCGGACCTGGACGGGCCGAAGCTGGCGGAGTTCCTTGTCGGCGGCGTGCTCAAGGCAGACCTGCGGCCGTGAGCGTGCTGACCACCGATGAGGACATCCGGGCGGCTGAGCGCGAGCAGTGGGACGATGGCACGAACTACCTCGCGGTCGCGCCCGGCGTCGTGATGGGCTATGAGCGCAACGTCCCGACCAACCATGCTGCGCCGCCGCGGCGGGCAAGGAGCACCAGATGGATCTGCACGGACGAAGCCTGCTGAAGGAGACGGACCTCACCGCCGAGGAGTTCCTGTACCTGGTCGACCTCGGCGGGCAGTGCGCCGTGGCGAAGCACCTGGGTCAGCGGTCGGCGCGGCTGGCGGGCCGCAACATCGCGCTGATCTTCGAGAAGGCGTCTACCAGGACCCGTTCGGCGTTCGAGGTCGGGGCTCATGACGAGGGCGGGCACGTCACCTATCTCGGCCCGCAGGACTCCCATCTGGGCCACAAGGAGTCCGTCAAGGACTTCGCGCGGGTCCTCGGCCGGATGTTCGACGGGATCGAGTTCCGCGGCTTCGCCCAGGAATCGGCGGAAACCCTCGGCGCGTTCGCCGGGGTGCCGGTCTGGAACGGGCTGACCGATCAGTGGCATCCGACGCAGATGCTGGCCGACATCCTCACCATGCGCGAGCACGCGGGCAAGCCGCTGCGCCAGGTGTGCTACTGCTACCTCGGCGACGGCCGGAACAACACGGCCAACTCGCTGCTGGTAATCGGCGCGCTCCTCGGCCTCGACGTTCGGATCTGCGCGCCGGACGAACTGTGGCCGGAACCGGCGGTGCGGGACATCGCCCGGTCCCTCGCGGCCCGCTCCGGGGCCAGCCTGACCGTGACCGCGGACAGCGCCGCGGCGGTGCCGGGAGCCGATTTCCTCTACACCGACGTCTGGCTGTCGATGGGCGAGCCCGAGGAGAACTGGGACAAGCGGATCGACCAGCTGATTCCTTACCAGGTCAACGCAGCGATGATGGCCGCCACCGGCAACCCGGACGTAAAGTTCCTGCACTGCCTGCCCGCGCTGCACAACCGCGAGACCGAGATCGGGCAGCAGATCCTCGCCCCCCGCGGCCTCGACGGCCTGGAGGTGACCGACGAGGTCTTTGAGTCACCGGCCAGCGTCGTCTTCGATCAGGCGGAGAACAGGCTGCACACGATCAAGGCGCTGATGGTGGCCACCATCGGGCAGCCCGGGTGAGGGTCGTCGCCGCGCGGTGCGGGCACTCGCGCCGCTGGCCGGCGACCATTGGCTGATCATCACGCACGGTAACGGCCCTCAGGCCGGCCTGCTGAAGATGGAAACGCCGCTGATCCGGCACTGACCCGGCGGGCCGGGGGAGCGGGACCTCGGCCCTGCCTGCGCTCTCCCGGGCGCGCGGGCATAACGTTAGTGACGAATCTGGAGGGGGAGCCCCTGTGATGTACAAGAGCCTGCTGGTGGCCGTGGATTACTCCGAAGTCACCGAGCGCGTGCTCAGCGCGGCCCGTGAGCTGGCGCTGCTGTCCGACGGCGAGATATGGGTCCTGCACCTGCGCGAGCGCGAGATCATCCCCCAGGCCGGGATGGTGGACCGGGAGTCACCCGATGAGGCGCAGTTGGCGGTCGACGGGGCCGTCGCCGAGTTCGCCGGTGCCGGGATCACCGCGCACGGGGAGATAAAGGACACCGTTTTCGGCTATGCCGCCCGCGAGATCATCGACACGGCCAGGAAACATGACGTGGGCGTCATCATCATGGGCTGCAGGGGACGGGGCGACATGGCCGGCCTGCTGCTCGGCAGCACGGCGCACAAGGTGATCCAGCTGACGGACCGGCCGGTGCTGGTGGTCCGCTGACGGCGCCGGCGTGCGGCCGGCTACGGGATCCAGCTGACGGACCGGCCGTGCTGGTGGTCGGCTGATCCTCGCTAGGTCCGCGCGTGGCCGGCCTGATGGCCCGCGGCGCCCGGCTGGCTGGCGCCCGAGCCCGGTGGCTGGCCGGGACCCGGGCCGCCCGGCTGGCCGGGGCCGGAGCGCTGAGCCCTGCGGTACCAGGATCGCCAGATGAGCCGGTGCACCGGGATCAGCCGGGGGATGTCACGCAGGCCGGGGATGAACGGGATCAGCAGCAGCAGGAGCGTGGCCAGGCCTGTCATGTAGATGGCGATCATGTCGATGTTGACTGAGTTGGTCCATCCCGGCACCTGGTACCACAGTGTGTAGAGCCACAGCCACGGCTGGCCAGGGTAGCTGCCGGTCTCGTTCATCACGCCCCACTGGCTGCCGGACAGGCCCATCGCGGTGGCCTTGTTCACGAAGTAGTTGCCGTCCTCGATGAACAGCAGCGGCTTGGTGAAGTTGGTGCCGTAGAACGGCTGCTGGGCGAGCAGGTCGGTGTCCAGCGCGCCGCTGCGCGCCAGGCTGAGCTCGCTGGCCAGCAGCGCCGGGACCGGCCCGTCGGCAGCTGCCGGGACGACCGGCCGGCCGCCGGTGAACGTCACCTTCGTGACCGCAGTGGCGTACGCGTCGGCCCACTTGAGCTGCTGGGCGGCCGGGGCGGACCGGTAGGCCGCGAGCGGGGCCGCGATGGCCGGGTCGGTGGGCGCGAGCTGGGCCAGCGGCCCGATGACGAAATCCTGCGCTGCGTTGACCGGCTGGGTAACCCCGGTGATCTTCGCCGGGGAGAAGAGCAGCCGCTGGACATTGGCGGTCTGGCTGTCGTAAGGCGGGCCGTAGGTGGCCGTCTCGCTCGTTCCGTTCAGCTCGGTGGCGGCGGTGGCCAGGAAGTCGGCGGGCGCGAGCCTCGCCCAGGTGGCGATGGTGACCGGCGGCACGTCGGGAGAGGACAGCACCACAGCCAGGCCCAGGGTCAGCGCCAGCACGATCACCGAGGCGATCGTGCCCTCCTTCAGGATGTCGTAGCGGCGGTTCGGGCCGCGCCACGGAGCGGCGTCGGCTGCCGCGATCGCGCGCCTGCGCAGCCGCCCCCGCCCCTTGACCTCAGCGGCATGCGCGTCGATCGGGTGCGACACGCCGTGCATCCGGACCAGCAGCACGTGCGCGCCGACGATGGCGATGAGCACGATCGGGACGAGCACGATGTGCCACATCAGCATCTGGCCGAAGTTCATCACGTTGAAGAATGCGCCGACCCCGACCGAGTTGAACGCGTCCTTGCCGCTGGTGGAGATCCACTGGGAGTCGAAGTTCTGCTGGGCCACGTAGCCGGTGAAGCACTCGATGACCGAGACGGCGAACGCGACCACGCCGGTGATCCAGGTCAGCGTCCGGCGGCCGCGCCAGGCGGCCATCCAGAACTTGCCCCACAGGTGGATGACCAGCAGGGCCATGAACAGCTCGACGCTCCACAGGTGCAGGCTGTTGAAGAAATGCCCGAGCGGGTTGTAATGCCACCAGTCGGGGCCGCCCAGCGCGAGGCCGAACCCGCTCACGATCGCCACTCCCAGCGCGGCCAGCGCGCCGACGCCGAACACGTAAATCCAGGACGCGACATAGGCGGGCTGGCTGTCGGGCAGCAGCTTGCCCGGCGGCAGCGTCCGCAGCGCGGCGCGCCGCAGCCGGGCCGTCCACAGGTCAGCGGTGCCGTCATCCCCGGCCGGCCGTGCCGGGACGGCTGACCGGGCCGGCGAGGCTGCTCCGGCATCGCCGTCCGCGGGATCGCCGTCGACCCCGGCGAGATCCTTGCCGTGCCCCCTGGGGAACGGGATCAGCAGGGCGGCCCCGAAGATCGCGACCATCACCGCGATCAGGACCAGGTTCGCCACGGATACATCGAAGATTGACCAGTGCACGAACGAGCCCGGCTGATTCATGTTGATCGCCAGCGGCCCGACGTGCGGCACGGGATGACTCATGCCATGCTCCACTGCTCTCGAGGCGACGGTCAGCGAGGTAGCCCTGACCTGGCGGCGGGATGCCTGCTGACAAAAATGCCAGCGGGAGGCATCCCTGGGGAGGGCCGCCCGCCCTGTCATCGTGGGACCTTGGTCCCGTCAGCGGAGCGTCAGCCGGGAATCGGCGGACATTCGACCACGACCGCGCAGGACGTTCGCCTCTGCCATCTGAATGCCGCAGTGAGCATCATGGGGAGCCGATCCCTTTACCGAAACGGAGAGAGTCATGCGAGCCCTTGTTTACCATGGACCAGGCGAAATGGCCTGGGAGGAAGTCCAGAAGCCGGAAATCTCCAGCGATACCGACGCGATCGTGCGCGTGGATGCCACCACGATTTGCGGAACGGATCTGCATATTCTTAAAGGCGATCTGCCTGCGGTGACCGACGGGCGCATCCTCGGCCATGAGGCGGTCGGGACGATCGACTCAGTCGGCAGCGGCGTGAAGACGGTCAAGGCCGGCGACCGCGTTCTCGTGTCGTGCATCTCGGTGTGCGGGACCTGCCGGTTCTGCCGCGACGGCCGCAGCGGGCAATGCCTGGGCGGAGGCGGCTGGATCCTGGGTCACATGATCGACGGCACCCAGGCCGAGTACGTCCGGGTTCCGTTCGCCGACACCTCCACCTACCCGGTGCCCGATGGCGCCGCCGACGAGGACATCCTCATGCTGGCGGACATCCTGCCCACCGGCTATGAGGTCGGTGTCCTGAATGGCAACGTGCGGCCGGGCGACGTGGTCGCGGTCGTCGGGGCCGGCCCCGTCGGCCTGTCCGCGATCATGGGCGCGCATTTGCTCAGCCCGAGCCACATCGTCGCTGTTGACCTGGCTGACTCCCGGCTGGAAGCGGCGAAGCAGTTCGGCGCCGATGTCACGGTCAACAACTCCCGGCAGGACCCGCTGAAGGTAGTCCGCTCCCTCACCGGCGGCCTGGGCGCCGACGTGACGATCGAAGCGGTCGGCGTGCCCGCCACCTTCGAGCTTGCCGTCGAGATGGCCCGGCCCGGCGGGCGGATCGCCAACATCGGCGTGCACGGCAAGCCCGCGACCCTGCACCTTGAGGATCAGTGGATAAGGGACATCACCATCACGACCGGACTGGTCGACGCGTACTCCACGCCGACGCTCCTGCGCCTGCTCACAAGTCATCACATCGACGCCGGGCGGTTCGTCACCCATCGCTTCGCGCTAGAGGAGTTCGGCAAGGCCTACGACGTGTTCGCCCGGTCTGGCGATACCGGCGCGCTCAAGGTGGTCCTGAGCCGCTAGGCGGGCACCCTTCTGAGCTGGGCTTTCGGCAGGTCATAATGCCAGGAGGCGCGCCGCGGGCTAGACGCCCGGTCCGCGCATATCGTTGAGTCATCTGGCGCCCGACGCCGAGTTCAGGAGCCCGCTGGTGGAATTACCAGAACCGCACCCGCTCTTGCCGCACCTGCGGCTCGATGACCTGCTCGGCGAGCTGCAGGTCCGGCTGCAGGCCGTGCTGGCCACCCGGGACCGGGCGCATGCGCTGCTCGAGGCGGTCGTCGCCGTCGGCAGCAACCTGGACCTGGAGATCGTGCTCCGGCGCATCGTCGAGACCGCAATCGGGCTGGTGAGCGCCCGTTACGGGGCGCTCGGGGTGGTCAGCGAGGCCGGCAGCCTTATCGAGTTCATCCCGGTCGGCCTGGACGAGGCCGAGATCGCCCGCATTCATCACTGGCCGGAGGGCCGCGGCCTGCTCGGGGAGCTGATCACCAGCCCGCGGCCGCTGCGGCTGCCGGACATCTCCGCCGACCCGCGGTCATCAGGCTTCCCGGCGGGCCACCCGCCGATGCGGACGTTCCTCGGGGTGCCGGTGCGGATCCGCGGCGAGGTGTACGGGAACCTCTACCTCACCGAGAAGGAGAACGGCGGCCAGTTCGACGAGGAAGACGAGGCTATCGTGGTCGCGCTGGCGGCCGCAGCGGGCGTGGCGATCGAGAACGCGCGGCTGTACGAGGAGGCACGCAGGCGGCAGCGGTGGCTGCAGGCGAGCGCCGAGGTTACCCGGCTGCTGCTGTCCGGCGCCGATCCGGGCGAGGTGCTGGATCTGGTGACGCAGCAGGTGCTGGACATGTCGGGCGCCGACCTGGCGGTGCTCGCGCTGCCCCGCGGTGAGGGCGGCGAGCTGGTGATCAGGCACGCGGCCGGGCGCGACGCGGCGAAGGCCCAGGGGCTGATACTGCCCGGAATGTCGCTGTCCGCCGCGGTGCTGGCGACCGGCGAGCCGGTGGCGCTGGAGGACTTCAGCCACGACGAGCGGGTCACTCCGGTGGCCAGGGAGCAGATGCCGCTCGGGCCCGCGGTGATCTTCCCGCTCGGCGGGCCGGCCAACGTGCGCGGGGTGCTCACCGTCGGGCGCCACCCCGGGTCGATGCCGCTGGCGCCCGCGGCGACGGAGATGGTGGGCTCGTTCGCCGCGCAGGCGGCCGTGGCGCTGGAACTGGCCGACGCCCGCCGTGACTCGGAGCTGTTCACGGTATTGCAGGACCGTGAGCGCATTGCCCGCGACCTGCACGACCTGGTCATCCAGCGGCTGTATGCGACCGGCATGTCGCTGCAGGGAGCGCTGCCCATGATCGCGCGGCCTGAGCTGGCCGAGCGGGTGAGCCGCGCGGTCGACGCGCTCGACGACACGATCGGCGATATCCGGTCGGCGATTTTCGCGCTGCAGGCACGTCACGACGTCAAGGGGCCGGGTTTCCGCGGCCAGATCCTGGACATCACGGCGGAGATGAGCGGGCCGCTCGGGTTCGCCCCGTCGCTGAGCATGTCCGGCGACCTGGCGGAGCGGGTGCCCGCCGGGATCGCCGAGCAGGCCAGGCACGCGCTGCGCGAGGCATTGTCGAACGCGGCCAGGCACGCCCATGCGAGCAGGGTGGACGTGACCGTCGAGGCGGGCCGCGACCTGCTGCTCATGGTCCGCGACGATGGCGTCGGGCTGCCGGCCAGCACCCGCCGCAGCGGGCTGGACAACCTGGCCGAGCGGGCCAGGCGGCTCGGCGGGACGCTTCAGGTGGGTACGGCAGGCGAGCGCGGGACCGAGCTGCGCTGGCAGGTTCCGCTGCCGCCGGACGCCGGCGCGGCGGGCTGATGGCCGCTGGCTGGCCTGGCTGGCGGACGCCCCGCCGGGCGGCGAGCGGCGCGGACGCCGGGCGGAGCGCAGGCCCGGCACCGCGGCGGGGGTGAGCTCGGGCGGGCTCAGCCGGGGGGAGTGCTGCGTTCTGAATGGTGGTCAGGAGTCTCGAAGATCCTGGCCGCGTAGGCGGCTGCCTGGGTGCGGCGTTCCATGCCGAGCTTGGCGAACAGCGCGGAGACGTAGTTCTTGACCGTCTTCTCGGCGAGGAACATCTCCGCGCCGATCTGACGGTTGGTCATGCCCTCGCCGATCAGCTCGAGGATCCGCCGTTCCTGCCCGGTCAGGCCGGCCAGCGGATCGGCGCGGGCCGCCTGATCGCGCATCCGGCTCATCACCCGGCTGGCCGCCTCCGGGTCGAGTAGCGACTGCCCCGAGGCGACGGTGCGGACCGCGCCGACCAGGTCGGTGCCGCGGATCTGCTTGAGCACGTACCCCGCCGCCCCGGCCATGATCGCGTCGAAGAGCGCCTCGTCGTCGCCGAAGGAGGTGAGCATCAGGCAGGCGACCCCGGGCATCGACGAGCGGATGTCGCGGCAGACGCTCACCCCGTCGCCGTCGGGCAGCCGCACGTCGAGCACCGCCACGTCCGGGCGCAGTGCCGGGATGCGGGCCAGCGCCGACGCGGCCGTGCCTGCCTCGCCGACGACGGTGATGTCAGGCGCAGCCTCCAGTAGCTCGCGGACCCCGAGGCGGACGATCTCATGATCATCCAGCAGGAACACGCGGATCGGGCGGCCAGCCGGCCCAGCGGCTGGCTGCGGGACAGCCGCTTGCTGCGGGGCGGCCGCGCCTTCCGGCGGCCCGGCTCTGTCGTTCATAGCTGGCTGGCACCTCTGCTCGCGTCCGCGGTCATCCGCGCGGGGGTCGCCGGCGAGCAAGATCGCCGCAGCCGCCGCACCACACCAACCTAGTCCCGGCCTCCGGGCCGGGCCAGGGACCATCGTCCCGCCGGTCGCTGCCGAAGGTCCCCAGGCAGGGATCGGCCACGCGACGGCTAAACGCGGCTGCCGACGATGAGCGCCAGATCCGCGAGCCTGCAGGTATAGCCCCACTCGTTGTCGTACCAGCCGAAAATCTTGGCGAGGCTGCCGGCGGCCTGCGTCAGGCCGGAATCGAACACGCACGAGGCCGGGTCGCCGACGATGTCGCGGGAGACGAGCGGGTCGGTGCTGTAGTGCAGGATGCCAGCCATCGGGCCCGCCGCCGCCGCCTCGAACGCGCGGTTAACCTCGGCCGCGCTCACGTCGCGCGCCAGCACGGCGGTGAGATCGGTCAGCGATCCGTCCGGTACGGGCACCCGCACCGCGACCCCGTCCAGCCGGCCGGCCAGCTCGGGGATGACCTCCCCGGTGGCCTTGGCCGCGCCGGTGGTCGTCGGCACCATGCTGACGGCGGCACTGCGCGCCCGCCGCAGGTCCTTATGCGGCCCGTCCAGCAGCATCTGGTCGCCCGTGTAGGCGTGGATGGTCGTCATGAAGCCGCGCTGCACGCCGAACGCGTCGTTCAGCACCTTGGCCATCGGCGCCACGCAGTTCGTCGTGCAGGACGCATTGGAGATCACGTCATGCCGCTGCGGGTCGTACTCGCCGTCGTTGACTCCGACCACCACGGTCAGGTCGGCGTTCTTGCCGGGGGCGGACAGCAGCACCTTGCGCGCACCGCCCTTCAGGTGCAGGGCCGCGTCCTCGCGGGCGCGGAACTTGCCGGTGGACTCGATGACGATGTCAGCGCCGAGCGCGCCCCAGTCGATCGCGGCGGGATCCCGGCGGGACAGCACCGTGATCGGCTTCCCGTCGATGCTGATCGACTCCCCGGTATGCGTTATCTCGGCATCGATCCGGCCATAGGTCGAGTCAAAGTCGAGCAGGTGCGCCAGCGTGCGCGCGTCGGTCACGTCGTTGACCGCGACGACCTCGATGCCGTCCAGCTCCAGCGAGCGGCGCACGAAGGTGCGCCCGATCCGCCCGAAGCCGTTGATCCCGATGCGGACGGTCATGGCATTCCTCCAGGTCCCGGGGCGGGATTCGGCTGCCGCGCCCGGCTATGACCAGCATCGGCGCCGGCGTCACCAGCCGGTACGGGCGTTGGGCACCTTCGCGGGGGCCTTTGGGCCCTGGCGGTGGCATGACACGCTCGCCTTACATGGGAGTTACCGCTGAGCGATCGGAGCAGGGGACATGGCCGGATACACCGATGCCTTCCGCCAGAGCCTGGCTAACCCCGGCGGGTTCTGGGGCGACGCGGCGGCGGCAATCGACTGGTATGAGCAGCCGGCCACGGTGCTGGACGCCTCGGCCGCGCCGCTGTACCGCTGGTTCACCGGAGGGGTGCTGAATACCTGCTATAACGCGGTGGACAGGCATGTCACCGCCGGCCGCGGTGAGCAGGCGGCGATCATCCACGACAGCCCGGTGACGGGCACCTCCGCCGTGATCACCTACCGTGAGCTGCGGTCGGGGACCGCCCGGCTGGCCGGGGCATTGCGCGGCCTGGGCGTCGGCAAGGGCGATCGCGTCGTCATCTACATGCCGATGATTCCCGAGGCGGTGATGGCGATGCTGGCCTGCGCGCGGCTGGGCGCGGTGCACTCGGTGGTGTTCGGCGGCTTCGCCGCGCACGAGCTCGCGGTCCGGATCGAGGACGCGGCGCCGCGGGTCGTCATGTCCGCGTCCTGCGGGATCGAGGGGAGCCGCATCGTCGAGTACAAGCCGCTGCTGGACCGCGCGATCGAGATGTCCGGCCACAAGCCCGGCCACTGCGTGATCTTGCAGCGCCCGCAGGCGGCCGCCGCGATGACCGAAGGCAGGGACGTCGACTGGGCGCTGGCCGTGGCCGGCGCCGAGCCGGCCGGGTGCGTGCCCGTCGCCGCGACCGATCCGCTCTACATCCTCTACACCTCGGGCACCACGGGGAAGCCCAAGGGCGTCGTCAGGGACAACGGCGGCCACGCGGTGGCGCTCCGCTGGAGCATGGCGAACATCTACGACATCCAGCCGGGGGACACGTTCTGGGCGGCCTCCGACATCGGCTGGGTTGTCGGGCACTCCTACATCGTCTACGCGCCGCTGCTCACTGGCTGCACCACGGTGCTCTACGAGGGCAAGCCGGTCGGGACCCCGGACGCAGGCGCGTTCTGGCGGGTGATCGCCGACCATGGCGTCAAGGCCCTGTTCACGGCGCCGACCGCGCTGCGCGCGATCAAGAAGGAGGATCCCGGCGGCGACCTGGCGCGGCGGCAGGATCTGTCCGGGCTGAAGTACCTGTTCCTGGCCGGGGAGCGGCTCGACCCGGAGACCTACCGCTGGGCCGGCAGCCTGCTCGGCATCCCGGTCATCGACCACTGGTGGCAGACGGAGACCGGCTGGGCCATCGCCGCCGACCTGATGGGGCTTGAGCCGATGCCGACGAAGGCGGGCTCCCCGACGGTGCCGGTGCCCGGCTTCGACGTCCGCGTCGTCGATTCCTCCGGCGCGGCCGTTCCGGCCGGCACTACCGGGGAGATCGTGGTCAGGCTCCCGCTGCCGCCTGGCTGCCTGACCACGCTGTGGGGTGACGACCGGCGATTCATCGACTCCTATCTCTCGGAGTACCCCGGCTACTTCCGGACCAGCGACGGCGGCTACTTTGATGCCGACGGCTACCTGTACGTGATGGGCCGCACGGACGACGTGATCAATGTGGCCGGCCACCGGCTGTCCACGGGCGAGCTTGAAGAGGTGCTCGCCAGCCACCCGGATGTGGCCGAATGCGCGGTCATCGGGGTGCATGACTCGCTCAAGGGCCAGCTCCCGCGCGGATTCGTGGTCCTCAAGGCCGGCGTGCGCACCGACGCCGAGACGCTCCGCGCGCAGCTGATCGAGCTCGTCAGGGACCAGGTCGGGCCGGTGGCGTCGTTCCGGCACGTCGACATCGTGGCCGGCCTGCCGAAGACCAGGTCCGGCAAGATCCTGCGGAAGACCATGCGCGGGATCGCGGACGGGGCCGACGAGCCGGTCCCGGCGACGATCGACGATCTGGCCACCCTCGACGCGATCCGTCCCATCCTGCGCGGCAACGGGCTGAGCGCCCCCGGGCGCCCGCCCGGCTAGTGCAGCGGAGCCTCTCTGGTGCAGCGGCAGGCTAGTGCAGCGGCAGGCTAGTGCAGCGGCAGGCTAGTGCAGCGGCATCAGGCCGTGCTCGGGGAAGACGGCCGTGCGGGTGGCGATGATGGCCTGGTCAACGGGCTCCGCCGGGTCGTACCCGTTCTCGAAGCTGACATAGCGCGGCTCGGTTCCCTCGGTCATCAGCTCGGGTGCCTGGCGGCCGGTGCGCCCGGCCGCGTACTCGCGCCAGGCAGCCGGGATCGGCGCCGCCGGGTCGACCGGGTGGCCGGCGGCCTCGGCGAGGAGGTGCGTCCAGGTTCTGGGCACCACCTGCAGCAGCTCGTAGCCGCCGCCCCCGGTGAGCAGCCAGCGCCCGCCCGCGACCTGGTGGGCGAGTTCGTGGATCGCCGCGTGCGCGGCGCGCTGCGCGTCGATGGACAGCTGCAGGTTCGCCAGCGGGTCGAGCCAGTGCGTGTCACAGCCGTGCTGGCTGACCAGCACCGTCGGCCGGAACGCCCGCAGCAGCGGGGGGACCACGGCGTGGAAGGCGCGCAGCCAGCCGGCGTCCCCCGTGCCGGCCGGCAGCGCGACGTTGGCCGCCGATCCCGGCGCGCCCGGCCCGCCTGTCTCGGACGGGCGGCCCGTGCCGGGGAACAGGGTCGCCGGGCTCTCGTGCAGGCTGATCGTCAGCACCCGCGGATCTTCATAGAAGGCGGCCTGCACGCCGTCGCCGTGGTGCACGTCGACATCGACGTAGGCGACCCGTTCCGCGCCGGCGTCGAGCAGCCAGGTGATTGCGATTGCCGGATCGTTGTACACGCAGAAGCCGCTCGCGTTGCCGCGCATCGCGTGATGCAGCCCGCCTGCGATGCTCGCGCCATGCTCCGCACCGCCGCTCCAGACCGCGCGGGCCGCCGCCAGGGTCGCGCCCGCGACGAGCGCCGATGCCTCGTGCATGCCGGGAAAGATAGGGTCGTCCTCGGTGCCCAGGCCGAAGCTGAGTATCGACGGGTCCGGCTGCCCCCCGCCGGCCCGCCGCACCGCGGCGATGTAACGCGGGTCGTGCACCAGCTCAAGCTCCGCGTCGGTGGCGGCCGCCGCGGCCTCGACCGTCACCCCGGCCTCGGCGAACAGGCCGAAGGCGCGGGCCAGCGCGATCGTCAGCTCGATCCGGACCGGCGCGAGCGGATGGCCGGGCCCGAAGTCGTACGCGGTCAGCCGCTCGTCCCAGGCGACATGCAGCGTGCAGGCCATGCGCTCATCCTCCCAGTCCTCATACTGCCCCGGCGACGGCTAGCTCGGCCCGGTGCGCTTCCCACATTTCCTGGTAACGCCCGCCAGCGGTGCTCAGCTGCCGATGGGTTCCGCGTTCGGCCACCTTTCCGTGGTCGAGCACGACGATCTCGTCGACGCCGTCGAGCCCGTCGAGGTCGTGGGTGATGAGCAGGGTCGAGCGTCCGCGGGTGGCGTCGAGCAGGTCGGCCGCCAGGGCGCGGCGATTTTCCGGATCCAGGTGGGCGGTCGGCTCGTCGAGTATGAGCACGGCGGGATCGGCGAGCAGCGCGCGGGCGAGCGCGAGGCGCTGCCGCTCGCCGCCGGACATGGCCACCCCGCGGGCTCCGGCCGGCGTCTCCCAGCCCAGCGGCAGGGACTGGATCCAGGCCAGCAGCCTGGCTCTCGCCGCGGCAGCCGCAAGCTGCCCGTCGGTTGACCCGGGCCTGGCCAGGAGCAGGTTCTGCCTGATGGTGGCATCGAAGATGTGCGGATCCTGCGCGCAGCCGCCGACGATGGTGCGGACGTCATCGGGCTCGTAGTCGGCCAGGTCGCGGCCGTTGAGGGTAGCCGTGCCGGCCGACAGGTCACGGAACCGGAGCAGGACCGCGGCCACGGTGGACTTCCCCGCCCCGGCGGGGCCGACGAGCGCGATCCGCCGCCCCGGCGGCAGGTCGAGGTCGACGCCGTCGATCGCGGGCGGGCCGCCCGGCTGGTAGCGGACCACCGCGCCGCGCAGCCTGATCGTGACCGGCCCGCCGGGCAGCGGCCGCGGTTCCGCTGGCCTGGCGACCGGGTCCGGCGCGTCGAGTACCCCGGCGATCCTGCCGGCGCTGGCCCGGGACTGGCCGAGCTGGATAGCCGCCGCGGGCAGCGCCGTGACCGTCTCGAAGGCGGCGAGCGCGGTCAGGGTCACGACGGCCAGCGGGACCCTGGTCAGCGCGCCTGAACCGACAGCGGCGACGCCCGCCACCAGCACGCCGCACAGGGCCAGCCCCGATACGGCTGCCATCAGCCCGGTGCCCAGGCCAGCCGCGGCGGCCGAGCGCCTGGCGAGCCGCGTCAGCTCCCGGTCCGCCGCGGTGGCTCCGGCCAGGGCGCTGCCGGTCGCGCCGAACGCGTGCAGGTCGGCGGCTCCGGCCAGCAGGTCGGTCATCGCGGTGCCAAGCTCGCCGCGGGCCGGCGCCGTGCGCAGGCTGGCCGTGCGCGCGCCGCGCGCGGCCAGCCACGGGACTGCGGCCCCGGCAGCGAGCAGGCCGCCGCCGAGCACCAGGCCGGCCGGGGCGAACAGCGCCGCGGCCGCGCCCGCCGCGCCCGCGCCGACGAGCGCGGCGGTCAGCGGTGGCGCGATGCCGCGGATGAACAGGTCCTGGGTGGCGTCCACGTCGCTGACCAGGCGGGCGAGCAGGTCGCCGGACCTGAAGGCGCCAAGGCCGGCCGGCGCGAGCTGCGCCAGCCGCCGGTAGATCGCCACCCGGACGTCAGCCAGGACCCGGAACGCGACGTCGTGTGACGCCAGCCGCTCCACGTACCGCAGTACGCCGCGGCCCACGCCGAGGGCGCGGACCGCGACCACGGCGATCGAGATCGCGACGATGTTCGGATGCAGTGAGGCCCGGGCCAGCAGGAAGCCTGCCACGGCCAGCAGGGCGACACCGCAGCCGGTCGCCGCGGCGCCTGCCGCGACCGCGAGCAGGAGCGTGCCGCGCATCGGCCGGGCCAGTAGCAGCAGCCTGAGCAGCGGCTCGCGCCGGACCGGCAGCGCCCCGGCCGCGGTCACGGTGCCACCGCCAGCGCGGCCGGGACGGAGCCTGCCGGGACGGAGTCCGCCGGGACGGAGTCTGCCGGGATGGAGTCTGCCGGGGCGTGTGCCGCCGGGACGGGTGCCGCCGGCAGGGACTCTGCCGGGACGCGAGCCGGAGCGCGGGTGAGCCTGCCGTGATCGAGTGCCACCACCCGGCCGGCGCCCGCCGCCAGGTCGCCGCGGTGGGTGACCTCGATGACCGTGCGCCCGGCCATCAGGGTGCGGACGGCTCGGCGCACCTGGCCTGCGCTGACCGGGTCAAGGTGCGCCGTGGGCTCGTCGAGCAGCAGCAGCGGCGCATCCCGCAGGAAGGCGCGGGCCAGGGCGATCTGCTGCCGCTGGCCCGCGGACAGCCGCAGCCCCCGCTCGCCGAGGTGCGTGTCGTAGCCGTCGGGGAGCGCCTCGATGAAGTCGGCGGCGCCGGCCAGCCGGGCGGCCCGCGCGATGGCCTCGCGGCCCGCAGCCGGCTGGCCGAGCGCGATATTGGCAGCGGCGGAGCCGGTGAACAGGTACGGGTGCTGCGGGACCCACGCAATCTGGGCCAGCCACCCATCGGCTGGGATCGCGGCGAGGTCGGCGTCGCCGACGCCTATCGAGCCGCCGGACGGTCCGGCGAACCGGAGCAGCAGCGCCAGCAGGGAGGTCTTGCCGGCCCCGCTCGGGCCGGTGAGGGCGATGTGGTCGCCGGGCCGGACGGTGAGCGAGACCCGGTCAAGGGCTGGCTGGTCACGGCCGGGATAGCTGAGCGTGACCTCGTGCAGCGTGATGGTGTCCCGCCGGAGGTCGGCGGCGGGCGCCGGGCGGGCCGGCCGCCGGGCGCTGGCCCCGGGCAGGGCGTCGTCCCCGGGCAGCGGGGTGTCCAGGATGCCGAAAGCCTGCTCGGCGGCCGCGGCGCCCTCGGCGCTGGCGTGGAACTGCGCGCCGACGGCCCGGAGCGGGAGGTACGCCTCGGGTGTCAGCAGCAGGACGAGCAGCGCCGTCTGGTAGCTCAGCTGGCCGGCCAGCAGGCGCAGCCCCACCTCCACGGCGACCAGCGCGGTCGCCAGCGTGGCGGCGAGCTCGAGGACGAGCGCGGAGAGGAACGCCACCCGCAGCGTGGCCATGGTCGCCCGGCGGTGCGCGTCGGTCACCTCCGCGATGACGTCAGCCTGGGCGCTGGCGCGGCCGAACAGCTTGAGGGTGGGCAGTCCCTCGACGACATCAAGGAAATGGCCGCCCAGGCGGCCGAGCAGCATCCACTGCCGCCTCGTCCTGGCCTTGGTATCCAAGCCGACGAGAATAGCGAACACCGGGATGAGCGGCAGGGTCACCGCGATCACCACCGCTGACACCCAGTCGGCGAGGCCGACGCGGACCAGTACCGCAAGTGGGACCAGGCAGGCGAGCACAAGCTGCGGCAGGTAGCGCGCGAAGTAGGCGTCGAGCGCGTCGAGCCCCCTGGTGGCCAGGGTGGTGATCTCCCCTGCCCGCTGCCCGCCGAGCCAGGACGGGCCGAGTCGCAGCGCGTGCGCGGTGAGCCGCTGCCGCAGCTGCGACTTGACAGTCGCCGCCGCGCGCAGTGCCGCGACCTCCCCGCCGTAGGCAGCGGCCGCCCGGGCCGCGAGCACGGCGAGCAGCGCCGTCAGCGTCCCGGCCAGGGCGGCCAGGCCGGTGCCGGAGGCCGCGCTGGCCAGCCCGTTGGCGAGCAGGCCGGCCTGGGCCAGGATCAGCCCGGTTCCCGCCAGCCCGAGTCCGATGGTCAGCAGCAGCTGACCGCGTGCCGCGCTGGCGTACCTGAGCAGCCGCGGGTCAAGCGGCCTCACGGCTGACCCGGGATGGGCCGCGGCCCTGCCCCGGGCGGCCCTGCCCCGGGCGGGGCGGCCGGGCCAGCCCAGCCCGGCCGCCCCGCCCGGGCCAGAATGTCGGAGCGGGTCAGGCGCTTGCGGAAGACCCAGTAGGTCCAGCCCTGGTAGAGCAGCACGACCGGGGTGAAGATCAGCGCTACGACCGTCATCACGACCAGCGTGTAGTGGCCGGACGAGGCGTTGCTCACGGTCAGGCTGTTCGCGGCGGCGGTCGTCGAGGGCAGCACGTCCGGCCACAGGTCGCCGAACAGCGTGGCGACGGTGAGCACCAGCGTGACGGCCGTCCCGGCGAAGGCCCAGCCCTCCCTGCCGCGGACCGCCGCGGCCACGGCGCCCAGCAGCGCGCCGGCCGCCAGGGTGGCCGTCACGTCGGTGGCCGGCCTGCCGTGCCCGACCTGGCTGATTGCGAGGAACGCGGCCGCCAGCGGCACGGCCGCGAGCGCGACTCCGGCGGCGAGCCTGCGGGCCCGGTCCCGGATGTCACCGCCCGTCTTCAGAGCTAGGAAGATCGCGCCGTGCAGCGTGAACAGGCTCAGGGTCGCGAGCCCGCCGAGCAGGCCGTAGGGGTTCAGCAAGGTGAGCAGGTTGCCCGTGAAGACGCCAGCCGCGTTCAGCGGCACCCCGCGCACGATGTTGGCGAACGCCACGCCCCACAGCAGCGCGGGCAGCGCCGAGCCGGCGAAGATCGCGCGGTCCCAGTTCCGGCGCCACCGCGCGGAGTCGACCTTGCCGCGGAACTCGAAGGACACCCCGCGGAAGATCAGCGCGACCAGGATGAGCAGCAGCGCGAGGTAGAAGCCGCTGAACAGCGAGGCGTACCAGAGCGGGAACGCGGCGAACGTTGCGCCCCCGGCGGTAATCAGCCAGACCTCGTTGCCGTCCCAGACGGGACCAATCGCGTTGATCATCACGCGGCGGTCGGTGTCATCGCGGCCGAGGAAGGGCAGCAGGATCCCGACCCCGAAGTCGAAGCCCTCCAGGACGAAATAGCCCGTCCACAGGATCGCGATGAGGATGAACCAGAAAGTCGCGAGGTTCATGACAGTCCTTCGTGATCAGTAAGTGAAGACGGGCAGCGGGGCGTCGGTGCCGGCCGTTGCCGGCTCCTCCGGGGCGCCGTCCCGGACGTGGTGGATCATCAGCCACCCGGCGAGCGCGGCGAGCGCGGCGTACAGCAGGGTGAACACGGTCATCGAGGCGATCACCTCGCCGGCCGAGACGCCCGGTGACACGCTCTGCGAGGTTCGCAGGACGCCGAAGACCGTCCACGGCTGGCGGCCCATCTCGGTGAAGATCCAGCCCATGGTGGTCGCCAGGTACGGCAGCACGACGCCCCAGATGGCCACCCGGTAGAACCACCGGGCACGCGGGATCCGGCGGCGGCGGGTCAGCCACAGCCCGGCCAGCGCCAGCAGGCTGGCCAGCAGGCCGAATCCGATCATGAGCCGGAACGACCAGTAGGTCACCGGGACGATCGGCTTGTAGCTCCCCGGCCCGTACTTCCTCACGTACGCGCGCTCGACATCGTTGATGCCCTGCACCGTGCCATGCGGGTTCAGCGTGGCGATCAGCGAGAGCAGGTACGGGACGCGCACGCTCCACAGCTCCTGGCTGCCGTTCAGCGTGCCGATGGTGAACAGGGAGAATGAGGCCGAATTCGAGGTGTTGTACAGCGCTTCGGCGGCTGCCATCTTCATCGGCTGCTGGGAGTCCATCAGCCGGGCCTGCACGTCGCCGGTGACCGCGGTTGCGATGCCGGCGGCCAGCGCGACCGCCAGCCCGATCCGCATGACCCGGCGGAACAGGTCGGTATCGCTGCCGCGGGCCAGGTGCCAGGCGCTGGCCGCGATCACGAAGGCGCCCGCGATCAGGAAGCTGGCGAAGATCACGTGCGGCCAGGCCGCCAGCACCGTCGAGTTGGTGAGCAGGGCGACGATGCTGGTCAGCTGCGCCCGGTGGGTAACCGGATTGATCCGGTAGCCGACCGGGTGCTGCATCCAGGAGTTGGCCGCCAGGATGAAGAACGCCGACAGGTTCGAGCCGATCGCCGCCAGCCATATCGTGGCCAGGTGCAGCCTGGGGGATAGCTTGTCCCAGCCGAAGATCCACAGCCCGAGGAATGTGGACTCCATGAAGAAGGCCAGCAGGCCCTCCATCGCGAGCGGAGCGCCGAACACGTCGCCGACGAAACGGGAATAGGCCGACCAGTTCATGCCGAACTGGAATTCAAGCACTATTCCGGTGACCACCCCCACCGCGAAGTTGATCAGGAACAGCTTGCCGAAGAACTTCGTCATCCGCAGGTAGGCCGGGTCTTTCTTGAACAGCCAGGCCGTCTGCATGCACGCGACGAGGACCGACAGCCCGATGGTCAGCGGCACGAAGATAAAGTGATACACGGTGGTGATGCCAAATTGCCACCGTGAAAGGTCAAGCGCGCTCACCTGCGTCCCTCCCTGCCCTGCCCCCCGGGCCGGATCCCGGTCACTGGCGAGTACGGAATATAGGAGACCAAAGCTGCGCCGGGCCGATCAAGGGACCATTGACCTGGCGTTGCGGGACCTTGGTCCCGGCGGCATCGCCCGGCTTGATCGGCAAGCACGAAGACAAAGAGCGGCAGCAGGAGAAAGGCACGAGATGTCAGAGCGAGACGGCGCGGTTCCGCGCATCGTGGCCGGAGTGGACGGATCACCTGCCTCGGTGATGGCACTCCGCTGGGCCATCCGGCAGGCCAGGCTCACCGGCGCGGTCGTGGAGGCCGTGATCGCGTGGCAGTACCCCGCCTCGACGGCCGGCTACGCGTGGGCACCGATGGTGATGCCCGAGGTCACTGATTATGAGGGAATCGCCGAGAAGACCGCCGCAGAGGCGATCAGTTCCGCGGCAGACGGCGGAAGCGACGTGAAGATCAGCACCATCGTGCGCGAGGGAAACGCGGCGGAGGCCCTGATCGACGCCGCGGTGCACGCGGACCTGCTGGTCGTCGGCAGCCGGGGGCGCGGCGGCTTCGCCGGCGCGCTGCTCGGCTCGGTGAGCCAGCATTGCGTGCTGCACGCCCCGTGCCCGGTGCTCGTCATCCGCGGCAACGCCGAAGAGTGACCGGCCCTGGCTCGCCCTGCCGAGCCAGGGCACACGAGCCAGGGCGCAAGGGTTAGGAAATGGCCGGTGCCAGCCGGACATAACCTAACCAGTCAGCGCGGACAGGCGGCTGCGGAGGATGTCATCCGGCAGCAGGCTGGCCTGCTGGCCCGCGCCAGGGCTGACCACCACCACGGGGCAGGCGGCCCGGCAGAGGCAGGCCCTGATCACCGGGCCCACTGAGGGCCCGGCCCCGTCGTGCGGCCGGGCCGTGCCGATCACGAGCAGGTCGGCAGTGGCGGACCGGTCGATGAGCACGCGCTCAGCGACCCCCTCGGCCAGTTCCGCGTCCAGGCCGGCTGGCGGCAGCGAGCCGAGGGCCGTCCGCATGGCGGCTGCGAGGCCATTGCGCAGGATGGCCTTCGCGTCGGCCGCACCGTGACTCTCGCTGACCTCGGCATAGGGCGCGAGCCGCAGCGAATCATCCCAGGCGCAGACCACGGTCAGCCGGGCCTCGCGTCGTTGCGCCTCTTCGGCGGCCCAGTGCAGCGCGGCCACCGACGCCCTGGAGCCGCTGACCCCGACCAGGATCCGCTGCTGCGTGCTCTCGTTCATCGTGGCCCTCCTCCGCGCCGTAGCTCTTGCGGCCAGCCTGAACGGCCAGCCTGAGGGGGGTAGGGCACAACGTCACGCGCTGCAGGGGCCCCATGGCCCGAGCCCCGGGCGTCAAGGAACTCATGTCCGCACCGGAACGGTTCAAACGGTCCTGACGGTGAAGAACTGGTGCCAGAACGTAAATACCTGGTGCCTTAACGTAAAGAGCTGGTGTCCTGCGGGTGGACGGCCCGGCCCAGCCGCGGCTGCGGACGAGCTCAGTCGCGGCTGCGGACGACGACCACCGGGCACGATGCATGAGTGACGCAGTGGATGCTCACCGAGCCGACCAGCATGCCGGTAAAGGCCGCGTGACCCCGGCTCCCGACGACCAGGAGGTCGGCTCCCTTGGACTCCTCTACCAGCACCTCGGCGGGATGCCCGTACGTCAGCTGCCTCTCGACCTGGGCGGAAGCGCCGGGGAAAACGGCGTCGACCGCTCCGGCGAGGCTGGCGTCCATGCGCTCGGTGACCTCCTTGTTGATCGGCTCGGGGGTCAGGCCAACCGGGGGGACCGCTGCGGCGGTGGGGTAGTGCCAGGCGAGAACGGCCCTGACCTTCGCGCCCGTCGCGGCCGCGTAGCGGCCCGCCCAGCCAAGCGCGGCTATCGACTCCGCCGAGCCGTCGACGCCTACCACGACCAGCTGCGGGGTATCAGTTTCGTTCGTCATCGCCGTTCCTCATTTCCGTGTCCAGTCCTGCCGCGCGCCGCCACGCCAGTGGCGGACCGCCCGCTCGTCGGTCAATGATCCTCCAGCACGTCCGCGACGGGGCGGCGGGGAGTGGCCGGCACCGGCAGCCCGTAGCCCATCCGCAGGATCATCTGCGGCTGCTCGATCGCGGATCGCGGGTCACGCACCAGCCAGGCATCGGCCGTCTCTAGTGGCTGGGTGAGCGGGCTCGCCGAGATCCCGCGGCTGGTGGCGGTGAGCAGTACCCGCTGCAGGGCCTGGCCGGCCCGCAGCCAGTCCGCCGGGCCGCCGTAGCTCACGGACAGGACCGCAAGCTGCGGGGTTTCCTCGAACCATTCGTAGTCATGCTGCCCGCGCCGCCCGGGAGTGAAGTCGCGCACCGGCGTAGGGCCGTCCGGCGAGCGAGGGCCGAGCGCGCTGTCGGGTATGCCCTCGCGATCGCGTGCTCCGCCCGCCCACTGAGCCAGCTCGGCGCGGTACGCGGGATCGGCGGACAGGTCGCGTTCGCAGTCCTGGACGAGTTCCAGCAGGCGGAGCACCTCCTCCCGGCCGGGGAAGTGCAGGATGGCGCCCTCGAGCCGGGCGGCCTCGGCGAGCTCGGCCCGCACGCCCGGCGGCACCGGGTGGCCGCTGAACGGGCGCCGGTTGGTATGCCGCCGGGTGATGGCCTCGTGCAGCTCACGCTCCGCGTCCCGTGGCCGGTACGGGCCGGCCAGGTGCATCGTGGCCAGCAGCAGCGGCTGACCGTGGTCGGGGAGCAGCTTGACCACTGGCTCACGGCCAGCGACAGCCGCCGCCAGCCGCATGTTGAACAGCGCCGCGCCGCAGGCGATGTGCACGGCGCGGCCGTGCGGATCGCCCTGCGGCAGCCCGCGCGCCGGGTCGGCGCGCACCTCGATGATCTGCTCCGGCCGCAGGACCTGGAAGCGCCAGGGTTGCGTGTTGTGCATCGACGGCGCCGCTACTGCGGCCGCCAGCACGCTGGTGATTACCTGCTCGGGCAGCTCGCCCGTGATTGCCTGCCCGGGCAAATGGCCCGGCAGTCCAGGCTGTGCTGAGTCACCCGCACCTGGTTGCGACATGGCCCAAGCTTGCGGCATCGCCTGCCCGGTCAGTAGGGCCGTAGGTCCCTCCGTCAGCAGGCCGCGGGTCACGTCAGCCGCTGGGGTCGCGCGATCAAAATTCGCGCCGCTGCTTGCGCCCGTGACCTTGGATTGGCAGGTTATGTAGTGACAGTGTCGCCCTCCTCCGCCACCGGGGATCAGAATTCGGATGGGAGCCCTCATGCCGGCCGAATTCGGCGATGGATCTGCCGACGGTCCGCCAGCGGTCAGCGCGCCGCGGGACGTCGGCCGTCCGGCGATGAGCGAGCTCTATTACGAGTACGCCGCGTATCTATACGATTACTGTGAGGGAATCCTCCGTAATCAGGCCGCGGCGGCCGGCGCGCTGAGGGACACCCTGGTCGCCGCCGAGGCGGAGATCGGCAAGCTGAGGAACCCGGATCAGCTCAGGCCCTGGCTCTATTCCATCGCTCGACGCCATTGCCGGCGTGAGCTGCCCGCCGCTGCGGGGCTGCCCGCCGCCGCCGAGCCGCCCGCCGCCGCCGAGCCGCCCGCCACGGGGCTGCCCGCCGCCGAGCCGCCTGGCGACGATTCCGCTGACGAGCAATCGGGCGCGGACGCTGACACCGGGGAGATCGATGTTCTCGACATCGAGGCTGAAGCGCGCGAGCGGGAGATCCTGCTGGTGGTGACGGCGGCGCTCGACGGGCTGTCCGATCGTGATCGTGAGGTGCTGAGTCTCGCCTTCCGGCACGGATTTGACGGCCCGGACCTTGCCGCCGCGCTTGGCCTGTCCATTCATAGCGCGCGCGGGATGCTGTCCGGCGCGAGCGCCCGGTTCGAGAAGTCGGCCGCCGCCGTCGTGGTCCTCCGGGCGGCATGGGCGGGCTGCGGGGTCCCCGACAACATCGTCGGGGACTGGGATCCCGTCTGGGCGCCGCTGACGCCGAAAGTCCGCAGGCGGCTCAGCCGCCACATCGGCTCCTGCGATACCTGCTCCCGTATCAGCCGCTACCAGGCCTACGGGCCCGAGTTCCTCAGCCTCATCCCGCTCGCGATCCCGTCCGCGGCGCTGCGGGAGCGGATCGCGCGGTCGGTATTCGACGCGGAGCCGGGGGTCTACTCCCGTGCGCTTGCGCTCCGGGTCGGCCCGCTGGGCGGCGACGGCTTTCCTGCCCAGCCGCCCGCGTGGCGCACTGCACCGCGGGTCCTGGCGGCCTCGGCGGCGGTCGTCGTGCTGGTAGTGGCTGGCGCCCTGATCCATGCGGATGGGACGACGACCGCCATCAGCCCGGACGCCGCCACGCAGGTCGGGACGGGGCTGCCGCGCCTTGCGGAGGCCGGATTGCCAGGCGCACCGGCATATTCCGGGTCGCCGGCCGGCCGGCGCAGGCACGGGACGCGGCAGGAGCCCGCGTTGTCTCCCGGGGCGCTGGGGCTGACGCCCGCTCTGGACGGCGTGCTGCCGGTTCCATCACGCTCGCCCCGGCCGTCCCCGTCGCATTCCCGGTCGCCGGGGTCACCATCTCCGCGGCCGTCGTCCCCGTCGCCGTCCCCGTCGCCGACCACCACCTCGCCGTCCCCTTCGCCATCGCCCACCATCTCGTCCCCGTCGCCGACCCCGTCGCCGACTACGACGTCTCCCTCGCCGACGCCGTCCCCGTCGTCGTCCTCGCCGCTGCCCGATCCCACGACGACATAAGCCCGGCCGCCCGGCATTAGCCGACGGCTTTGCAGCCCGTCGCTCCTGGCCGAGATGGACGCCGCTGACCAGTGCCGCACTGCTCGTCCGGGTGCCTACCGCCGGCGGGCCTGCGGCGTCAGTTCGGCCGCGCCGTAGCTGTCGTCGTCCGCGTTCAGCGTTACGCCTGGCGCTACGAGCTCGTCGACGCGATCCAGGATCTCGGTGTCCAGCGTGACGCGCACCGATGGGAGCTGCGCCTGGAGTTGCTCCATGGTCCGCGGGCCGATGATCGCCGAGGTGACGCCCGGGTGGTTGATCGCCCATGCCAGTGCGAGCTCGATCATCGTCATCCCGGACTTCTCGGCAAGCTGCGCAAGCTCTTCGACGACATCCAGCTTGCGCTGGTTCGCCGGTGTGCTCATGTTGAAGCGGGCACCCGGACGTGCAGCTGACGTGGGCGTGCCGGGGGCGCCCTGCGCCACCGGCCGGTCAGCCAGCCACCGGACAGCGGGCTGTACACCAGGGCTCCCATGCCGTAACGCTGCACCGTCGGGAGCACGTCCTCCTCGATACTGCGGACCAGGATCGAGTACGGGGGCTGCTCGGTGACGAACCGGGCCAGGTTCCGCTCGCGGGAGACCCATTGCGCCTCGACGATCTGGCTGGCCGGGTATGAGGACGAGCCGATGTAGCGGACCTTGCCCTGGCGCACGAGATCGGTCAGCGCACCGAGGGTTTCCTCGACATCCGTCGTCGCGCTCGGGCGATGCACCTGATACAGGTCGATGTAATCCGTCTTCAGGCGCCGCAGCGAATTCTCGGCCTCCTGCAGGATCCACTTCCGGGAGCCGCCGCTGTGGTTAGGCCGGTCGTTCATCGGCATGAAGAACTTCGTCGCCAGCACGACATCGTCCCGGCACCCCTCCAGGGCCTCGCCGGTGATCTCCTCCGACACGCCGCCGGAATACACGTCGGCGGTGTCGACGAAGTTGATCCCGGCATCGAGTGCGCGGTGAATGACGCGGATCGCGTCGGCGCGGTCGTCGTTGCCCCACGGCCCGAACATCATGGTGCCCAGGCACAGCGGGCTCACCGATACCCCGGTCCGGCCCAGCAGTCGGTATTCCATGTCGTGCTCCTCGTTGTTGTAGTCAGCTGCCGGTGATGTCGTTGACTGCGGCGAGGCCGTTGAGGGTGCGGGGATAGCCGATGAAGGGCACCAGCACGGTCAGCACGGCGAGCAGCCTCGCGCGAGTGTTGCCGACCCTGAGGTTCCCGTTGACGTGCCCGCGCACCTGAGCGTCGGCACCCCCCATGGCGACGAGCATCGAGAACGTGAGCAGCTCGCGCACCTCCAGGTCGATGCCACCGCGCCCGACGGTGTCGCCGAAGCAGTTAGCGGCCAGGTAGCGCTGGAAGTGCACCTCGTCCGCCGGGGTGTCCGTGAGGCGAGCAGCCACCGCTTCGTCGCCGACAATGCGGCCCTGCACCGCCTTGCCGTACTCCAGGCGCGTCTGCGGCGTGGACGCCGACTGCCCGGGCAGCGGCAGCTCAACCCCTGCCTCGGTGAGGACGTCATTGACCGCGTGCAGGTAGTCGAACACGCGGGCCATGCCGACGTAAGCAACGGACTGGTAGACGATCTCCTTCAACTCGACTGGGCTCACCCCGCCATTGGCCACCGCTGCGGCGCCCACGACGCGGAACTCTGCGAGCCCGCCGCCGGCCAGGATCGCGGCCAGCTGCACCATGAGCCGGGTGCGCAGGTCGAGCGTCTCGTCCAGCCGCGCGGCGTCGGCATGCACCTCGCCGAAGGCGAAGTTGTCGAAGTACTCGATCAGCTCGGGGTCGGACTGAGCCAGAGTGGAGACCCAATTGCCGAAGAGCTGGTCGTGGTTGCTCTTCGCGGCAGCGCTGAAGGCCATCGGCTTACACCCCCGCCGTGCGGCGCGCGGCCGAGTACTGCTCGTCGGTGACTGGCTCGAGCCAGGTCGTGGCCTCCCCGTCGCCGGAGGCGTCGAGGATCGCGTAATGGCACATCATGTTCTCGGCGGTGCCGCCGTGGAAATGCTCCTCGCCCGCCGGAGTCCACACGCTCTCCCCGGCGCGCAGCACGACGGTCTTCCCGTCGCGGGTGCCGACCAGCCCGATGCCGTCAGTGCACACCAGCAGCTGCCCGTTGACGTGACTGTGCCAGTTGGTACGTGCACCCGGGGTGAACCGCACGAAGCCGCAGGTGAGCTTTGAGGTGCCGTCGCCGCCGAACACCGGGTTCATCCACACGTCGCCAGTGAAGTTCGAGGACGGGGTCTTCACCGTGGCGCTGCTGGGGTTCTTATCCATGTCGTGTCCTTCTCGTCGTTGAGGTGATCAGGAGCGAGGGGTTCAGGCGGGGTCAACGCCCGGGGCCGTCGCGTTTCACGAGAACCAGTCAACGCGCCTCCGCGCGCCCGCGGGAGTGCCTGCTCTTACAGGTAACGGCGGTACCTCCCTGGCCGCCGAGCGGTCACCTACCGTGGAGTCATGGACAACCGAGCACAGGTCCGCGACTTCCTCGCCTCCCGGCGGGCACGGATCACCCCCGGCCAGGCCGGCCTGCCCGCCTACGGCGGCAACCGCCGGGTCAAGGGCCTGCGCCGAGAAGAGGTCGCGCTCCTCGCGGGGGTCAGCATCGACTACATCCGGATGGAACGCGGCGACCTCGCGGGCGCCTCCGAGACGGTCCTTGACGGCGTTGCGAACGCGCTGCAACTCGACGAGGCCGAGCGCGAGCACTTGCAGGCGCTTGCCCACTCTGCCCGGCCGACCGCGCCGCGCCGCACCCGACCCAGCCCAGCCACAGTTCGCCCGGTTATCCAGCAGGTTCTCGACGCGATCACCGAAGCGCCAGCCTGGATCCGCAACGCCCGGCATGACATCCTCGCCATGAACCCACTCGCCCGCGCGCTCTACTCACCTGTGCTGGGCTCCGCCATCGCCGGCGCGACAGCCAAACGGGCCGCCAACACCACCAGGTTCATCTACCTCGACCCGGCCGCCCGAGAGTTCTTCGTCGACTACGACCGCATGGCCACCGACGCCGCCGCCATGCTCCGACTCGAAGCAGGGCGCAACCCTCACGACAAAGCCCTGATCACCCTCGTCGGCGAACTCTCCACCCAGAGCGAGCTGTTCCGCCAGCACTGGGCCTCGCACAACGTCAAATTCCACCGCAGCGGCCGCAAACGACTCCGCCACCCCGCTGTCGGCGAGCTCGACCTCAACTTCGAGGCCATGGAACTCCCCTCCGAGCCCGGCTTGCGCCTCAACCTCTACACCGCTGACCCTGACACTCCTACGGCGGACGGACTCAAACTACTTGCCAGCTGGGCCGCCACCCGCGCCGCCGACAACGCCGACACGCGAGACGCTCACGACGTCCGCTGATCAACCAGCGCCCCAGCAGAACCTGCTTCTCGGCGCTGCGACAACGCCACGACCGCCCGGCCCCGCCCGGCCCCGGGCTATCCTCGCCAGTGCTCCGCGAGCAGCCCGAACAGCAGGTCGTCCGTCCACTCGCCCTTGAGCCACGTAAAGGCAGGACGGTATCCCTCGCGCCGGAAGCCCACGCGAAGCAGGAGACGCGCGGAGGCCGCGTTCCTCGCGTCGCACTCGGCTGACACCCGGCGCACGCCCTGGCCGAAGAGGTGCCCCAGGACCGCCCGCACGGCCTCCGTGCCGTAGCCCTGCCCCTGCCGGGCTGACGCGATGGTGAAGCCAAGGTCGGCCTGCATCCGGTTCTCGTGCAGGCGGGTCCCGACGTCCCCGATCAGGCAGCGGTCCGCCCGGTGCTCGATCGCGAACTGGAACCAGCCCGGCTGCCGGGGGTCGCCCGCCGCGAACTCCCGGACGAGCCCGGCGGCCGCCGCGGCCGTCACCGGGGGCGTCCAGGACTGGTACCTGGCCACGGCGGGATCCGAGCGGTAGGCCGCCAGCGCAATGGCGTCGCCGGGCCGGAAGCGCCGCAGCACCAGCCGGCCGGTGTCAATGGGCACGGGTCAAGTATCGACGGCAGTTACCGGGACGTCCGGGCGAGGATCCCGATATCGTTTGATTGAACAGTCAAACAGATAATGAACGACCAGTGAACGGCCGATTCCGGGCCGATCCTGGGCCGATGGCACCATCTCTGGGAGGGCACCGCAATGACGCGTTCGGTGTGGTCTCTAGCCGCCAGCGTTCTCGTGGCGGCGGCCATTGGCGCCGGCCCGGCGCTGACCGCCGCCGCTCCGGTCCGCGCGGCGGCCAGCGCACCCGGGACCGGCCTGACGGGCCTGACCGCTCCGGCGGGCCTGGCGGGCTTGACCGGCCTGACCGCTCCGGCGGGCCTGACCGGCATGAGCGCCCCGGCGGGCCTGACCGGCATGAGCGCCCCGGCGGGCCTGGCGGTCGCCCCGGCGGGAGCCAACCTGCTCGTCAACGCCGGCGCGGCGGCCGGGGCAGTCTCCCGGCGGGGCTGGGACAGCGTGACCATCCCCGGCTGGCAGGTGCGGCGCGGCCTGCCGACCGTGGTCAGGTACGGCACCCCTGGCTTTCCCGGCCGGGCCGCCGCCGGCCGGGGCGCCGCCGGCCGGGGCGCCGCCGGCCGGGGCGCCGCCAGCCGTGGCGCCGCCAGCCGTGGCGCCGGCTCGCGTGCCGCCGCGCGGGGCAGCGGCCGCCGCCTCTTCGCGGGCGGCGCGGGCGGCACGGCGGAGCTCGTCCAGCGGATACCGCTGCAGGCCGCGGCGGGCGGAGCTGCGGCGGGCGGAGCCGCGGCGGGCGGTGCCGCGCCGGCGCGCGCCCGCTTCAGGCTCGCGGCCTGGCTCGGCGGCACGAGGACTTCCACGGCGGAACTCCGGGTCCGGTTCTTCTCGCGCTCCGGCAGCTCGCTCGGCACCCGCCGCCTGAGCCCGGTCGGCGGCCGCGGATCCCCCCGGCACCCTGATTTCGCCAGACGGCGGAGAACAGGCCGACTGCCGGCCGGCGCCCGCTCGGCGAAGGTCGAGTTGGTGCTGGCGACATCGCTGACCAACATCGACGGCCCGTATGCGCCGGTGGCCGGCTATGACCGGGCCGTGGCGGACGGCCTGCGCTTCAGCGTGTCTTTCCCGCTCCGCCGGGCTCCCGCGCTCGTGCCGCCGGCCGCCCATGTCCCCCGCTTCGACCACGTCTTCCTCTTCTACTTCGAGAACGAGGACTACGGCAAGATCATCGGCAACACCAGGCAGGCCCCGTACCTGAACAGCCTGCTGCCCAGGTCCAGCCTGCTGGCGAGTTTCTTCGCCGAGGAGCACCCCAGCGACGGCAACTACCTCGCGCTGGCCGGCGGCAGCACTTTCGGCATCCCGCTGACCGACCCGCTGGAGGAGAACCCCCGGTACACGATCAACGCCCGCAACATCGGCGATCTCGCCGACGCGGCGCACGAGTCCTGGAAGGGCTACCTGCAAAGCGCCGACGGGCCCTGCGACGACACCGTGCACAGCTCGTACTGGGACGACGACCTGCCGTTCCTGTACTTCCGCGACATCCGCGACCGGCCGCGTTACTGCGCCGCCCACCTGGTGCCGCTGGAGTCCCTGCCCGGCGACCTGAGGAACCCGGCCAGCACGCCGAACTTCGCCTGGATCAGCCCGAACGACTGCGCCGACATGGAGGGCTGCGGGATCAGGGCCGGGGACAGGTTCGCCGCGCGCGAACTCGGCGCGATCCTCCGCTCGCCGGCCTGGACCACGCAGCGCTCGCTGGCCATCATCACGTTCGACGAGGACGGCTACGACCATCAGCGCCCCGCCCAGCGCGTGCCGACGATCATCCTGGGCTCGCGCGACGTGCGGCGCGGCTACGTCTCTCGTGCGCGCTACACCCACTACAGCCTGCTCAGGACCATCGAGGCGGCGCTCGGGCTCGGCACCCTGACCGCGAACGACCGCTATGCGCAGCCGGCCAACGACATCTTCACCTCCGGCGGGCACCAGCCCATCGCCGCCGGGCCGGCCCCCCCGGCTGGCCCCGCGCCGCCCGGCCTGCCGCCGCGCACGGCAGCACCGCGGACGGTGGCGGCAGCCGCTCTCGCCGGGCAGCAGCACGCCATTATTTCTGAACGGGGCCATCGGCGCCGGTCCCGGCAGCAGCGCCCGACCGCGTTCGTGGTGAACTCGGGCTCGGCCACGGTCACCCCAGTCGACCTGGGCACCCGCCGGGCCGGCCGGGCGATCCGGGTCGGCCAGGGCCCGCTGGCCATCGCGGTGACACCGGACGGCCGGACCGCGTTCGTGGTGAACTCGCGCTCCGGCACCATCACGCCGATCGATACCGCGACCCGCCGGGCGGGCACGCCGATCAGGGTCGGCGCCGACCCGCGGGCGATCGTGATCACCCCAGACGGGCGCACCGCGTACGTGGCCAACGCCGGGTCGGGCACGGTCACGCCGGTCGATATCGCGACCCGCCGGGCGGGCGCGCCGATCCGGGTCGGCGCGGACCCGCGGGCGCTGGCCGTGACGCCGGACGGCCGCACCGTGTACGCGGTGAACTGGCAGGGCGGGTCCGTCACCCCGATCGCCGTCAGCACAAACCGGGCCGGCCATCCGATCCGGACCGGCTCGTATCCCTCGGCCATCGCCATCACCCCGCACGGGAAGACCGCCTACGTGGTGAACTACGGCTCGGACACGGTCACCCCGATCGCCGTGGCCGCCCGCCGGGCCGGCCGCCCGATCCCGGTCGGGCAGGCGCCGGACGCCATCGCGATCACCCCGGACGGTAAGACCGCCTACGTGGTCGACGGCGACTCCGACGCGGTCACCCCGATCGCGACGGCGACCGGCAGGCCCGGCCGGCCGATAGCGGTCGGTTACTCGCCCGCGGCGGTGACGTTCTCCCGCTCGGGCGCCGTGGCCTACGTCGTGAACACCATCTCCGGCACCGTGACGCCGATCGCCGTCCCTACCGGCCGCGCTGCCCGGCCGATCCGGGTAGGGCTGTACGGCTACCCGCTCGCCATCGCGCTTGGCCCCGGCGCCGCCGCCGAGGTGCTCGACACCTACTCCGGTCAGGTAGTCCCGGTCGACCTGGCCACCAGGCATCCGTTTCACCCGATAACCGTCGGCGCTTACCCGGTGGCCGTCGCGATCGCGCCCTGACCGCCGGGCGGCTCGGTGACCGTCGGCGGCCGGTCGCGGTTGCCGCCCGCCCGCACGCCAGGTCACAGAAGGGTGAACACCAGGTAGCACGCTGCTGGCAAGTTGCCTGATTGTTCATCGCAGATCTCGACATCGGGACGGGTGCCGGGGACGCTGCCGGTGTGAACGACTTTCTCCTTGTCCTGGTCGTCATCACGGCACTGGGTTTCGACTTCACGAACGGCTTCCACGACACCGGCAACGCGATGGCGACCTCCATCGCCACCGGGGCCCTGAGCCCCCGGGTCGCGGTGGGCCTGTCGGGGGTGCTGAACCTGGTCGGTGCGTTCCTGTCGCTGGCCGTCGCGGCGACGATCGCGAGCGGCCTGGTGGACACGAACCTGGTGACGCTGACCGTGGTGGCTGCCGGGCTGGCCGGCGGGATCACCTGGAACCTGCTCACCTGGCTCTTCGGCATCCCGTCGAGTTCGTCGCACGCCCTGATCGGCGGGGTGATCGGCTCGACGATCGCCGCGGCCGGCGGGCACGCGGTCCAGTGGCACGACCTGGTCGCGAAGGTCGTCATCCCGGCCGGACTGTCGCCGGTCATCGCCGCCCTCGTCGCGGCGACCGGCACCTGGCTGCTGTACCGGATCAGCCGCAGCCTCACCGAGGGTGCCCGCACCCACGGCTTCCGGATCGGGCAGATCGGGTCGGCGTCGATGGTGTCCCTGGCGCACGGCACGAACGACGCGCAGAAGACGATGGGGGTCATCACGCTGGCCCTGATCGTGAACAAGAACGTCTCCGCCACCTCCAACGCGCCGTTCTGGGTCATCCTCTCCTGCGCGCTGGCGATCAGCATCGGCACCTACCTGGGCGGCTGGCGGGTGATCCGGACCCTGGGCAAGGGACTGGTGGAGATCGAGTCGCCGCAGGGCATGGCGGCGGAGTCCGCCTCGGCCGCAGTCATCCTGCTGTCCAGCAGCTTCGGCTACTCGCTGTCCACCACGCACGTCGCCACCGGGTCGATCATCGGCACCGGGCTCGGCAAGAAGGGCGCCGAAGTCCGCTGGAACGTGGCCGGGCGGATGGCCACCGCCTGGGTGTTCACCCTGCCGTCGGCCGGCCTGGTGGGTGCCGGGGCCGAGGCCCTGGCGCACGTGATCGGCGGCACCGCGGGCGTGGTCGTCGACCTGATACTGCTGGTCGCGGTAGCGGCGACGGTTTACCTGCGGTCGCGCGCCACCAAGGTGGACCACAACAACGTCAACGACGACTGGACCGGATCGCTCGCTCCGGCCGAGCCTGCGGCAGCCGCCTGAGCGACGGGGAGCGGATCATGTCCTGGATCAACCTGACGGCGATCTGGAAGATCGTGGTTTTCGGCCTGCTGGCCGGCGCGGGGCTCCCGGCCATCTTCGCCCTCGGCCTGCTCGCGTTGTCGAAGGGCGGCCGCACCCAGGCCGCGGGCGCCGACTCGGCCGACTCTGACATCGTCGTCGGCGGTAACCCGGCCGGGATCGCCGCCGCCGCGTTCTGCTTCCTGGTCGTGCTGGCCGCCATCGCGTGGGGCATTTACGAGGTCTACAAGATCGGTCACCCCGCCGCCAAATAGTCACCGCCCGATAGCCGCGGCCGGCCAGTCGCTGCCCGAGTCTGCGGTTACCGCACCGAGAGGGTCTGAGAACATGCCGTTGCCCCCCGTGCTGAGATCGATCATCGGCTGGCTGCGGGCCGGGTACCCCGAGGGGGTCCCCGACGTCGACTACATCCCGCTGTTCGCCCTGCTGGCCAGCCGGCTGACCGACGCCGATGTCGCCGCGATCGCCGACGAGCTGGCCGGTTCCAGCGACCCGGCATCCGCGCAGAAGATCCGCGCGGCGATCGGCAGCGTCACCCACGAGAAGCCAACCGATTCCGAGGTCGCCCGGGTCAGCGCCAGGCTGGCGGCTGGCGGCTGGCCGCTGGCCAGGCCGGGCAGCATGAGCTGAGCCGCGGTCCAGGCCGGGCCGCGCAGCCCGCTGGGCGGTCAGCCCGGGCGGGCCAGGTCAGCCGGGGCCGGGCAGGTCAGCCGGGTCGGGCGGCGCAGTGCAGCGCGCCGGGCGGTCAGCCGGGGCGGGGCAGGCCAGCCGGGGTCGGGCGGCGCAGTGCAGCGCGCCGGGCGGTCAGCCGGGGCGGGGCAGGTCAGGCGGGGCCGGGCAGGCGGAGCTCGGCGTAGACGGCGCGGTGGTCGCTGCCCGGCAGCCGGCGAACCGAGCTGGCGCGCACGGCGCACCGCGGGTCGGCGAGCACATGGTCGATGGTCAGCAGGGGCGGGCGGCCGCGGGGCTCCGGTCCCCAGGTCGGTACCAGCCCGTTGCCGTTCTGGCTGGCGGCGTCCCGATGACCGAGGCGCAGCAGCCGACGCAGCTGAGCGTGGTCGAGGGTGGCGTTGAAGTCGCCAGCCAGGATCACCGGCGGGTCGCCCGGCGGCGGCAGCGCGGACAGCTCACCGCGCCAGCGCGGGACAGCGTGCCGGTACCAGCGCGGCGTCGGCGGGGTGGTGTGCACGCAGATCAGCCGCACGGACTGGCCCGACGGAAGGTCAAGCCGGGCGGCGGGCTGCCCCGCTGAGGTCGCCGCGATGGCCGGGCTGCCGCTCAGCGGGTAGCGGGCGTAGATGGCATTGCCCCGCGGGACGTCCGCCAGGACGTCGGTCACCTCATTCGGCAGCAGCTCGTGCAGCCCGGCTCGCTTCAGCCGCGTCGCCGCGTCGCCGCTGACCTCCTGCAGGAACAGCACGTCGGCGCGCGTCTCGCGGACGAGCTCGACGACCGCCTCGGCGAGGGCCCGGCCGACGAGCAGGTTCGCGGTCAGCACGCGCAGCACGGGCCCGGCGGCCGGCGGCTGGCGGCGCGGCAGGGCGCGCGGGACCACCAGGGCGGTCAGGACTGCCCCGGCGAGCGCGGCGGTGGCGGTCGCGCCCCGGTCGCGCATGAGCAGCGCGGCCAGCCAGGCCGCAGCGGCGGCCTGCGGAGTGAACGACATCAGCGGCACCGCCGCCGCCTCCAGCGGCCCAGCGCGGTCGGCGGCCGCCAGCCTGGCCGCCGCCCATCCGGCCAGGCCGCCAGCGACCGCCCGTTCCAGGCGTGGCGAGGACATTGGTTTATGCTGGCACGCCCGCCCTGACCTGGGGCGAGCCGGCCCGGTGAACTTTTGTCGGCGGCCGGGCTGGACGTGGCAGGCCGGGCCGGTGACCTGGCGCCAGCCGGCCACCCGGGCGGGAGCCGGCGGCTGTAGGTGGAGGCAGCATCGTGGACTGGAAGCCTGAGCTCACCGTTGTTCGCCACGGTATGACCGGGACGCCGCGCGAGCCGCGGGGCGCGGCTCCCGTGACCGGGACGACAGGCGCCCCGCGGGGCGCGGCTCCCGTGACCGGGACGACAGGCGCCCCGCGGGCGCGGTTCCCGTGACCGGCTGCACTGGCCACGCCGGGGCAGACGTCGTGCTGCGCGCCGAGGCCGTTGACCTGGTGCTCGGCGACCGGCTGCTGCTCGACCAGGTCAGCTTCACGGTGCGGGCCGGGGAGCACTGGGCGCTGCTCGGGCCGAACGGCGCGGGAAAGAGCACCCTGCTGCGCCTGCTGGCGACCTATGCTCATCCGACCCGCGGCCAGGTCGAGATTCTCGGCTACCGGCTCGGCAGGGTCAACGTGTTCACCCTGCGTCCGTGGATCGGCTTCGTTAGCCCGCACCATCCGCTGCGGTCGGCGCGGACCGTGCGGGAGGTCGTGCTGACCGGTGCCACCGGCACCATCGAGCTGGTGCCCCGCCGGACGCCCGGCGAGGCCGAGCTGGGCCGCGCGGACGCGCTCATCGAGCTGATGGGACTGAGCCGCCTGGCCGGCGCTCGCTGGCCGGGCCTGTCCCAGGGTGAGCGCGGCCGAACGCTGATCGCGCGGGCCCTGATGGCCGAGCCGCGCGTCCTGCTGCTCGACGAGCCGGCGGCCGGGCTGGACGTGGCAGGCCGCGAGCAGCTGCTGGCGTCCATCGACGAGCTCCGCGAGCGGCAGCCTGGGCTGGCCACCGTCCTGGTCACCCACCATCTGGAGGAGCTGCCGGCCAGCACCTCGCACGCGCTCCTGCTCCGCGGCGGACGGACGGTGGCCGTCGGCCTGGCTGCCGACGTGCTCACCACGGAACTGGTCAGCGCCTGCTTCGACTACCCGGTCGCGATCGCCAGGCACAATGGCCGCTGGATCTCGATCGCCAGCCCGGCCGGCCGTCCCGGTCGACCGGCCCACCGTCCCGGCTGAATCGCGTGGCGGCATGAGATTGTCGCCGAACGCGCGACTCCCGCGGTAGCGCCAGTCACACTTGTAGCCAAATGGAGCTGCTGGGACGGGACGCTGAGCTGGGCAGGATCGACGCATGGCTGGGCTGCGCGGCTGAGGCCGGCGAGCACCCCGGCGGTGCTGGCGAGCACCCCGACCGGGCGGCCAGGGTGCTGCTGATCGAGGGTGAACCGGGGATCGGCAAGACCACGCTGTGGGCAGCGGGGGTCCGCCGCGCCGCCGAGTCGGGCTGGCGGGTCCTGCAGTGCCGGCCCGCCCCGTCTGACGCGGCGCTGTCTCACGTCGGGCTCGCCGACCTCCTCCGCTCCGTGCCCGACGAGGCCTTCGGCAGCCTCCCGGCACCCCAGCGGCGGCCGCTGGCGGTCGCCCTGCTGCGGGAGGAAGCGGGAGAAGGCGATCTCGAGCCCCGCGCCGTCGGCACCGGGCTCACCGCGCTGCTCGGGCTGCTGGCCGACGGCGGGCGGGTGATCCTGGCGCTGGATGACGCGCAATGGCTCGATCCGGCATCGGCCAGGGCGCTGGCGTTCGCCTTCCGGCGGCTGGACGGCCGGCCGGTGCGGGCGCTCGCCACGGTCCGCGTGGACGCTCCCGGGCAGCGGATCGCCGCCGGGCCGGCGGCGCTGGAGTCCGCGGTGGACCATCAGGAACTGGCCCGGATCCCGGTCGGCCCGCTCACGGTCGCCGCCACTCACCGGCTTTTCCGGGAGACGCTCGGCGCGTCCTTCGCCCGCCCGCTGCTCGTCCGGATCCACCGGGCCGCGGGCGGCAACCCGTTCTACGCCCTGGAGATCGCCCGCGAGATCAGCAGGGTCGGGGCCGCGCCGCCGGGCCAGCCGCTGCCCGTCCCCGGCAACCACCGCGAACTCGCCTTGCTGCGGCTGCACCGGCTGCCAGGGCCGACTCGCGCGGCCCTGACCATGGTGGCAGCCATGTCGCGGCCGTCCGCCGACAACCTGGACCTCCGCGCGCTGGCCCCGGCCGAGCGCGCGGCGATCGTCCGGGTGCGGCCAGGAGGGCGGGTCGAGTTCACCCATCCCCTGTTCGGCTCCGTCCTCTACTCCTCGCTGCCGGACGGGCAGCGCCGCAGGCTGCACCGCGAGCTGGCCGGCCTGGCGGTGAGCCTGGAGGAGCGGGCACGGCACCGGGCGCTGGGCGCGGAGGGCCCGGACGAGTCCACCGCGGCAGTGCTCGATGAGGCGGCGCGGGCCGCGTCGGCTCGCGGCGCCGCGGACATGGCCGTCGAGCTCAAGGAGCTCGCCTGCCAGCTGACCCCGCCCGGGGACCGCCACCTGCTCGTCCGGCGGGAGCTCGAGCTCGCCGACAGCCGCTACTTCGCCGGTGATCCGAACGGCGCCCGGTCAGAGCTTGAGCGGTCCCTGCTCACGCTGCCAGCCGGCGAGGACCGGGCATCGGTCCTGCTCGAGCTCGGCAGCGTGCTGTGGACCCAGAGCGAGGGAGACCGCGGCCTCTCGCTGCTGCTGCAGGCACTCGCCGAGGCCGAGACCCGCTCGCTGCGGGCTCGCATCCATTCGCGGATTTCCGCGCTTTCGGACGACTGTGATCTTTCCGTGCAGCACGGCGAGGCGGCCCTGGCGCTGCTCGACCGCGACACCGATCCGCTGCTGTACTCCTTCGCCCTGCACAACGTCGCGCTGTTCCGGCTGTACGCCGGGCGTGGCGCCGATCACCAGGCCATCGAGGAGGGCATCCGGCTCCAGGAGGGAGTGGCGGCCTGGGAGATGAGCACGGTCCCCGCCTACTGGGCACGGAATTTCGACGACTTCGACATGGCCAGGCGGCTCTTCGAGGACATGCTCCGGGTCTTCTCCGAGCGCGGTGACGAGGCGAGCACCAGCGGCGTGCTGACCCACATCGCGGTGATCGAGGCGATGACCGGGCACATGGACCGGGCCAGGGAACTGGCAAGGGAGGCGGTCAATCTCGCCGAGCAGACCGAGCAGGAGACCTATCTCAACATGGCGCAGTGGGCCCAGGGGCAGGTGCACGCGCGGGCCGGCGAGACAGCGGAGGCACGAGCGGCGGGGGCTGAAATACTGGCCCGGCTCGACGCCCATCCGGACATCACGCTGGAGGGCATGGCCAGGGCCGTGCTGGGCCTGGCCGCCCTTTCCGCGGGCGATCTCGCCGAGGCCGACAGGCAGTTTTCCCGCGCCGCCGAGATCGTGGAGTCCCTGCACTTCAGGGAGCCCGCCGCCGACAGGTTCCACCCCGATCACGTCGAGGCGGTGATCGGGCTTGGTGATCTTGAACGCGCGGAGCGACTGGTGATGCAGCTGGAGGCCCGGGCCAGTGCCCTCCCGCGGCCGTGGATCCTGGCCGTCTCGGCGCGCTGCCGGGGATTGCTGAACGCCGCGAGCGGCCGGCTGGACGACGCCCTGGCCGACTACCGCCGCGCGATGGACGCGCATCGCAGCCTGGCCATGCCGGGCGAGGAGGCCCGGACGCTGCTGGCGCTCGGGCGGCTGCAGCGGCGCCGCAACGAGCGGCAGCTCGCCATGTCCAGCCTGGCCGAGGCGGCCCGGCTGGCCGAGTCCGCGGGCGCGGCCGGCTGGGCGGCGGTGGCGCGCGACGAGCTGCGGCGGGCCGCCGGGCGGCGCGGCGAGTCCGGCCAGCTGACCCCGACTGAGCGCGAGGTCGCCGGGCTGGCGGCTGAGGGCCTGCGCAACCACGAGATCGCGGCGCGGCTGTTCCTCTCCGGCAAGACTGTCGAGGCGAACCTGTCCCGCGTCTACCGCAAGCTCGGCATCCGGTCACGGGCCGAGCTCACACGTCACCTCGGACCCTGACCGAGGCGCGTTGCCGACACCACCACCGGCGGCGAGTAAGCCAAGGGTTTTCCCCGACGCGACCCGGCGTCCGCCTGACCTAGCGTCAGGGCAGGCCGGTGAGCCAGGCCGGCTGCCCGTTGTGCAGGGGATGCCCGCTGCACAGGAGAACTGCGCAGGAGATGAGTCATCATGGCAGCTGCTACCGTGCGCCCGCGATACCGCCGGCCAGGATTCACCCGTCGGGCAGCCACGGCGACCGTCGCGGCGGCGGCGACGCTGGCCGCCGCGCTGGCCGGCACCGCCGCCAGCCCTGCGCCCGCCAGCGCGATCACCTTCCCGATCGTCTCCGCCGGGGGCAATCACAGCTGCGCCGTCATGCCGGACGAGACCGTCTGGTGCTGGGGCAACAACGTCACCGGCCAGCTGGGCGACAGCGGGGGCAGCTCAACGGTCCCCGTCCAGGTGCAGCAGCTGCCGCCGGCGCTGTCGGTCGCCGCCGGATACGCGCACAGCTGCGCCATCGACGTCACGCAGAACGTATGGTGCTGGGGGTCGGACGCCTTCGGCGAGCTGGGCAACGGAACGACCGCCACGAGCGTGCCAGTGCCGGCGCAGGTCAAGGGCATCAAGGCCGGGCAGGTCTCGGCCGGGCGGGATCTGACCTGCGCCGTGACCATCTCCCAGCAGGCCGAGTGCTGGGGCGACAACAACTACGGCGAGCTGGGTGACGGCACGACGGCCGACGCGAGCACGCCGAAAGTGGTGAAGGGACTGACCGGAGTCGTGGCGGTGGCCGCGGGCTACTTCCATGCCTGCGCGCTGCTGAAGAGCGGTGGCGTGAAGTGCTGGGGATCCAACACCTTCGGCGGCCTTGGCAACGGAACCACTACGGACAGCGACGTCCCGGTGCAGGTCACCGGCCTGGACAGCGGCGTTGTCGCAATCGCGGCGGGCGCCGACGACAGTTGCGCCATCCTGACCGGCGGCGATCTCAAATGCTGGGGCGAGAACGGCGTCGGCCAGCTGGGCGTCGGGACCTTTGCCAACGCTCTTACGCCGGCCCAGGTCTCCGGCCTGACCAGCGGCGTCGAGCAGGTCAGCCTCGGCGAGGATTACGGCTGCGCCCTGGTCGGGGCCTTCTCGGCCACGCAGTGCTGGGGCGACGCTGACGGGCACGGGCAGCTGGGGAATGGCAGCTTCGACCTAGACGTGGCCGTCCCGGTCCCCGTCTTCGGGCTGCAGATACCACCGACCGGAGCAGGGCCCTTCCTGCCGGAGCAGATCTCGGCCGGCGCGCACCATGCCTGCCTGGTGCTGTTCTCGCTACAGCTGAAGTGCTGGGGCGAGGGCACCTTCGGGGCACTCGGCGACGGCACGACACTGGACCGGGCCATCCCCGCAACGGTGATCGGCCTGCCGGCGGCGGCAGGATCGGCCGACGAGGTCTCGGCCGGAGTCCAGACTGGCTGCGCGCTGACCGTCACCCTGAACGCCGCTTGCTGGGGTGACTTCCCGGGCGACGGCTCCATGCTGTCCATGCGCACCTCGGCCGTGGCGGTGAAGGGCCTGCCGGCCGGCGGAGTGGCCCAGGTTGTCGCCGGCTACGGCGGCTGCGCGCTCACCACGGCCGGGAGGCTGGCCTGCTGGGGTGACAACACCTGGGGCGAGGTCGGCGACAACTCTCACGTCAACCAGGGGACCCCAGTCGTGGTGAGCGGACTTACGGCGGTCCAGGCGATCAGCAGCGGCGCCCGTCACGTGTGCGCACTCGTGCACAACGGCGGCGCCTTCTGCTGGGGCGATAACTTCCACGGTGACGTCGGCGATGGCACTACCACCGAGCGGCTGACGCCGGTGGCCGTGCAGTCGCTGCCGGCCAAGCTCGCGCAGATCGCGGCCGGCGGCGGCCACACCTGCGCGCTGCTCGCCAACGCGTCAGCGACGGTGAAATGCTGGGGCGCCAACGCCAGCGGCGAGCTCGGCGACAACACGACGAGCGACCGGTCGCTGCCGGTCGCCGTGAAGAACCTGTCCGGCGTCGTCCAGGTTGCGCTGGGTGACGACTTCAGCTGCGCCCTCACCATCGCGGGCGCGGTGAGCTGCTGGGGGGACAACCAGTTCGGTGAGCTGGGCAACGGGACGACGACCAACGCCCACGTGCCGACCCCGGTCACCGGCCTGTCCGGCGGGGTACTGGCGATCACCGCTGGCGACGCCCACGCATGCGCGGTCCTGGACACCGGGGAGGTGCAGTGCTGGGGCTACAACACGGTCGGCGAGCTCGGGGACGGCTCGACGGCCACCAGCCTGGTCCCGGTCACGGTATCCGGGCTCGCCTCGGACGGCTCGTCCGTCTCCGCCGTCGGCGGCGGCGGGGAGGTCACCTGCGCGCTGAACAATGCCGAGCAGGCGCAGTGCTGGGGCCTCAACGCCGACGGCGAGCTCGGCGACGGCTCGCTCAGCCTCGACAGCACCGTGCCGGTGACGGTGACCGGCTTGTAGGTCCGTCAGCCGCGTAGTTCATCCGCCGGACCCGGGCCTGTCATCCGAGGGACGCTGGGCAATGCTCAGCCTCAGGCTCTGGGCCTGAGCGTGCCGGTGCCGGGGCGGCTGCCTGGGTCATCTGCTCCCCGCGCGACGGCCACCACGGCGAGCAGCGCGGCCAGCGGCGCGACCAGCGCGATGAAGTCGGCGGAGGAGAGGTCGCCCAGGGCGTCGAGGGCTCCGGCGAATCCGGTGATCAGCACGATGACGACGACCAGTCCCCACGCGTTCAGGAACAGCCGCAGCGCGACGGGCGGCGCTGGCGTCACGCCCGGCACGGCGGTGACCGTCTTCGTCACGCGGTGCTGCGTCAGGCCCTCGCGCACTCGCGCGGTGACCGCCAGGTCACCGGGCTGGTCGGCGATCAGCAGCAACTCGCCCGGATGGGCCGGATCGGGGGCCTGCGCCACCGGGCCGCCGCCGACCGCCCACGACACCACGTTCCGGCCGCAGGACGCCGGGATGCGGTAACGGGCCTGCTCGCCGGCGACCACGGTGTCCGGCCCGTCGATGAC
>JBEKFH010000001.1:0-73809 GCA_050013415.1 Streptosporangiaceae bacterium | reverse complement strand
GCCCGCGGAATGCTCTGGGGGCTATCGGTTGGTCACACCCCCGGGCATGTTTTCCGCGCGCTGCTGGAGAGCATCTGTTACGGCACGGAGACCGTCTTCCAGGCGATGCGCAGCTCGAACTTCGAGCCGCAGCAGATCGTGGTCACCGGCGGCCCGACCAAGAGCGACCTGTGGATGCAGATGCATTCCGACGTCTCGGACGTGCCGATCGCCATGACCAAGGTCTCCGAAGGCTCGGCCCTCGGCGCGGCGATGCTCGCCGCGGTCGGCGCCGGCATCTACCCGGACATCCAGTCGGCCGCCGAGGGCATGGTGCACACCGACCGGGTCATCGAGCCCGACCATGCCCGGCATGAGGAATACGCCTTCTACCTGGACAAGTACATCCGCTCGTACCCGGCGATGAAAGACCTGCTCCATGAGACGGTCCGGCACCTCGACCGGGGAGTCCAGCAGTGATCGCCGCACTCGGCGCCGGGGTCATGGCCTCCGCCCTCACGATTCCGCTGTGCGACAACGGCCACCAGGTTCATCTTGTCGGGACCCATCTCGACCGCGACATCATCGACACCATCCAGAAGACGGGGCGCCATCCCGGCTTAGGCCTCGAGCTGCCCGCGGAGGTCACCGCGTATCAGCTGGAGGACATCGCGGCGGCCTTTGCGGGCGCGGACATCGTGATGTCCGGGGTGAACTCGTTCGGCGTGGAGTGGGCCAGCGAGCACCTGGCGCCGCACCTTCGCCCGGGGGTGCCGGTCCTTTCAGTCACCAAGGGGCTGGCCGCTGCCGACAATGGCGACCTGCGCATCCTGCCGGACGTGCTCGCGCAGCACCTGCCGCCGGACCTGCGCGCCCAGATCCCCTGGGCGGCGATCGTCGGGCCGTCAATCGCGGGCGAGGTGGCAGTGCGGCGGGACAGCTGCCTGCTATTCGCCGGAGACGACCAGGTGGCGGTGGACATGCTCGCCCGGACGTTCCGTACGGACCGCTACCACGTCTGGACGACGACTGACCTGGTCGGCGCGGAGGTGTGCGCGGCGCTGAAGAACTGCTTCGCCTTCGGGGTGGGGCTGGCCGAGGGAGTGCTGAAGGCGCGCGGCGAGTCAGGCAGCCCGTATCGCAATCACAACTACGAGGCGGCGCTGTTCGCCGAGGGGGCGCTCGAGACCAGCCGGATGGTGCAGGTCGCCGGGGGCAGCGCCGAGACGCTGCTAGTGCTGCCGGGCATCGGTGACATGTACGTCACCAGCACCGGGGGCCGCAATGTCCGGGTCGGGCGGCTGGTCGGTGAGGGCATGAGCTTCACCGCGGCGTGGGAGGCACTGGACCGCATCACCCTGGAGGGTGCGGCCGCGATCCGCGTGGTCGGTGATGCGCTGCCCAAGCTCACGGAGCGAGGCGTCATCGGCGCCGGGGAATTCCCCCTGCTACGCCACCTGCACGAGGTAGTCAGCCTGGAGAAGCGCCTGGACATGCCGTGGAGCACCTTCTTCGGTGGCGAGCCGGCGTCCTCCGGCCCGTGAGACTCGGTCGCCGCAACCTCTCGCCGTGCCAGACGTCATAAGGGGTGGCGGCGCCGTCGTCGTATGGCCAGCGGCCTGCTGGCTGGCCTGATATGGCAGGAAGGCTCATGTGATGCGCACACCGATCATCCTCGCGCTGGGCGCCGCCGCGGCGGCGGGAGCGCTGGTCTGGGCTGCCTTAGCCGGTCCGGCAGCCGCTGGCCCGGCCGGCGCGGCATCCCCGGCCCGGGCAGCTCAGCCGGTCACCGTCTATGCCGCCAGCGGCTCGGGCACGGTGATCCCGATCCGGGCCGCGACGAACACGGCCCTGAAGGCGATCAAGGTCGGCAGGCTCCCTGCCGCGATCGCGATCACTGCGCACGGTCAGACCGCTTACGTCGTCAATGAAACCTCCGGCACGGTGACCCCGATCCAGACCGCGACGAACACCGCGGGCAAGCCCATCAAGGTGGGCGCGTCCCCCCTCGCGATCGCGATCACGCCGAACGGGCGGACCGCCTACGTCGTGAACGGCGCCGCCGGCAGTGACACCGTGACGCCGATCCGGACCGCGACGAACACCGCGGGCAAGCCCATCAGGGTCGGCACTGGCGCCTTCGCCATCGCGATCACGCCGGACGGGCGGACCGCCTACGTCGTCAATCAGGGCTCCGGCACGGTGACCCCGATCCGGACAGCGACCAACACGCCCGGCAAGGCCATCAAGGTCGGGTACCTTCCCGCGTTCATCGCGATCACGCCGGACGGGCATACGGCGTACGTCGTCAACGAAGGCTCCGGCACGGTGACCCCGATCCGGACCGCGACCAACACTCCTGGCAAGGCCATCAAGGCCGGGAACAACCCCACCGCCATCGCGATCACGCCGAACGGGCAGACTGCCTACGTCGCCAGCATCATCGGGCACACCGTGATCCCGATCCGGACCGCCACCAACACCCCCGGCCAGCCCATCAGCGCCGGAGGCCCTGGCAGTGACGCGAGAGAGTGGATCGCGATCACGCCGAACGGGGCCACGGCCTACCTCGCCAGCCTTGGCTCGCGCACCGTCACCCCGATCCGGACCGCCACCAACACGGCCGGCCAGCCCATCAAGATCGGCGGCGCCGGGCCCATCGCGATCACGCCCAACGGCGCGACCGCCTACGTCGCCAACTACCTCGGGCGCACCGTGACCCCGATCCGGACCGCCACCGGCACGGCCGGCCCGCCCATCACGGTCGGCGACGGCATATTCGCCATCGCGATCACGCCGTAACCACCAGGCAGCCGGGCAAAGCTGCCGGTCAGAATTCCGGTTAAATTTCCTGGTGCGCGGCCATCATGCGTCATTAGCATCACATCCGTGTCGGGAAAGTGCCAGCGCAAATACATCAGAACGCCAGGCTGGTTGGTAATGCACGCCCCGGCAATAGTTCATGCCCGGAATGTGCCAGGTCAGTGCTGGCGGATGTCCCGGCGTCATTGATGGTGAGTTCGGGTAGCGCTATGAAGGGTGCGGTCGGGATGCGGAGAATAATCCGATCATGGATTCCGGTGGCGGTGCTGGTAGCTGTGGTGGGCAGCGGGCCAGCGGCGGTTGCCTCGGTCAGCCCCACGGGAGCGGCCGCTCCCGGTCAGCATTCGCGTGCGCACGGCACTGATCGTGCGCAAGGAACCGAGGTCGCGTCGCGGACTGCCCGCGCCCTGGTCGCCGCATACGCCTCGTTCCGGCACATCCCGGCGGGAGACGTGTCGGGCGTGCGGCCGGGCAGCGTGCGAACCGCCTATGTAAGAGCGACCAGGACTTACTGGGCCACGGCCAGTTTCCTGCCGTCGGATCGCGCCAGCGCCAGGGTGCTGCTCGGCTTCCAGGACGGCGGCAGCATCGGCGTGTTCAGCAGGCGCGAGACCTCCCGGTGGAGGATGGCCGGATACGGCAGCCAGCCGGTCTCATGCTCGGCCAGCCTGCCCGCTGCCGTGCGCAGCTCATGGGATGCCAGCAGTTCGGACTGCGGCGGGATCAGCGGCAACGCCGCGCGGCCCAGGCGCGTCGCCGCCCCCGGTATCCCCGGGGCGGTCGACCCCCAGACAATCGCCGAGATAGCGCAGCAGAACGTTGGCGTGGCCGACACTCCCGCAAGCACGAGCTTCAGTTTCGACTGCAATCCGTTCACTGCGCTGGTCGGCGTCGGGGCGAGCAGTTCTGGGTGCGGCACCGATCCCAAGTTCAAGGTCCAGGACAGGAACGAGGAATGGTGCGCTGACTTCACCAAGTGGGTATGGGAGCAGGGCGGGGTCACGGCGGACCTGAGCGCGCTGACCCCCAGTTCGGCCAGTTTCTATGCGTGGGCGCTCGACCAGGGCCAGCATCCCTCGTTCGACTCGGGCACACCCCAGGTCGGGGACGCCATCGTCCTCTACCCCGCGTCCGACACGGTACCGAACTCGACGTACGCGGATCACGTCGGGATCGTTGTCGGAGTCAATGCGAACGGAACGCTGGACCTGGTCAACGGCGACTTCGCGGGGACGACGAACATCTCCGTCCAGCAGGTCAACAACATCTCGCCCGCATCCTGGGCGGCGAGTATCTGGGGCAGCGGGGAGCACTATATTTACGTGTCGCCCGGCGGCGGCTACCAGATAGCGTTCCAGGCCAACAACGATCACCTGTGGTACGACACCCCGGCCAACTCCGGCAACCGTGACACCGGCCTGGGCATGGCCGGCGACACCGGCCCCTCCATCGCGGCCAGCGGCGAGGTGGCGTTCCAGGGCACGAACAATCACTTGTGGCTCTATGACCCCGGCACCGGCGCCAGCCGGGACACCGGCCTGGGCATGGAAGCCGGCACCAGCCCGGCCATCGTGTCCCTGTCCGGCGGCGGCTACGAGATAGCGTTCCAGGCCAATACCCGCATCCTGTGGCTGTACAACCCCAGCACCGGCAGCAGCAGCAACACCGGCCTGGGGATGGACCCCGAAACCAGCCCGGCCATCACGGCCATATCCGGCGGCAGCTACGAGGTGGCGTTCCAGGCCAACAACAACCACCTGTGGTACTACACCCCGACGAATTCCGGCAACCGTGACACCGGCCTGGGCATGGACGCCGACACCAGTCCCGCCATCACGGCCACCTCCAGCGGGAGTCCCGAGATAGCGTTCCAGGCCAACAACAACCACCTGTGGTACTACACCCCGACGAACTCCGGCAGCCGTGACACCGGCCTGGGCATGGATATCGAAAGCAGCCCCGCCATCGTGTCCCTGCCCGGCGGCGGCTACGAGATAGCGTTCCAGGCCACCAACTTCCACCTGTGGCTCTATACCCCGACGAACTCCGGCAGCCGTGACACCGGCCTGGGCATGGACGCCGCCAGCAGCCCCGCCATCACGGCGTCCGCCAGCGGCAGCCCCGAGGCAGCGTTCCAGGCCAACAACAACGACCTGTGGTACTACACCCCGACGAATTCCGGCAGCCGCGACACCGGCCTGGGCATGGCAGCTGACAGCAGCCCCGCCCTTCCCGCGCCTTAACTGGCGACCATTCACCAGCGTCGCAATCCTCCTGGCCAGCAGGAAGACGCTAACGTCTGGAGCGACATGCTTGACGTACCGGAACTGGCCAGGAGGAGAACAACATGACCGCGGATCAGAGTCCGAATCCAGCTGAGTATCCGGTTCACTTCGCCGTCGATTACCCGGACAGGCCGCTTAACCGGCTGACGTCGTTCTTCCGTATCTTCGTGAGCATCCCGATCCTGATCGTGCTCGATACCCTGTGGGGCGGAACCGGGCAGGCGACGGGAAGCCGCCACTCCAGCATGATCCACGAGAGCACCATGATCCACGGGGGCGTGACCGCGGGCGGACTGCTGTTCCTCGCCCCGCTGCTGATGATCTTGTTCAGGCAGAAGTATCCCCGGTGGTGGTTCGACTGGAATATCGAGCTGCAGCGGTTCGGCAACCGGGTCGGAACCTACCTGGCCCTGATGAATGACAGCTACCCGTCCACTGACGAGCACCAGTGGGTCGAGCTGGACTACGCCTATCCGGACGCAGCTGCCGACCTCAACCGGTGGCTGCCGCTGGTCAAATGGCTGCTGGCCATCCCGCATTACATCGTGCTGCTCTTCCTGGATATCGCCGCGTTCCTCGCAGTGATCGTGGCCTGGTTTGCCATCTTGTTCACCGGCCGGTACCCGCGCGGCATCTTCACCTTCGTCGAAGGCGTCTTCCGCTGGAACAACCGCGTCGTCGCCTACGCGTTCACCCTGGTCACGGATCGGTACCCGCCCTTCGGGCTGACGCCATGACGCGCGGCCTCAGCGGGTGGCGAGCGTGTAGCGGACGTCGAGGTGGCCGGCGGCGCGGTTCGCGGTGATGGCCACGCTGTCGCCGGCCAGCAGCGCGTGGTCGTCGACGACGGGGAGGCCGGCCGTGGTGAAGCTGACCTGGTGGCTGAGCAGCGCCGGGCTGGCCTCGGCCCGGTCGAGGTCATGAGCGTCGCGGGCGCTCAGGGCCGCGGGGGTGATGGTCTCGCTGGTCCGGCCGATCGCGCGGCCATGCTCGGCCAGGACGGTGTACAGCCCCCGGCGGCAGAGGTCGGCGGGATCCAGGGCCGCGGCCAGCCGCGCCGGGAGATAGGACGTCTGGACGATGACCGGCCGGCCGTCGGCCAGCCGCAGGCGGCGCAGCCGGAGGACCCGGCCGGCCGCGGCGAGGCGGGCGCCGACATCGTCCGGCGCCGCGACGGTGTCCGCGGCGAGCAGCCGGGTGGTGATCCGCGCGCCCTGGGCGGCGAGGTCGGCGGCGAAGCTGCGCAGGTGACCGAGGCCGTAGGCGTACCGGGAGGCCACGTAGGTGCCGCTGCCGTGGCGGGCGTCGATGAGCCCGTCGTCGGCGAGCAGCTGGAGTGCCTGCCGAAGGGTCATGATGCTGACGCCGAACTCGCCGGCCAGCTCGCGCTGGGAGGGCAGCGGACTGCCAGCGGGCCAACGGCCGCTGGTGATCCGGTCCCGCAGGGCGCCGTGGATGCGCAGGTACTTGGGCTGCCGGTCATCAGCCGTCCGGCGGGCCGTGCTCACGGGCGGGCCTGGTCGAGCGCGGTGCGCAGCGCGGCCACGTCGCGGCCGATGCAGCCGCTGCTGGCGCCGTCCAGGACGCGGCGCATCAGCGCGGAGGCGACGATGACGCCGTCGGCGTGCCGGGCCGCGGCGGCGGCCCGGCCGGGGGTGTCAATGCCGAAGCCGATCAGCACCGGCCGGGGGCTGTGGCGGCGGGCGCGGGCGGCGACCGCCCAGCCGGCGGTGTCGCCGCTCACGCGGGAGTTTCCCGTGGTGGCCATGACGCTCATGACATACAGGAAACCGCGCGTGCGCACGGCGATGGCCTTGACCTGCTCCTGCCCGGTGACGGGGGCCACCATCAAGGTGGCGTCCAGGCCTGCCTGTCCGGCGGCCTCAAGGTAGTCGTCGGCCTCGGCCGCGGGCAGGTCGGGGATGATCACCCCGCCGAGCCCCGCGTCCGCGAGCTGGCGGCAGAACGCGGGCAGGCCGCGGGAGTAGGCGTGGTTTGCGTAGGTCATCGCGATCAGCGGGACGCCGCCGGCGGCCGCGCTGAGCTGGCCGAGGATGCTGGCCGTGGTCGCTCCGCGGCTGATGGCGGCGGCCGAGGCCTGCTGGATGGTGCGGCCGTCCAGCATGGGGTCGGAGAACGGCAGGCCGATCTCGACCGCGTCGGCGCCGGCCTCGATCATGGCGGCCAGCAGGTCCGTCCAGTCCTCGCGGATCCCGCCGGTGACGTAGGTGACGAGGCTGGGCCGGCCGGCGGCGCGGGCGCGGCGCAGCGCGGTCTCAACGGCGGCCACGGACGAGCTCCTTCAGGCAGGCGGCGTCCTTGTCGCCGCGGCCGGACATGGTGATCAGCACTGTCGCGCCGCCGGCCACGTCCCCGGCGCGGGCGGCGCGGTGCACCCAGGCCAGGGCGTGAGCTGACTCGAGCGCGGGCAGGATGCCCTCGGTCCTGGCGCACAACCCGGCCGCGGCCACGGCCTCCTCGTCGGTCGCGGTGTGGTACTCGGCGCGCCCGGACTCGGCCAGCCAGGCATGCTCCGGGCCGACGCCGGGGTAGTCGAGCCCGGCGGAAACGGAGCGCGCCTCGGCGATCTGGCCGTCCTCGTCCTGCAGGAAGGACGACAGGGAGCCGTGCAGCACGCCAGGGCGGCCGTTCGTCACCGCCGCCCCGCCCGCGGCCTCGACGCCGACCAGCCGGGCCGGGGTGGCGACGAAGCCGGCGAATGTCCCGGCCGCGTTCGACCCGCCGCCCACGCATGCGACGACGACGTCCGGCCCGGCCCCGGAGAGAAGTTCCGCGCACTGGGCGCGCGCCTCGTCCCCGATCACCCGCTGGAACTCCCGCACCAGCCAGGGGTACGGGTGCGGGCCCAGCACCGACCCGATGCAGTAGTGCGTGGAATCCACCGTGGTGACCCAGTGCCGCAGCGCCTCGCTGGTCGCGTCCTTGAGCGTGCGCGCCCCCGAGGTAACGGGCACCACGGCCGCCCCGAGCAGTTCCATCCGGAACACGTTGAGTTCCTGCCGCGCGATGTCCTTCGCCCCCATGTACACCGTGCAGCCCAGGCCCAGGTGCGCGGCTACTGTCGCCGTTGCGACCCCGTGCTGGCCCGCGCCCGTCTCCGCGACTAGCGCGGCCTTGCCGATCCGCTGGGCCAGCAGCCCCTGGCCCAGCGCGTTGTTGATCTTGTGGCTGCCGGTGTGGGCGAGATCCTCGCGCTTGAGCAGCACCCGCACGCCCAGCGCCTCGGACAGGCGGGCCGCCTCGGTGACCGGGGTCGGCCGGCCAGCGTAGGAGCGCAGCATGCCCGCCAGCCCGGCCCGGAAGCCCGCATCGGCCCAGGCCGCCCGGAAAGCCGCCTCGAGCTGCTCGCACGCCGGCACGAGCGCCTCGGGGACGAAACGCCCGCCGAATGACCCGAACCGGCCGCGTGGCCCCGGATCGCCCATCGCCCACGGCTGGCTCGTCACCGCGGCGTCCGGCGCGCTGGCGGGCGTGACATCCGGTACCGCGGCGACTGCGGCGTTCTGAAATCGTCCGGCCATCATCGCTCCGTTTCTCCTCTTCTAGTGTTCTAGAAGACTAGCAGGTGATGCCTCGCTGTCGCAGTTCCCGGCCCACCGTCCCGCCAACGGCAATCCCGCGAGGGTGGACCCCCGGCATCCAGGGAGCTATGGTGCGAAGAAATCTGAAATAGCCGATACGGATCGGGGGCTTGGATATGCATCGTCGGCTCAGGTACTCACCGGCCTTATTTGTGGTGGCGGTCCTTGTCAGCGCTGCGATGCTGGGGCCGGTCAGCACGGCAGGGGCGGCTTCTCGCGCGGTTGCCGCCAGCGACTACTGGCCGATGTTCGGTCATGATCCGCTGCATTCCGGGGTGTCGTCTGACACCGCCATCGGGGCATCGACGGCGCCAGGCCTGGCCAAGCGGTGGTCACAGCCGCTGGGCACCGCATCCGATCAGCCGTCGCCGGCCGTCGCTTATAACGCTGCGCTGAAAGAGACGATCGTCTATTACGTGACCTACACGGGGGTCGTGTCGGCGTTCAACGCCTCGACCGGGACGCTGGTCTGGCGGCGGTCGGTGACTCCCGACGTGTTCTCATCGCCCGCCGTGTACGGCAACACCGTGTACTTCGGAAACAACGACGGAAACCTTGAGGCGCTTGACGCGGCCACCGGGGCCGTGCAGTGCACCTTCACCGTGCCCGTCATGCCGCCGGCCAAGAAACCTGGCCGCATCTTCTCCTCGCCCGTGGTCGGCAGCGTCGACGGGACGGGCCCGACCGTGTTCTTCGGCGACGCCGGGGTCTCCTCGCCGACCGAAGCGCAAAACGCCGGCCACATGTGGGCTATCACCGGCGTTGGCAACACCGCCGGAAACTGCAAGGAACGATGGGCGTACGACAACTGGGCGAACAAAGGGACGAACGGCACGATGACCGGCGTCTGGGACGAGCCCGCGCTCGCCCAGGACAGCAGCGGCACCTGGGCCGTCGTGTTCGGCACCAGCAACCCCGACGGCGCCGTTTACGCTCTCAACGCCGTCACCGGCGCCCGGCTCTGGCGTTTCCAGACGGTGCAGACCGGCACGGACCAGGACGTCGGAGCCGGCCCCACCATCAGTGCGCCCGGCGGCAACGGCTTCGCCGACGGCGTCGTGTACATCGACGGCAAGGACGGCGTCGAATACGCGCTCAACCTGCTCACCGGCACGCAAATCTGGTCCTACACCCTGGGCGCCGGCAGCACGAACTCCCTCGCCGTCTCTGAGGCGGCGCTGAGCGGTAACACCCTTGTGGTGGGCTTCGCCGGGTCGGTGTTCGCGTTCAACGCCACGACCGGCGCCGTTATCTGGCACGCCAAGCCGGGCGGGACGATCCAGGCCTCCCCTGCGGTCTCCGGCGGCCCCGGCAACCAGGTGCTGTTCGTCGGCGACCTCACTGACCATGAATACGGGTACAGCCTGGCAAGCGGGGCCCAGATCTTCTCCGCCGCTACCACCGGGGAGATCCAGGACTCATCAGCCGTGGCAGTCGGGACGCTCTACTTCGCCTCGGGCGGCACCCTCTACGCCTACTCACCACCAGATTGAGCGCCGGGCTCTCGCTGCTTTCGGTGCTGCCGTCCCCGATGAACGATCCCCAGTGGTCGATCGTTCCGCGCACCGCGGCAGCCGCCGGCCCGGGGCTCGGACCGGGTCAGGGGATGGGCACGGCCGTCCAGGTCGCCCCGGCGTCCGAGGTCTTCAGCAGGCCATCGGTGTAGGCGATCACCGGGCCGCCGCTGAAGTGGATCACGTAACCGGTGGCGGGGGAGACATAGGCCAGGTCACGGGTGTCCAGGCCGCCGTCGAGGTACACCGTGGCCGCCCAGGTCCCGCCGCCATCGGCGGACCGGTACAGGTAGGTGGCGCCGCTGGCGGCCGACATCGTGATCACCTGCGGGCGTCCCGGCGGCATGGCCAGGGTGCCGACCTGGCCAGCTATCGGGGGCGAGCCCGCCAGGTGGAAGGTGCGCCCGCCGTTGGCGGACGTGTAGACCTTCTTGATGCTCTGGCCGGGCTGCGGGTATCCCTGGTCGGAGCACCCGATCGCGACCCTGGCCGCCGACGCGGCCGCCACCGCGCTGGCGGAGATGACGCCGGAGGGGCAGCGGAACGGCAGGCCGGACCAGTGCTTGCCGCTGTCGGCGGATGTCCACAGGCCCCCGTCCGCACCGGACGCAACGCCGGCCCAGACAGAATGACCGAACACGGTCAGCGCGTTCTGCGGGGCGATGCCGGGAACGAGGTTCCACGTGGTAGTGCCGACACCGCTGTCATACAGCCTGGCCTGATAGAGGCCGCCGTCGGCCGGCTGCGCCACCGCGAAGACCTCGCCGTCGGACGCGGCCAGCGCGATGACCTCGCCCGGAAGCGACATCCGGTGCCACGTCGCGCCGCCGTCGGTGGTGGCCCACAGCGCGGGACCCAGCAGCCAGCCGTCGCTGGCGTTCTCGAACCGGACCGTGCTCACCGCGGATGCCGGACTGGTGGTGTACGTCGGGACGAGCTGGACCGCGGGCGCGGGCACCTTGGCCCAGGTCCTGCCGCCGTTGACGGTCTTCTCCAGCAGCGCCCGGCACGGCAGCCTGCTGCAGCCGCGGGCGCCCAGCACGAACCCGGTCTGCGCCGACACGAAGCTGGCCGAGTCCGCCTCGAACCCCTTCGGAGGCGGCGGGTTCCCGCTCGCTGGCTGCGCTGCGGCGCTGCCCGCGCCAAGGCCCGCCCCGAGCGCCAGCAGCAGCACGGGGAGGCCGGCCAGCGCCGCCACCCGGCCCAGTGACTTCTTCATCGCCGGCATCTTCATCGCCGCGTACCGCCTTAACCTCGCTGCGTCGCACGGCGGGACTCCGCCGTGCCGGGACTCCGCCGTGCCTGTACCTATGGACGCCCCAGCCGCCCCGCTGGTTGGACCAGATTCGGGGGCTATTGAGCCAATTTTGGAGGCGCTGGGACCAGATGTGCTCACGGCCCCGGGAATCCGCCCCGGGAACGCGCCCGGTAACCCGCCCCGGAACCGGATGCCGCTGCCTGCGGCGCCGGCCCCGCGGGCAGCGTTACGAATCCTGGTCGCCCGCGATCGCCTGCCGCCGGTTGCGCTGGGCGAGTGCCGCGCGCAGCAGCTCGTCCAGGTCCTCGTCACTGAGCGCGTCCAGCTCGGCGTGCCGGGCCGGGCCCGCGGTGGCCCCGAAATCCGGGTCGGCGGCGACCACCTCGGCTAGCTCCGCGATCGTCGGGCTGGCGAAGACGTGATGCACCGGCAGGCTCACGCCGTACGTGTCGGACACGCGGGCGACGAACCTGGTCGCAGTCAGCGAGTGACCGCCGAGGGCGAACAGGTTGTCGTGCACGCCGACCGCCGCCCCGGTGGCGAGGAGGTCGGCCCAGATCCGGGCGAGGGTCGCCTCGACCGGGTTCCGGGGCGCCGCGTGGCCGGCCGCGGACGGCGGGGCATCCCACTGCGGGGCGGGCAGCGCGGCCCGGTTCACCTTCGCGTTCGGCGTCAGCGGCAGCGCGGGCAGCGTGATCATCAGCGCCGGGATCATGTAGTCGGGCAGCGCGGCGCGCAGGTGCGGCCGCAGCTCCGCCAGCACGTCGGCGCCGGGCGCGGCCAGGGCGCTGCCCCGGCGCGGCACGACGTACCCGGCCAGCGCGGGCTCGCCGGCCCGGGCGGCGGTGACGACGGCCGCCTGCCGCACGTCACGGTGCGCGCGCAGCACGGCCTCGATCTCGCCGAGCTCGATCCGGAAGCCGCGGATCTTCACCTGGTGGTCGTTCCGGCCGATCAGCTCCAGGCCCGCGCCGTCGCGCCACCGGCCGAGGTCGCCGGTCCGGTACAGGCGGGCCCCTGGCTCGTCGCTCCACGGATCCGGCCGGAACGACCGCGCGGTGAGCAGGGGCCGGCCGTGATAGCCGCGCGCGACGCCCCGGCCGGCCAGGCAGACCTCGCCCACGACCCCGGCCGGCACCGGCATCAGCCGCTCATCCAGCACGTACACCCGGGTGTGGTCGATGGGCGGCCCGATCTCGGCCGCCCTCGCCGCGCTGGTGACCACGCCGGCCGCCGACCAGACCGTGGTCTCGGTAGGGCCGTAGAGGTTCCACAGGGTGACGCCGGGCGCCATCAGCTGGCCCGCCAGGTCGGCCGGGAGGGGCTCGCCGCCGCAGAGCCGCAGCCGAAGGCCGGCCGGCACGCCGCCGGCCGATTCCAGCATGCGCCAGGTCTGCGGCGTCGCCTGCATCGCGGTCGCGCCCGTCTGCTCGATCAGCGCCCGCAGCCGGTCGGGCTCACGGGCCTCCTCGGCGGTCGCGATCACCAGGTCCGCGCCGCAGGCCGCGGGCAGCAGCAGCTCGAGCAGGGCGATGTCGAACGACAGCGTGGTGACGGCGACGAAGCGGTCGCCGCTGCCGAGCCCGAAGGCGCGCCGGAACGACGCGAGCAGGTTCGCGACGGCCCGGCGGGAGATGCCGACGCCCTTGGGCTGCCCGGTCGAGCCCGAGGTGAAGATGACGTAGGCGAGCGCGGCGTCGGGCAGGGGCACCGGATCGAGCGGGAACGCGGCCGTCGCGGCCGGGTCGTCCAGGCAGAGCACCGTCGCGCCATCGGCCACTGACCGGGCCAGATCGCGGTTGGCGGCGTCGGAGATGATAATCCGCAGGCCGGCGCCGCGTGCCATCGCGGCCAGCCGGGCCGGCGGGAAGGCCGGGTCCAGCGGCACGTAGGCGCCGCCGGCCCACCACACGCCGAGCAGCGCCGCCAGCATCCCGGTGCCGCGCCCGGCGCACAGCCCGACCAGCGTTTCCGGGCCCACGCCGCGGTCGGCGAGAGCCCGGGCGATCCGGGCAGCGCGGTCGCACACCTGGCTCATTGCCACCGTCTCGCCGCCGCTGGTGACGCGGGAAGCCGAGGCCTGCAGCAGGCGCCGGACGTCCGTGATGTCGTCGCCGGGCGGCAGCGCCGGGCGGTTGCGCCCGATGATCAGCGCGTCGCGCTCCGCGGCCGGCAGCAGCGGCAGGTCGGCTACCAGGGTCCCGGGGGCGTCCGCCGCGTGCTCCAGCAGGTTCGCCATGCAGCGCAGGAACTGCCCGGCCCACGCCGGGCCGAACAGATCCGTGCTGTATTCCAGGGTCAGTGTCGTGGACTGGCCGTCGAGAGTGTCCACATACATGGTGAGGTCGAGTTTCGCGGTGCCGGTGAGCACCGCCTCGGCGCGCGCGGTGATGCCGGGCAGATCCGGCACGGGCGGCGTGAGCGACCCGTAGAGGAACTGGACCTGGGTGAGCGCCGCGTGCGAGAGCGTGCGGTCCGGCGCGAGATCCTCGACGAGCTTCTCGAACGGGAGCTCCTGATACAGCAGCGCGTCCAGGGTCGTGTCCCGGACCCGGCCGAGCAGCGCGCTGAACGCCGGATCGCCGGCCAGCGGTATCCGCAGCGCGACCGTGTTCGTGAACATGCCGATGATCGGGTCCAGCTCGGCATGGGTGCGGCCGGCCACCTGGGTGTCGATCACGATGTCGTGCTGCCGCGCGTAGCGCGACAGCACCGCGGCGAAGCCGGCCAGGAACAGCATGAACATGGTCACGTCGGCGCCGCGCGCCACCGCGGCCAGGCGGCGCGTCGTCGCGGCGTCCATGGTGACCGTCGCCGCCGCGCCGCGCACGGACTGGCGGGCGGGCCTGGGCCGGTCCGTCGGCAGGGCGAGGACCTGTGGTGCGCCGCGGAGTTGCTCGCGCCAGTAGGCCAGCAGCCGGTCAAGTTCCTCGCCGCGCATCCGGTCCTGCTGCCACACGGCGTAGTCGCCGTACTCCATCCAGAGCGGCGGCAGGGACGCGGGCGTGCCGGTCGTCTCGGCCCGGTACGCGGCGGACAGCTCGCCGATCAGGATCTCCATGGACGCGCCGTCGCTGATGCTGTGGTGCATGACCAGCACGAGCAGGTGCCGGCCGGGCCCGGCGCCGACCAGCGCGGCCCGGATCAGCGGCCCGGCGGCCAGGTCGAACGGCTGGCGCGCGCGGGCAGCCGCGATCGACCTGGCCTGCCGGGCGAACTCGGCGTCATCGAGCGCGCCGTCGCCGGGCGCGCCGCCGCCGGGCGCGCCGTCGCCGGGCGCGGGCGGCAGCTCGATCCGCTCGATTGGCACCGTGGCGGTGTCGGCGACGATCTGCTCGGGCACGCCGTCGAAGGCGACGATGCTCGTCCGCAGCACGGCCTGCCGCGCGACCACGGCGTCCATCGCCCGCTGCAGCGCCCCGGCGTCGAGCGGGCCGTCGAGCCAGATCGCGTACGCCATGTTGTACGTCGGCTCGCCGGGATCGAGCTGATCGAGGAACCACAGCCGCCGCTGCGAGGACGACACGGGGAAGCGCATGGGAGACCCTACCTCCCGTCGCCGGGCCGGAGCGTCCGCAGCCCGTCGCCAGCCTGCGCACCGCCGGCGGCGGCCAGCGCGGCGGCCAGGCCGGCCACCGTGGGGTCGGAGAAGAGCGCGCGGATGGGCAGGTCGACGCCGTAGACGGCCCGGATCCGGGCCATCAGCCGGGTCGCGGTCAGCGAGTGGCCGCCGAGCGCGAAGAAGTTGTCGCTCACCCCGGCCGGCGCCGGCAGGCCGAGCAGCTCGGCAACGATCGCCGCGAGCCGAGCCTCGACCGGCGTCCGCGGCGCGGCCGGGACCTGGCCGGGGGCCGCGCCCCAGTCCGGCTCGGGCAGCGCGCGGTAGTCGATCTTCCCGCTGCCGGTGAGCGGCAGCGCGGGCAGCACCACGAAGGCGGCGGGCACCATGTAGTCAGGGAGCACCTCGCGCAGGAACTCGCGCAGGCCGGCGGGCGGGCGGGTGGCACCGGAACGGGTGACGAGGTAGCCGACGAGCCGGACGTCGTGCCCCCCGCCGCGGACTGACACCACCGCCTGGGCGATGTCGTCGTGGCTCCGCAGGGCTGCCTCGACCTCGCCGCTCTCGATCCGGAAGCCGCGGATCTTGATCTGCCGGTCCGCGCGGCCGGCCAGCTCGATCCGCCCGGATTCGCGCCACCGGCCGACGTCGCCGGTCCGGTACAGGCGAGCGCCGGGCCGCCCGCTGAACGGGTCGGGGATGAACCGGCCAGCGGTCATGCCGGGCGCGCCGTGATAGCCGCGGGCGACCCCGGCGCCGCCGATGTAGACCTCGCCCATGACGCCGGGCGGGACTGGCCGCAGCCCGGCGTCGAGCACGTACAGCTGGGTCCCGGCGATGACCGGCCCGATCTCGATCGGGGCCGGCGAGGGGCTGACGGCGTCGCCGCCTGAGTAGATCGTGGTCTCGGTCGGGCCGTACAGGTTCCACACGCGCACGTCCGGCCCGGCGCACATCGCGTCGGCGAGGTCCCGGGGCAGCGGCTCCCCGGCGGTCATCCGCAGCTTCACCCCGTCGGGGATCCCGTCGGCGTCGACGAGCATCCGCCAGCCGGCCGGCGTCGCCTGCAGAGCTGTCGCGCCGCTGCCGGTCAGCAGTTCCCGCAGCCGGGCCGCGTCGCGTGCCTGCTCCGCGTCGGCGACCACGACGCATCCGCCGGCCAGCACCGGCGCGAGCAGCTCGACCAGCGCGATGTCGAAGGCGAAGGTCGTCGTCGCAACGAATCTGTCCCGCGGGCCGAGCGCGAGCAGCGGCGCCACCGCGTTCAGCAGCGCGGCGATGCCGCCCTGGGTCACGCTGACCGCCTTCGGCCGGCCGGTCGATCCCGAGGTGAAGATCGTCACGGCGGCGGCTGACGGCGGCAGGCCCGCCACCGGCCCGGTGTCCCTGGCATCCCCGGCGGCGGCGAGCGTCGCCAGGTCCACCACCGGGATCGGCGCGGCGCCGGGCGGCAGGCCCGGCGCGCCGGGCACGCTGCTGTCGACCACGATCGCGGCCGCGCCCGCGTCGCCGAGCATCGTGGCGAGCCGCTGGGCGGGATAGATCGGGTCCAGCGGCAGGTAGGACGCGCCGGCCGACCAGATGCCCAGGATCGCCGGCAGCAGCCGGGTGCCGCGGGGCAGCAGGATCGCGACCCGGTCGCCGATGCCGGCGCCGTGCCCGCGGACGGCGGCGGTGATCCGCCGCGCCAGGTCGCGCACGCCGTCGCCGGTGAGCTCGCCGCCGGCGCCGGCGGCGACGACGGAGTCGCCGGCACATGCTGCCCATAGCTGGGACACGGCGGTAGCGCCGGGGTCAGCGACCGGGCCGCCGTCCGGCCACACGCTCGTGACGAGGGCGAGCGCGTCAGGCGGCATGATGTCCGCGTCGGCGACGAGCTGGTCGGGATTGTCGCAAAGGCGGTGCAGGATCGCCAGGAAGCCGTCGGCCACGAGCTGGCCGGCGGCCGGGCGGAAGAGGTCGCTGTTGTAGTTGACCCGCATCCGCGGCCCGCCCGGCGCGTCGGTGACCGTCAGCTCGATCTCGAACTTGGCGGTGCCGTTCTCCACCAGCTCCGGGCGCCAGCGCAGCCCGCCGCGGTCCGGGACGGCCCACGACTCCTCCATCGCGAACATCACCTGGGCCAGCGGCAGCCGCGCCGGGTCGCGGTCGGGCCTGACGAGCTCCACCACCCGGGCGAACGGCAGCTCCTGGTGCGCCAGCGCCCGCGCGGTCGCGGCGTGCACGGCTCGCACCAGGTCGCTGAGCTTCCCGCCGGCGTCGATCCGGATCCGGATCGGGACGGTGTTCATGAACAGCCCGACGACCGACTCGGTCTCCGGCCGGGTGCGGGCGGCCATCGGCACCGCGATCACCAGGTCGTCGCTGCCGGTCAGCCGGGCCAGCACGACGGCGTACGCGGCCAGGAAGACGGCGAACGGCGTGGTCTCGTGCCGGGCCGCGAGTTCCCTGAGCGCGCCGGCCAGGCTGGCGCTGATCGCGGAGTCGATGCTGCGGGCGGCGAACGTCTGGCGCGCCGGGTAGGGCGCATCGGCCGGCAGCGGAAGCGCCGGCGGGACATCGGCCAGCTCGGCCCGCCAGAACCGGCCGGCCGGCGCGTACCCGCCGTCCTCGGAGTGCTCGATCTGCCAGATGGCGTAGTCGGCGTACTGAATAGGCGGTTCCGCGGCAACCGGGTCGCCGCCCCGGCTGATCGCCTCGTAATCCGCGGACAGCTCGTCGAACAGGATCCGGAACGACCAGCCGTCGGCGACGATGTGGTGCATCACCACCGCGAGCACGTGAGCGTCCGGCGACAGCCGCACCAGGGCGGCGCGAGCGAGCGGTCCGGTGGCCAGGTCGAAGGGTATGCCGGCCAGGCTGCGGATCAGGTCCAGCGCGGCGGGCTCCCGCTCGGCCGCGCCGAGCTGCTCGACGGAGCTGACGTGCAGCGGCCGCGCGGACGGCTCGTCCTCGATGACCTGCACCGGCACCCCGGCCTCGTTCCTAAAGATCGTGCGCAGCGCCTCGTGCCTGACCAGCGCGGCGTCCCAGGCCCGCTGCAGCGCGCTGACGTCGAGCGGACCGTCCAGCCACAGCGCCCAGGTGATGTTGTAGGTGGGCTCACCGGGGTCCATCTCGGCCAGCAGCCACATCCGCCGCTGGCCGAAGGAGGTGGGGAACTCGTAGACGGCCACGATCAGCCTTCCTGCCTCTGGTCGACCGCCACCATGCGGAGTTCCGCGGTGTAGCGCTGGCCCTGGGCGTCGGTCAGCCACGCCTGGTCCGGGGCGGGCAGCATCTCCACGACGGTCACCGTCGCGTCGGCGCTGGCCTGCCGGCGGGCACGGCGCAGCGACCGGGAGATCAGGTCGATCGACGCGAGGCTGGTCAGGTCCGCGTAGATCGGCTTTCGCTCGCCGGTGAACCGCAGGAACACGTGCCGTGGCAGCCCGTGCCGCGCCGCCCACGCCCTGGCCTGCAGGTAGCGGGCGCTCTCCTCGGCGGTGTCGGCGAAGGCGGGCTCGGTGGCGGGGAGCGTCCACCGCTCGCGGCTCACCACCAGGTCGTCGATGGTCACCCGCGGCGTGTGCGCGCCCGGGGGCACCAGGTCGAAGCGGTTGGTGATGGTAGTGCTGATCAGGTCTCCGACGACCTCCAGCAGGCCGCGCTCGAAGGTCCCGTCGCGGCGCCGCACCCGCAGCCCGGCCGGGGAGCCGATCAGGTCGCACTCGCCGACCGGCAGGGTGGCAGCGGGGTCATAGCCGCAGGAATCGTGCGCGAAGACGAGCCGGAGATCGCCGGGCGACGGCAGCACATTCGACTGCCGCGTGCAGGTGCCGCCTTTCTCGGCGGTCTCGGCGAGCCACACGGCGGCGCCGCGCAGGTCACGGCGGATGGCGTCGTGCACGGCATCCTGCGCGTCATGGAACTCCAGCCACGTGGCGTAACGCGAGGTGATGACGCTGGGGTGGACCTCGCCGAGCACCCAGGTGAGCCGGCCGCCGGCGGCCGCGTCCGCGCCCGCGATCATCAGGTCGGGGCTGTGGTGCACCGCCATCGGCCAGGGCAGCGGCTGGGCCGGGAACTGCGATGTCACCCGCTCTCGCAGGTCGGCGGCCCGGAGCTGGACCCGCCGGGCGCCGGGCGGCAGATCCAGGATCGACGACCAGCGCTGCCGCAGCGCGCGCACCGCAGGCTCGATGAGCGGCGGCGGCTGGCTGAACAGCGCGTCGTTAACGATCAGCCAGATATCGGCGAACGGCACGACATCGGTGCCGAGCGCCGCCGCTCGCTGCCGGTAAGCCTCCTCGAAGTACTGCGCGTACAGCGCCCCGCCGGTAGTGATGAACCACCGTGCGCTGTCGAGCACCAGCGCCAGCGGCTCGCGGAGGCCGTCCAGGGTGTCCGCGCCGAGCCGCACGGTGTCGCCGCGCAGGCATTCCTCATAGGCCAGCGTCCGGCCGGCGTAGAGCTCGCCCGCCCGCCGGGTGGGCGGGACGCCGGCCAGCCGGGTGAACGTCGCCTCCAGGCCGGCCATGGCGCCGGCCACCCGCTCCGCGTCGCCGCCGGCGGCGGCCAGTTCGTCCCGGGCGGCGGTCAGCTCGTCGAGGGCTGTTTCGGCCGGCCGGCGGACGGCGTCGTCGGTGACCCGCGACAGCACCGCCCGCAGGGAGCGCTCGGGCCGGATGTCCTGCGGGGCCACGTCGACCTGCCAGGCCAGCCGGTGGCTGTCGGCGAGCCGCTCCAGCAGCGCGAAGACCTCCGCGGCATCGCGGACGCCGGCCCGGGGATCGGCCAGCACGGCGGCCGCGACGCCGCGGGCGTCACGGCTGCCGTCGACCGCCCGCAGGACCGCCGCCTCGGCCGGCGTCAGCGGCACCACCGGCGCCAGCGGCAGGCGCAGCAGCGTGCCGTCGACATCCACGAACGGCATCCGCCGCGGCACGAGCCAGGGACGCAGCGAGCTGACGTGATCGGCCATGATCGCGCGCACGGCCCAGCCCTCCAGGTAGGTGACGCGGGCAGCCAGCGAGCCTCCCGGTGCGGCGCGGGTGATCCGGATGCCGGCGCCGTCATCGATCTGCGACCAGCCCACCGGCCCGAAGAAGCCGATGGTGTCGTTCTTCGCGCAGTACCGCTGCAGATAGCTCGCGACCAGCGCCTGGTGCTGCTTGCGCTGAGCGTTGCGGGTGCCTGGCTCAGGCCCGCGGCGGACCAGCACGTCGATGCCGGTCGTCAGCGCGTGCCGGTTCTGCCAGGCGACCGCCTCCCGCAGCGCCGGCAGGCCGGCCGCCTCGTGCAGGGCGGCGGACAGGCGCCGGACCGCGGCGGTGAACTCGGCCGCGTAGGCGGCGGCCGCCCGGTCCCGCGCCGCCGGATCCGCGGCGGCTCCCCCGGGAGCAGCGGCCTCCCCGAGAGCGGGCCCGTTCGCGGGGGTGGCGGTGTCCGCGGCGAGGACGGCGTCCGCGGCGCGCGCAAGGCCGGCGTCTCCCAGCGCGCCGAGCAAGTGGATAGGGAAACCCGCCCCGCGCAGGCACACCGTTCGCCACAGTGCCCAGTCGCCGGCCAGCGGCACGAGATGCTGCGCTGGCGCGGACGGCTGGTCCTGCGCGGACGGCTGGTCCGGCGCGAAGCGCTGGTCGGGCGCCGGCCGCTGGTCGGGCGCCGGCCGCTGGTCGGGCGCCGGGCGCCGGGCGGCCACGCGGTAGGCGCTCCGGTCCCTGCGGCCGATGCCGGGCGGCGCCACCGCCGGCAGCGGCGGATGAACCGCGGCCCGCCCAGCCGGCCGGGCCGCGTCGATCGCGGCGGCGCAGGCGGCGAGAGTGGGTGCCTCGTAGAACACGGCCATCCGCAGCTCGACGTCGAACACCTCGCGGATCCGGAACATCAGCCGCGCCGCGGACAGCGAGTTGCCGCCAAGCGCGAAGAAGCTGTCCTCCCGGCCGACATCGCCGCCGCGGGGACTGTCGGCCGGCAGCAGCAGCCGCCAGATGTCGGCGAGCCGCTCCTCGGTGGCGCCGCGCGGCGGGGTGGCCTGCCTGCGGGCCTCCCGCTCGGGCGCGGGCAGCGCGGCACGGTCGACCTTGCCGTTGGCGTTCAGCGGGAGCCGGGCGATGGTCCTGAACCCCGTGGGCACCAGGTAATCCGGCAGCCGGCCCGCGACGAACTCACGCAGCAGCGACGGCCGCAGCGCAGCGGGATCCACGCCGTCCTTCGGCGTCACGTAGCCGACGAGGTGCCGCTCCGCGCCCTCGCCCGCTGCCAGGACGATCGCCTCCCGCACTCCCGGATGCGCGCGGAGGACCGCCTCGACCTCGCCGGGCTCGACCCGGAACCCGCGGATCTTGATCTGATCGTCCACGCGGCCGACGAATTCGAGCGCCCCGTCCGCGCGCCAGCGAGCCAGGTCCCCGGTCCGGTACAGCCGCGTGCCGTGCCCGGAGGGATCGGGCACGAACGCCCGCGCCGTCGCCGCGGCGTTCCCGGCGTAGCCGCGGGCCAGCCCGTCCCCGCCGGCATACAGCTCGCCGGTCACGCCGATCGGCGCGGGCTGCCCGCGCTGGTCCAGGACAGCCGCGGTGGTGTGCTGGATCGGCCGGCCGATCGGCACCGTCGGCCCCACCTGGCTCGGGTCGGTCATCACATGGCAGGCGGTGAAGGTGGTGTTCTCGGTCGGGCCGTACCCGTTGACCAGCGGACGGCCGCGGCGCGCTGTCAGCACGGCGCGCACCGTGTCGGGATTAAGCACGTCGCCGCCCGCCAGGACGACGGGGACGTCGGCGATCGCGTCGATGTCCGCCTCGGCCAGCTGGTGGAACAACCCGGCGGTGAGCCAGGCCACCGTCACGCCGGCGTCGCGCAGCAGCGCCGCGACATCCGGCAGCCCGAGAGGCCCGGGCGGCGCGACCACGATCGCGGCGCCGGTCAGCAGCGCGCCCCAGATTTCGAGCGTGGAGGCATCGAACGCGACCGGGGACAGGTGCAGCAGCCGCTCGCCGGGGCCGAGTGAGGCAAACGTCGGGTCGCTGATCAGCCGGATGACGGCACGCTGCGGCACGGCGACGCCCTTCGGCACGCCGGTCGAGCCGGAGGTGAAGCTGATGTAGGCCAGGCTCAGCGGATGCGCGATGTCCGGCGGTGCCGCCCGCTCATCGGCGGCCAGGACGGGCGCGGAGTCGACGCGGATCAGATCCACGCCCGCCAGCTGGGGCATGGCGGCCGCGGTCCCGGCCGTGACCAGTACGAGCCGGGCGCCCGCGGTCGCGATCATGGCGGCGACCCGGGGCGCCGGGCTGCCGGTGTCGATCGGCAGGTAGGCGCCGCCGGCCTTCAGCACGGCCAGCAGCGCGGCGACGCAGTCCGCGCCGCGCTCGATCGCCACCCCGACCGGCATGTCCGCGCCCACGCCGCGGCGGCGCAGCAGCCAGGCCAGCGCGTTGCTGTGCCGGTCCAGCTCGGCGTAGGTCACTGTGCCGGAGCCGGTGCCTGTGATGGTGCCGGTGACGAGTGCGGTCGCGTCCGGGTCCCTGGCGACCTGGGCAGCAAACAACGCGGGGATGGTCGCGTCCGCGGGGTAGGCGGCATCGGTGGCCGACCCGGCATCGGTAGCCCCCGGCCCCCGGCTCCAGGAGCCGATCAGCCGCGACTCGGCGCCGGTGAGCATCTGCAGCTCGTCAATCCCGGCAGTCGGCCTGGCCACGGCATCGGTGAGCAGGTTCCGGTAGTGCGTGACCATCCGCGACATGGTGGCCTCGTCGAATAGGTCGGTCGAATGCTCCCAGATTAGGCTCAGGTCGTCGTCCTCGGGCCGGGCCTCGCGGCCAAGCCGCTGCGCGGCCCGCGGCACCACGATCACGTTGAGGTCGGACTTGGCCGAGCCGTTCGCGCGCTCGGTGACAGCGCCGGTGAGCCCGCCGAAGTCCAGGTCGGGCACGGCGGAGTCGTGGAAGCTGAACATGATCTGGAACAGCGGGGTGCGGGACGGGTCACGCTCCGGGCCGATCGCGTCGATGATGGCGTCAACGGGGGTTTCTGACCAGGCCAGCGCATCGACGACGGTCCGCTGCACCTGGTCGAGCAGGTCGGTGAACGACATCTGGCCCGCCACCTGAGTCCGCAGCACCAGGGTGTTGACGATCATGCCGACCAGCGGCTCGAGCTCGGGCAGGCTGCGGTTCGCCGCGCCGGTGCCCACGAGCAGATCCTGCTGCCCGGTGTAGCGGTACAGCAGTGCCGCGAAGCCGGCGTACATGGTGGAGAACAGCGACACCCGATGCTGCCGGCTGAACGAGCGCAGCGCGCGGGACAACTCGGCCGGAACCTTGATCCGCGGGGCCGCGCCGCGGAGGGTCATGACCGGCGGCCGGGGGCGGTCGGCCGGCAGCTCCAGGATGTCGGGTGCGCCGGCCAGCAGGGCGGTCCAGTGGTCCACGTGGGCCCGCAGCACCTTGCCCCGCATCCACTCCCGCTGCCAGAGCGCGTAGTCCGCGTACTGGACGGCGAGATCGGGCAGCGGCGATGGCTGGCCGGCCGCGAAGGCCTGGTAGAGCGCCCGCAGCTCGGACAGCAGCACGGCCAGCGACCATCCGTCGTGCACGAAATGGTGCTCCATGTGCACGAACGTGTTCTCGCCGCCTGCATGGCGCAGCAGCATCCAGCGCGCCAGCGGCGGCCTGGTCAGGTCGAACCCCCGGCGCAGTTCCGCGGCGATGACCTCGTCGGCGTGCTCGGCGGGGACGTCGAGCACCCGCAGCGGCGCTCTCGCGAACGCGGCCGGCCGCTGCATGGCGACCCCGTCGACCGTGACGAACGCAGTCCGCAGGATCTCGTGCCTGCGCACGATCTCGTCGAGCGCCGCGCGCAGCGCCTCGGTGCGCACCTCGCCGTGCAGGGACACCGTGGCCTGGAAGTTGTAGGCCAGGTTCCCCGGTGACAGCTGCTCGAAGAACCACACCCGCTGCTGTTCCAGCGACAGCGGTATCGGCCGGTCCCGGCGGCCCGGGCGGATCGGCGGCCTGGCTGGCGGGACCGGCCAGGAGCCTGGCCCCGGGCTGGCCACCGCGGCGTGCTGGCCGGCCCGCTCGTCGACCATGGCACCGATCGCGGCCACCGTGCGGGCCCGGAGCAGGTCGGCCATGCTGACCGTGACGTGCAGCTCGGCGGCGATCTGGGCAGCCAGCCGCCCGACCAGCAGCGAGGTGCCGCCGAGGGCAAAGAAGTCGTCTTCGGCGCCGACCACGGTTGCGCCGGCCGCTGCATCGCCGGCTGCTGCATCGCCGGCCGCGGGGCCCCCGAGCAGCCGGGCCACGATCCGCGCCAGCACGCCCTCCGTGGGCGTGCGCTCGGCCGCGGCCACCTCGGCCAGGCCGGCCGCCGCCCGGCCGGGCGCGGGCAGCGCGGCGCGGTCCACCTTGCCGTTGGGCGTCATCGGTAGCGCCGGCAGCACGACGATCGCAGCGGGCACCATGTAGCCGGGCAGCCGCGCCGCGGCGAACTGAAGCAGCTCGGCGGGGGTGGCGTCGGCGGCAACGTAGCCAATCAGGCGCGGGTCAGCGGGACCGGACCGCTCGGCGGCCACGAAGCACTCGCGGACCGCCGGATGCTGCCGCAGCGCCGCGGCCACCTCGCCCGGCTCGATCCGGAACCCGCGGATCTTGACCTGATCGTCGAGTCTGCCGAGGTACTCGAACGACCCGTCGGCCCGGCGGCGGACCTTGTCGCCGGTCCGGTACATCCGCTGCCCGCCGCCCGTGATGTCCGGCACGAAGGACCTGGCCGTGGCCGCCGGGTCGCCCAGGTAGCCGCGCGCCACGCATGCGCCGGCCAGGCACATCTCGCCCGGCTCGCCATCGGGCACCGGCTCCAGGCCGTCGAGCACGTAGCACCGAACGCCGTCGATCGGAACCCCGATCGGCGGCGGCACGGGGCCGCCCGGCAGCACCGGGGTGGTGGTCACGCCCACCGTGCACTCGGCCGGCCCGTAGAGGTTGACCAGGATGAACGGAAGCCCGGGCGGCACTCCGCGCAGCAGCGCCGAGCCGCCGGTGTGCATCATCCTGAGCACCGTGTGGGCCGGCCACCGCTCGTCGAGCACCGCCTCGGCCAGCGGCGTCGGCAGGAACGTCGCAGTGATCTGCTCGTCCGCCAGCCAGCCGACCAGGTCAGCGGGCGACGTGCGCACCTGCACGGGCGGCACCACCAGTGTCCCCCCGGCGGCCAGTGTGGGCCAGGTGTCCCAGACCGCCACGTCGAACCCGGGGCTGCACAGCAGCGTCGTCCGGTCGCGCGGGCCCAGCCGGTAGGCCTCTGTGCGCCAGCGCATCAGGTTCGCGAGGCTGCCGTGGCTGACCCCGACCGCCTTGGGTCGGCCCGTCGAGCCCGAGGTGAAAATCACGTAGGCCAGCGCGGCGTCGTCCGGCCGGCCCGGCGACGCCGCGGGCGCTGCGGGCTCCGGGGGCTCTGCGGGCTCCGCGGGTACCTGCGCCAGGTCGACGATTTCAGGATTGTCGCCGAGCGGCGCGCCAGCGGACAGCAGCGGCCCGGTGCTGACCACGGCTACTGCCCCCGACAGCGCGAGCAGCTCGGCTGTCCGGGCGGCCGGGTGGGCCGGATCGAGCGGCAGGTAGGCAGCGCCGGCCAGCAGCACGGCAAGCTCGGCGACGACAAGCTCGGCGGACCTGTCGGCATAGACGGCCACCACGTCATCAGGCCCGGCCCCGCGCCGGGCCAGCCTGGCCGCCAGATCCGAGGCGTGCCTGGCCAGTTCACCATAGGTCAGGCACGTGCCGCCGTCCCGCACGGCGATCGCGTCCGGCGCTTGCGCGACGCGGGACCGGAAGTCATCGAGCACCATCACGCACTGTCCTTTGCTAGTGGCCGCCTTGCTCGTGGCCGCTTCGCTAGTGGCGGGCCGGTCCATGGCACCGTGGTCAGGCCGCCCCGGGCGGCTTCCGCTCCGGCGATGCGGCTGCTGCCGTTGCGGTGCCCGACGCAGCGAAGCCGTCAGCTCCGGCCGGCCGCGGAGTCACCCGGCGCCCGCCTGCTCGTGGTCGCGCATCCAGCGACGCAGCGACGCCGGCCGCATGTCGGTCCAGACCTCGTCGATGTAAGCCAGGCACTCGTCCTCGGTACCGGTGAAGCCGTCCCGGCGCCAGCCCGCCGGCAGGTCCCGTTCCGCTGGCCAGATCGAGTACTGCTCCTCGTCATTGATCACGACCGCGTGCGGCCGGGTTTCCTGCGCATCAGCCATCAGCTACTCCGTTCGGCATCGAAGCGTTCGGCATCCAGGATTTCGGCATCAGGGCGCTCGGCATCAGGGCGCTCGGCATCAGGGCGCTCGGCACCGAGGCGTTGGGCATCGAGGCGTTCGGCATCAGGGCGCTCGGCGTCCAGGCGCTCGGCGTCAGGACGCGCCCGCGGCGGCCAGCAGCCGTTCGCGCATGAGGAACTTGCGGACCTTGCCGGTCGGTCCCACCACGATCTCGTCGTCGGGGACGGTCACGATCCGCCGCGGCACGGCCGCCGCCACCTCGCCGAGTGCGGCGCGGACCTCGCTGTCGCGGTCGAGCGCGGGATCGGCGTCCGGCGCCAGCAGCAGCAGGACGTCGATGACGAGCGTGCCGTCGTCCCCGCGGGCCGCCAGCACGGTGCAGTCGCGGACGTCCGGGCACCGGCGCAGGATGCGCTCCTCGGACATCGCGGTATAGAGCCAGTTCCCGTCGCCGAGGTCGAGCGCGTCGCTGACCCGGTCCAGGTGGTAGAAGTAGCCGTCCTCGTCGCGGTACATCAGGTCGCCGGTCAGGTAGTAGCCGTTCAGCCGGGTGCGGTAGGTGCTGACCGAGTCGTTCCAGTATCCGAGGGCCAGCGTCGGCGACTTCATGGCGACCATCCCCACCTGGCCGGCCGGGACCTCCTCGCCGGTCTGCGGGTTCACCAGGAGGATCTCGGCGAACGGGACGGGCTTGCCCACGCAGCGGTTGTAGCGCTCGCTGCCGGGGCGGTGGCTCATCATGAACCCGCCGTAGCCCATCTCGGTGGAGCCGAGCGTGTCGTTGAACCGGGAGCCGGGCAGGCTGACGACGCCGTCCTTGCCGTACGCGTGGTGGCTGCCGACGGCGATCAGGCGGCGGATGTGCGCTTCGTGCGCGCAGTCGCCGCTGTTGGACCAGAATCGCACCGAGCTGACGTCACGGGTTGCCAGGTCGTAGCGGGCCAGCTCGGACCAGGTGACGGCGAAGCCGTAGACCGCGGTCGGGCGCCAGCGCTCGATGGCGTCGATGATCACCTCGCCGCTCCCTGCGAACGCGCCGCCCTGCTCCGAGAGGCACAGCAGCTCGTACCCGTTGCACAGGGCCTCGTTGAGGATGATGATCCCGGCGGTGTGGGCCGGCGGGAACGCGGACATCTCCCGCACCGGGCCGTGCTGGCGGGGCTCGGTCAGCCGGACCGCCCGCACGGCGGCGAACAGGCCGTGGTGGGAATGCACCACGGCGGCGGGCATGCGCGTCGTGCCCGACGAGTGCGTGATGACCACCGGATCGCCGGGGTCGTGCCGGAAATGCGCCGGCCCGCCGGACGGGTCACCCGTGCCGGTCTCGGCCGCGTCGCCGATGACCGGCGCCCCGAGGTCGAGGCTGGCCATGTCGGCGTGGGCGGCGTCGATGAGCACCCCGGCGGCCCGCAGCCGCCTGATGTACTCGACCGCGATCTCGGGCGGCATGCTCCCGTTCATCAGCGCGGGTATCGCCCCGAGCCAGGTCAGCGCCAGGAAGTTGAGGGTGACGTCGGCCGCTGACGTCACGTAGACCGCGACCGGGTCCCGCCGCCCGATGCCACGGCGGTGGAACCATTCGGCCCGCGCGGCCACCCGCTCCGTCAGCGTGCGCAGCGACAGCGGCGTCCACGCCGCGATCGCGTCGACCTCGGTGTCGAAGGTCACCCGCGGCAGGTCCATGTCGGCGCCGTGCTCGGCCAGCCTGAGCAGCACGTTGCCGGCGCCGAGTTCGGGGTCCGCGGCCAGGACCGCCCGAAGGTTGCTCGCAGTCACCGATCTGCCTCCTGCCCTTGCCGCGCGCGCCGGCCCGGGCCGGTGTCAGGCCCGGCCCGGGCCGGTGCGCGCGGCTCGTGCCGCCATTGATCTCTCCAGGACCCCAGAACAGGCTAGAACGACAGCGATGCACAAACAATGGCTATACCAGGCAAGATCGGATGAAATCATAGGGTGACGCGAGTACTTTCCGACGAAGGAGCCGCCCGATGGGCAACGCTGTCGTGCATTTCGAGGTCGGCGCCGCGGATGACGGGCCGCTGGTGGCGTTCTACGGGGAGCTGTTCGGCTGGAGACTGCAGGGCTTCTCCGGCGGCGGTTACACGATGATTGACACCCGCGGCGGCCGCGGCATCAATGGCGGCATCGCCAAGAGCCAGAACGGCAAGGAGTGGTCGGCGTTCTACGTCGAGACGGGCGACCTGCAGGCGGTGCTCGACGCCGCGAGTTCGCTCGGCGGCACGACGGTCATGCCGGTCACTGACGTGGGCGGGGCGGTGACCATCGCCATGCTCAGTGACCCGGATGGCCTGCTGGTCGGCCTGGTGCGGGCACCTGCCGGGCCTTCCCGGCGGGCCGAGCCTGCCCCGTCGGCTGGTGCGGGCGAGCCGGTTGACTGGTTTGAGGTCATGGGGTCGGACGCGGCGCGAACCCAGCAGTTCTACGCGGACCTGTTCGGCTGGACGGTCGACGACTCGGGCCTCGCTGGCTACGCGGTGGTGGACACCGGCACCGGCCGGGGCATCCAGGGCGGTCTCGGCGGCGGCGGGGAAGCCCGCTGGGCAACCGTCTACGCGGGCGTGGCCGACGTGGACCACACCCTGCGCCGCGCCGAGAAGCTCGGCGGATCGCGCATCACCGGTTCAGGGGTGCCCGAGCTGAAGAGCGCCGCGCGCGCCGCCCGCTACGGGCTCGTCGATGACATGGCGACCGGCGCGTTCCGCGACCCGGCCGGAAACGTCTTCGGCATCTACCATCACGGCGCGTAGCCTTATCTGCCACCACGGCATCTGCCACCACGGCGCGTAATGGGATCTGCCATCACGGCGCGAAGCGCGCGGGCGGCCGCGCCATTCCGGCGCCCATTGTGTAACCCCTGCTGGCCCGATTAGCCTGGTAATGCTACGTTACGTCCCCGGCGCGGGCTTGAGCCGTGCCTTCGGCCGGACCCGGCCTGCTCGCGCACCAGGAAGAGTCGATGATCATAGAGGTCAGCGGTCTGCGCAAGTCGTACCAGTCCCGGCGCAAACGCAAGGTCACCAGCGTTGACGCGGTTCGCGGCGTGGACTTTGCCGTGCAGCGCGGCGAGATCTTCGGCTTCCTCGGTCCCAACGGAGCCGGGAAGACCACTACCCTGCGGATGCTGGCCACGCTCATCCGGCCGGACGGCGGCGAGGGCACGATCGCCGGAGTCGACCTCCGGCGCGGTCCCGCCCAGGTGCGCGAGCGCATTGGCTTCGTGGCGCAGGCCAGCGGCACCTACGGCCAGTCCACCGCCCGGCGTGACCTCGTCCACCAGGCGCGCATGTACGGCTCGCCCAAATCCACCGCGAAGAGCCTCGCTGCGGACGCCATCACGACCTTCCAGCTCGACGAGTTCGCGGACCGCCGGATCAGCACCTACTCCGGCGGGCAACGGCGGCGCCTCGATGTCGCGCTCGGCGTCATCCACGCGCCCCAGGTCATCTTCCTGGACGAGCCGACCGCGGGGCTTGACCCGCAGAGCCGGGCCCGCATGTGGCAGGAGGTGCGCAGGCTCCGGGACAACGGCATGACGATCTTCCTGACCACGCACTACCTGGACGAGGCCGACGCGCTCTGTGACCGGATCTCGATCATCGACGCCGGGCTGATCGTGGCCGAGGGCACCCCGTCCGATCTCAAGCGGGAGATCTCCGGCGACGTCATCATCGTGGATCTGGCCGCCCCGGACACGGCCGGGGCGCCGGAGCAGGCCGTCCTGCTCGAGGCGTCCAAGATCCTGACCGAGCAGCCGTATGTGCACTCCTGCGAGATCATCGACCACACCCTGCGCCTCTACACCGGCAGCGCCGCCACGGCCGCCCCGCAGGTGATGAGGGCGCTGAGCAGCAAGGGGATCGAGCCCGGGGCGATCGAGTTCCGGCGGCCGAGCCTCGATGACGTGTTCCTGGCCAAGACGGGCCGCACTCTTGCCGACTGACCGGCGACTGCTGACCGGCCGGCGACCGGAAAGGGCGGAAAGGTAACAGGCATGAAGCTCGCCCGCGATACCTGGCTGACCTTTCAGTATGAAACCGGGCAGCTGATTCACAACCCGGTCAGCATCGCGATCTCGCTGCTGCAGCCCATTACCTTCCTGCTGCTGTTCACCCCGTTCCTCAAGCCGGTCATGCACGCTTCCAGCTATGGCGATGCGTACCGCATCTACGTGCCGTCACTGTTCTGCGCCATGGGCCTGTTCAGCGGTCTTTTCGCCGGATTCGCGCTGATCGCCGCGATCCGCCAGGGAGTCGTCGCCCGGTTCCGGGTCAGCCCGCTCAGCCGCGTCGGGCTGCTGCTCGGCCGGGAGCTCATGTACGTCGCGCTGGTCGGCTTCCAGGCGGTCGTCATCACCGTGGTGGCCCTCATCTTCGGGCTGCGGGTACCGCTGGTCAACATCCTGCTGACCCTGGTCCTGCTGTCGATGATGGTGCTCATCGGCGTCTCGATCTCCTACGTCCTGGCGATCTTCGTGCCCAACGTGAACGTGCTCATCAACGTGACCAACGGGGTGACAGAGCCGATCGCGCTGCTGGCCGGGGTGCTGATCCCGCTCTCGGTCGCACCGCTGTGGGTGCGGGACGTCGCCTTGGGGAACCCGTTCGCCTGGGGTGCCAATGGCATGCGGGCGATCTTCCTGGGCCACCTCGGCGCCCAGGTCGTCTGGGAGTCGGGCGCCATCCTGGCCGGGCTGGCCGCGGTGGCCGTCCTGGCGTCGTCACGGCTGTTCACCCGCGAGATCGCATGAACCGCGCATGCTGTCCGGCGCACCCGGGACAGGAAAGGCCGGCGCACCGGGGTCCGGGAGACATCAGGAAGGAAAGGCAGCCATGAAGCTCGCCCGCGACACGTGGCTGACCTTTCAGTATGAAACCGGGCAGCTGATTCACAACCCGGTCGGCGTCGCGGCCACCCTGCTGCAGCCTGTCACCTACCTGCTCTTCTTCACCCCGTTCCTTAAGTCCGTCCTGCACGTCTCCAGCTACGGCGCTGCCTTTCGGATTTACGTGCCTCTGCTGTTCTGCTCCATGGGCCTGTTCGGCGGCCTTTTCTCCGGATTCACCCTGCTCGGCGCAATGAGCGAGGGAGTCATCACCCGGTTCCGGGTCACCCCGCTCAGCCGGGTCGGCCTGCTGCTCGGCCGGGAGCTCATGTACGTCGCGCTGATCGGCTTCCAGGCTGTCGTCATCACCGTGGTGGCCCTGGTGCTCGGTCTGCGGATGGCGCCGGCCAACTTCCTGCTGTCGCTGATCCTGCTGGCGATGATGATCCTGCTGGGCGTCTCGATCTCGTACGCGCTGGCGATCTTCGTGCCCAACGAGAACGCGCTCGCCAACCTGACCAACGGAGTGGCCCAGCCGCTCTCGCTGCTGGCCGGGGTGCTGATCCCGCTCTCGGTCGCACCGCTGTGGGTGCGGGACGTCGCCTTGTGGAACCCGTTCGCCTGGGCTGCCAATGGCATGCGGACGCTCTTCCTGGGCCACGTCGGCGCCCAGGTCGTCTGGGAGGCGGGCGTCATCCTGGCCGGGCTGGCCGCGGTGGCCGTGGGGTTGTCGTCACGGCTGTTCACCCGGGATATCGCATGACGGGCAGGCCGGTGACCGCGAGCAGCCTGGTTACCCGGTGACCGCTGCGCTGGCCGCGGCAGCGCGCGCCAGCTGGCCGGTGAGCGCGGGCCCGATCCGTGCGATCGGATCGGGCAGCAGCATGTACCGGTGGTCGCAGTCCAGCTCGACCGCCTCGATCGGGCCGTCCACGAACGACCGCCAGCTTTCTAGCTTCTCGGCCAGCCCGGGCGGGTTGCGGGTGGCGGAGAAGAACAGCAGGCGGCAGTGCACGCGGCCGGGCTGGTGGGCTTGCGCCACCGCCACGTTGTTCTTGATCACGCGCTGCAGCGCGCGCACCCGCTGGTCCGGCCATTCGTCAAGCCCCAGGCCCGGCCGGCGGCGCACCAGTTCCAGCATCCGGGCCTCGGGCGCCTGCTCGGCCGGGGTCAGTGCGGGCACGTACCCGAACTGCGCCAGGATGAGGTTGTAGACCATCCACGGCTCGTTGCTCAGCGCCATCGTCTCGGGGTCGTCCAGGCGTGAGTCCAGGATGACGAGCAGCCCGACCTGCTCGCCGCGGCGTTCGAGTTCCTCCGCGATCGCGAAGGCGACGTTCCCGCCCAGGGACCAGCCGAGCAGGTGGTAGGGACCGGACGGCTGCGTCATCCGGATCTGGTCGGCGTAGTCCCGCGCCATCTCCTGCATGCTCGATGGCAGCGGCTCGGGCCGTCGCAGGCCGCGGGCCTGCAGGCCATACAGCGGGTAGCTGGCATCGACGTGCGGGAGCAGGGCCAGATAGCACCAGCTCAGGCCCACCACCGGATGCGCGCAGAAAAGCGCCGGGCCGTCGCCGACTCGCATCGGCACGACCAGGTCGAGGATGCCGCCCGCGGCCCTGGCCGTCGCGCGGTGCAGCCTCAGGGACTGCAGGTCCTCGGCCGCGGGCATGCCCGCTGGCGTGCTCATCCCCGCTGGCGTGCTCATCCCCGCGGGGGCGGTGACCCGCGCTGGCGTGGTGACCCGCGCTGGCGGCTCCGGCTCGGCAGCCTGCGCGGGCTCCGGCAGCCCGGTGAAGGAGAATCCCGCGCCGCGCAGCCGCTCGATCAGCAACGCCGTGATCTCGAGGATCCGCAGGTCCAGATCTGCCTCGGTCAGCCCGGCCGGGGTGAACTCCGAGGCCGGCGCGAAATCGTGCAGCAGCACGATGCCGCCGTCGCGCTGGATGAGCCGCTGCGCGATGGCATCCACGCAGGCGTGCACCGTATGCCCGCGGCGGTAGGTGATATCCCAGTCCCGTCCGTGCGCATGCCAGCCGACCGGGCCGGCGAAGCCGGGAACCGGCCAGTCGCCCATGCCGTACGGCGGTCGGAACCACGCCGCGGCGCCCAGGTAGCCGCTGAGCCGCTCCGCGCACCGGCTGAGCTCGCCGGCCGCGTGCCCGGCCGACCTGAACGGGCGATGCCGGTCGCCGTGCAGCCCGATCGCGTGCCCGCAGTCCCGGTAGCTGTCCAGCACGTCGCCATGCCGTGCAAGGCTCTCGCCCAGCACGAAGAACGTCCCGGGCACGCCCTCGTCGCGCAGTAGCTGGGACAGCTCGGCAGACCGGGGGCCGGGGCCGTCGTCGAAGGTCAGCGCCACGCTGCGGGGCGCGAGCTGGGGCGTGCCGCACAGCAGGCGGGACACGTCATCGTCCATCGGCGCGCTCCCGCAAGGCTGGTGGGTCATAATTCGGGATATTCCGATGCTAGCCTAGGCCGGCCGGCCCGCCTAGCGACCATTCGGGTCGCTAGCCCTGGTGAACGGGTTCGCCACCGAGAGCGGCCCGAATTGGCGGCCGTCCTGCAGATCCTCCGAGAGGAAAAGGCCGGCGCCCGCACGCAATGCAGCCGCCACGACGAGGGCATCCCGGAAGGCCAGGGTGCGGGATTCTTCAAGGCGGCTGGCCGCCACGATCAGCTGGGGTTCGGTCGCGACGTCGCACCACTCGCCGTAGGCGGCGACCAGCCCGCGGGCCACGCGCCGGGGCATGGCGGGGGTGAGCGTGCGGGTGGCGACCGCGTAGAACTCGTGTAGGACCTGGGTACTCAGGCTGCCGTCACGGCTGTCCCAGAGCTCTCCGAGAATCCGCTGGGCGATGAGGTGCCGAGGGCGCAGACGGGCGCATTCAAGGTCTGGGACGCTACAGTCGGCCGGCTCGGCGCCACCTCGAACGTCGGAGGCTTCAGGGCGACGCCCTCGTCGACGAGGCGATCACGCGCTTCATCAGGGGTCACCGACCGAACGGCGGCCATGACAGCCGGTGATACCGCCGTGTAGCCGCGGTGAAACCGTGGCCGCTTAGCGTGCTCGGTATGACAGATATAACAGCCGTTGACGCGGTCGGCCTGGTCAAGGCCTTCGGCCGGCTCCGCGCGGTCGACGGAATCGACCTTCAGGTACAGCAGGGCGAGATCTTCGGGGTCCTCGGGCCCAATGGCGCGGGGAAGACGACAGCCCTGCAGATGCTCGCCACGCTACTGCCCATCGATGCCGGGCAGGCCCGCATATTCGGCGTGGACGTGGCCCGCGAACCGCACCGCGTCCGCCAGCTGATCGGCGTCACCGGCCAGTTCGCCTCGGTGGACGAGGACCTGACCGCCACCGAGAACCTGTGGATGTTCGGCCGTCTCCAGGGCCTGCGGTCGGCCGACGCGCGCGCAGCCGCCCGGCGGCTGCTGGCACAGTTCGACCTGGAGGAAGCGGCCGACAAGCCGATCGCGCAGTTCTCCGGCGGGATGCGCCGCCGGCTCGACCTCGCGGCAAGCCTCATCACCCGGCCGCCGCTGATTTTCCTGGACGAGCCAACCACTGGTCTTGACCCGCGCACCCGCGGGCAGATGTGGGACACGATCCGCGGCCTGGTGGCCGAGGGCTGCACGGTCCTGCTCACCACCCAGTACCTCGACGAGGCGGACCAGCTCGCCGGGCGGATCGCGGTGATCGACCGGGGCCGCAAGGTGGCCGAGGGCACACCCGACGAGCTGAAGGCGTCGGTCGGCAACTCGACGCTGCAGGTGCAGCTGGCTGAGGGCGCCGATCAGGAACTCGCCGTGCAGGTCGTCCGGAAGATCGCAGGCGCCGAGCCCGTCCTGACGCCCGAGTCGGGGCGGATGAACGTGCCGCTTGACACCGCCGACCGGGCTGCCGACGTGCTGATCGGGTTCCGGCAGGCGGGAGTGGCAATCACCTCGGTGAATGTGGACAAGCCGACCCTCGACGAGGTCTTCTTCGCCATCACCGGCCGCGGCGCCATCACCGGCGCCGGAGACGGAGACGATCCGCACCCGGCCGGAACAGGTACGTCCGAGGCCGACGCCGGCCACGAGACCGTTCTGGAGGTCCAGTGACTACCATGACCGCGGGCTTGCCGCCCGCCGGTAACGCGCAGCTTCGCACCGTCGACCCGGCCGCCGCCGTTGCCCGCACTCGCCCGCGCACCACCGGTGCCGAGACGATCAGCCAGACGCTGATCATGGCCTGGCGCGCGCTGAAGAAGATGCGGCGCAACCCGGAGCAGTTCTTCGACGTCACACTGCAGCCACTGCTGTTCACCGCGATGTTCGCCTATATCTTCGGCGGCGCGATCTCCGGCAACGTGCACAGCTACCTGCCGCTGCTGATCCCCGGCATCGTCGCCCAGACCGTGCTGACCACCTGCATGTCCACCGGCGTGCAGCTGCGCGAGGACATGGAGAAAGGGGTCTTCGACCGGTTCAAGGCGCTGCCGATGGCCCGGATCGCCCCGCTGGCCGGCCCGATGGTCGCGGACCTGGTGCGTTACCTGATCGCGGCCGGCCTGACGTTCGTGATGGGCGTGATCATCGGTTATCGTCCGGGCGGGGGCGTCCTCGGCGTGCTCGGCGCGATCGTGCTGGCGATCTTCACCGGCTGGGCGCTGGCCTGGATCTTCACCTTCATCGGTACCATCGCCAAGAGCGCCCGGAGTGTGCAGGGCATCTCGTTCCTGTTCCTGTTCCCGCTCACGTTCCTGTCCAACGCGTTCGTGCCGGTGACCACCCTGCCGGGCTGGCTGCAGGGGTTCGTCAAGATCAATCCGGTCTCGCACCTGGTGTCCGCCACCCGCGCCCTGGCTGACCACGGCGTCGTCACCGGCGAGGCGGGCTGGACGCTGCTCGCATGCCTGGCGGTGATCGCGGTCTTCGCGCCGCTGTCGGTGCGGAGCTACCGGCGGCGCATGTAGCGCCCCCTGACCTCGGCGGGCCCGCGCATCTCATCGGGCCTGCCGATCCCGGCGGGGCCGCCGCCATCAGCCGGGAAGCCGCTCGACCGCGAGCCGGGCCTGTGCCAGCAGGCCCGGTTGCGGGCAGTCACGGTACTCGGCCTGCAGCCGGGCGAGCAGGCCAGGCGCCGCTGCCTCGGCCTCGGGCGTGATCCGCTCCCACCGCATCGTGGGCACCATGCGGTTATAGGCGAACAGGTCGGCGAGGGCGAGCAGCCGCAGCGCGTCCTCGGCCGGCGCGGCCCGGCGCAGCAGGCTCCACGCCCCCAGAGCGAACAGCACCAGTCCCGATGCGGGATAGTCAAGGTGCGGGTTATCGGAGGTCATCACCCGCAGCGCGCCCGTCCGGCAGACGCGGAACAGAGCTTCCCCGTGCGCGACATCATCGCCTGCCGCGTAGCGGGCCAGTGCGCTCAGCTCCAGCGCTTCACCGAACAGTGCCCACGGCTCCGTGCCGGTGCGGCCGACTCCTGGCAGCTGCACCTCGCGCATCCAGGCCGAGCCCTCCCGGTACAGCTTCAGGCCCGCACCTGGGTCACCTGAGGCGAGCGCCAGTTCGGCCCGGCCTACCAGCCGGAAGGCGGCCCAGCCGAAGGCCGTGGCGCTCGAATCGATCTGCTCCATCCGGCCGAGTTCCTCCGCCGCGTCCGCGAGACGCCCCTCGCCGATCGCGCAGAACACCATCAGAGTGCGCAGCTGCCGCTCGTCATCACTCGCGCCGATCCGCTGCATCACCGGCAGCGCTGTCAGGGCATGCTCGACCGCCGCCGCGTAGTCACCGACCTGCATGGTCAGCTCGGCCAGCAGGCCGTGCGGCATAGCGCGAGACCACGGGCCGTCCTCGTCGCGGACCAGGGCCAGCACGCGCTGGGCGGCCTCGATCGCGCCTGCCGGATCGCCGGCGTTCTCGCGCTCGTGACCAAGCCACTGGCTGGCAGCGGCCGCCGTGCGCCGGTCGGCGTCGGCGGCGAGCTCCGCGAGCCGGCGCGGAAAACTGCCGGTCCCGGCCGAGTCGCAGGCGAGCAGCACCCGGACCAGGCCCGAGAGGTGCCCATCGCCGCCCGGATCGGGGCCCACCTTGCGCAGCAGGACCATCAGCGGCCCGTCAGCCTCGCTGGCCCCCATCATCATCGCGTTGTTGAGGGTGATCGCAGCCGCTGCCCGGGCGGCGTTCGCCAGATCGGGCGGCGGCACCCAGCCACGGACCGCCTCGGCGACCGCCCCGGCCAGGACGATCAGCCGGAGGTGCTCGCCGCGCATCATCCAGAACAGCCCGAGCGCGGCGAGCAGCCGCACGAGAGAGTCGCGGTCCTCGTCGGCGATCGCGCCGCGCAGTTCGTCGGCCAGGTTGGTCTCCTCGGCGCTGAGCGCGTCGATCGCCGCGAACTGGCCGGCGCTTGTTATGCCCGCCTGATGGGCGGACGCGTAGCCGACGGCCCAGCTGCGCTGGGCGGCGCGGGCACTGGACTCCTCCCCGGCCGCCGCGAGCTGCAGCCGGCCGAACTCGCGCACCGTTTCCAGCATCCGGTAGCGGATCCCGGCCGGGGTTTCCCTGACGTTTAGCAGCGACTGGCTGACGAGGCCGCGGACCGCGTCGAATGCACTGGCGCCGAGCACGGTCTCCGCCGCCTCAAGCGTGAAACCGTCATGGAACAGCGCCAGCCGCCGCAGCGCGCGCTGCTGGCCAGCGTCCAGCAGGTTCCAGGACCACTCGATAACCGCGAGCAGGGTCTGGTGCCGGTCGGGAGCACTTCGGTCGCCGCCGCGCAGCAACGCGAACCGGTCCCCGAGGCGGCGGTCGATCTCCTCGACCGACATGGCGCGTACCCGCGCAGCAGCGAGCTCGATCGCCAGCGGCAGGCCGTCCAGCCGGCTGACGATACTGGCCACGGCCTGCTCGGCGAGACGGACGCTCGGCCGCGCAGCGACCGCCCGCTCGCGGAACAGCTGCGCCGCGTCGCCTGTCCGCAGTTCACCGAGCGGGTAGACGCGCTCGGCGGCGATCGCCAGCGGAGCGCGGCTGGTAGTAAGCACCTGCAGATCGGGTGCAGCCCAGACCAGGAAGGCGGTGAGCTCCGCGGCCGCCTCGATCAGGTGCTCGCAGTTGTCGAGCACCAGCAGGCTCGGGGACTGCGCAAGCCGCTGTGCGATCCGCGCCCTGATATCGGCCCGCTGCTCGGCCGTCAGGGCACGGCGGCCGCTGACCGAGTCGCGGACGGCGAGGACGGAACCGACTTCGACCGCGACATCCTCGGCCGCGGTGACGCCGGCCAGCTCGACGAAGTGCACCACCGGCTGCGCCGCGTCCCGGGCGAGCGCGTGCGCCAGCCGCGTCTTGCCCAGGCCGCCTGCGCCGACGATGGACACCACCCGCGCACTGGCCATCAGCGCACGCAGCTGTGACAGGTCGCGCTCCCGGCCGATCAGCTCGGTCGCGTCATAGCGCACCCCGCGGCGGACCGGGCGGTCGAGTGCCAGCAGTCTCCGGTACGTGCGCTGCAGCAGCTCACCGGGATCCGCGCCGAGCCGGTCGCGCAGATCCCGGCGATACCGCTCGAAACGCTCGAGCGCTACTGCCGGGCCGCTGACAGCGGCCTCGCTGCGCAGCAGATCCGCCAGCACCGCCTCGTCATGGGACGACTGCGCGTGCGCTGCCTCGAGCAGCGGCAGAGCGGCCGCGTGCGCACCCGCCCGGCTCAACGCCCGGGCCAGGACCACCCGCGCGGTGGCTGCATCCGCGGCCGCGGCCCGCCGGACCTCCGCCAGCGGCCCGTCGTCCCCGTCAGCGGTCCCGGACAGGCCGGCCGTCAGCGCCAGGGCCTCCCTCGCCAGCCCTTCGGCGGCCGCCGCGTCCCGGTCAAGCTCGGCCGCGGCGGCGCGAACGAGCTCCGCAAGCCTGCCGCTGTCGACCTCTCCCGGCGCGGCGCCCAGCCGGTACCCGGCGCCTGCCCGGACGATGGCATCAGCACCGCAAGCGTTCCTGGCCCGCGACACCAGCACCTGCAGGCTCTTCAGGCCATTGGTCGGCGCGTCGTCTCCCCAGACGAGCCCGATCAGCTCTTCCGGCCGCACTGGTCGGCAATCGCGCGCCGCCAGCGCAGCAAGCAGCGCCTGCGGGCGATCGCCCGCGACCGGTCGCCCCCGCCAGCACACATCCGCAAGCAGGGTCAGGGCGATGCTCACCTGCCCAGTCTAGGAGCGCGCAGCCGCCCGCTCCGCTCGACCAGCCGGCCGGCCCGGGCCATGCTGCTGCCCGTCGTCGCCCTGTTCACCGTGCGGGTCGCGATCGAGGCCTGCTACCGCTAAAAGAGGCCTGCTACCGCTAAAAGAGGCCTGCTACCGGTACAACTGGCCCATCGCCCGGATCAGCCGGCGGCCAGCGCGATCAGCTGCGCGGCTGCGGCGCCAGTGCCCCCGGCAGCGGCGAACTCCGCGCCGATCCGGCGCGCGCTCTCGCGGTAGCCCGGCTCGTCCAGGACGGCCGTCACGGCAGCGGCGAGCTGTGCCGGGGTCGCGCCGGTGAAGGAGACCGCGATGCCAGCCCCCGCTCGCGTCACCTGCTCAGCCACGGTCCGCTCGTGCAGCCGGATCGGCGCGACGACCAGCGGCACGCCGTTCAGGAGGGCCTCGTTGACCGTGCTTTGCCCGGCCTGGCAGATCACCGCGTCAAGGCGCGGCATCAGATCCAGCATCGGGACCCGCGGCGCGACCAGCACGTGCGGCGGCGGATCGGGCATCGTATCCGCGGCGGCATTGAGCACCACCTGCACCCGGCCGCCCATCGGCTCCAGCGCCGCCATCATCCGCGCAATGAAGCCGTTCACTAGGTGCGCGGACAAGGTGCCGGCCGTGACCAGCACATGCCGCTGGCCGGGATCCCACCAGTCCCAGCGGAAGCCGGGGTCGGTGCGCCGCGGGCCCAGCGCGGCCCCGATCAGCACGCAGTGCTGCGGCATGGGCGCCGTGCCGGTCAGCGCCCGGGTAGTTGTCGCGATCACCAGGTAGGGCGAGAAGCGCAGGTCGATGCTGTCGTCGGCGGGCAGGCCGGCGTCCTGCCACGCCTGCGCGAGCTTTGAGCGGACCCAGTCCTGCAGGCCGGGATCCCCGGCCGGCGGAGTGAGCTCGAGGATGCCGGCGCACAGGGTCGCCCAGGCCACCTTGTTCTTGTGCGCCGCCAGGGCGCCGGCCAGCGCGTACTGGTCAGCGAGCACGACGTCGGGCTGGTACTCCGCGACGGCGCGGTCCACCGGGCCCCGGATGAACCGGTTGAGCGGCAGCACGTACTCGTCCCACAATTCCCGCACCGCGGCCATTCCCGCAGGGGCGATCTCGCGGTAGGAGCGCTTGCCAGTCGGGTAGATCGTCACGTCCGGTCCGACCAGCGGCCGCAGGTCACTCTCGGGCCCGCACCAGGCCACGTCGTGGCCGGCGGCGGCCAGCGCCTCGCCGATGGCCACGGCCGGCCAGACGCGGGCCACCACAGGGACGATGACGAAAAGGAACCGTGCCACGCCATTATCGTGGCATACATTGACATTCCCGACGGGCCCTGATGCGGTGGCAGCATGACCGCGCTGGAGGCGGTATCGGTGTACCTGCCGCCGGCCCGGATATCCATCGAGAGCCTGGCCGGCCCGCTTGGCCTGACCGGCATGCAGGTCAAGCTCTTCCGGCGGTTCCACGGGCTGAGCGAAGTCGGCCGCGACCCGGACGTGTCCCTGTCCGGCCTGCTGCTGAAGGCCGCCGCCGGGCTGGATGCGCTCCGCGGCCAGGAGCACCGCGTCCGGTACGTCCTGTGGGCGCGGACGATGCCCGTGGTCGCGCCGTACCCGGTCAACCCCTTGCACGAGGTCTGCGGCGCGCTCGGGCTTGACCACGCGCTCGCGTTCACCGTCACGCACCAGTCGTGCGCCGGCGGCCTGCTGGCGATCGACATCGCCGGCCGGCTGCTCGCCGCCGACGCACTGGCCGCCGACGCCGGCCCCGCGGGACGGCCGGACGGCCATGCTGGGCCGCTCGCGCTCATCCTGGCCGGCGAGAAGGCGTTCACCCGCGATGCCGAGGTGTTCGCTGACACGACCGTCTTCGGCGAGGGCGCGTCCGCGTGCCTGGTCAGCGCGTTCGGCGCGCGCGACCGGCTGCTGGCGTACGCGTGCAACGTGCGGGGCGAGTTCGACAGCGCCACGGGCGAGAATGACGCGCGGCTGCAGCGCGAGTACCGGCCCTCGCTGGCTGAGGTGATGCTGCGGGCCCTGGACGAGGCGGGCCTGACTCTCGATGACATCCGCGTCGTGCTGCCGCACAACGTCAACATGGTCACCTGGCAGCGCATGTGCCTGCTGCTCAAGTTCCCGCTCGACCGGGTGGTGCTGGACAATATTCCTGCCAGCGGCCACGTTTTCTGCGCGGATGTGTTCGCCAATTACGCGACCGCATGCGAGCGTGGCCTGCTGCGGCCGGGCGACCGCTACCTCGCCGCCGCGGTCGGCGCCGGCGGCGGGGCGACGTTCGCGGCGATGGTGTTCGAGCACTGACCGGGCAAGCCAAGGAGGCGCGATATGGCAGCACAGGACACCGGCCTGGACGCTGAGTTCCGGCGGCAGGTGGTCAGCGCGATGACCGCGGTGCTGGCCCGGCTGCTGGATCGCGCCGAGCCGGTCACCGAGGACATGCGCCTGATGGAGGAACTCGGGCTCAGCTCCACGTTCGGGCTCGAGCTACTGCTCGAGCTGGAAGACCAGCTCATGATCCTTATCGACGTCGAGCTGATGGACCAGGACCAGATGCGGACGGTCGGGGACCTGGCGACGTTCGTCGCCGGCCACTCCCGGCCGTCGTAGCCGCCGTGTTCGTCGCGCGCCCGCCGACGGGACCGCCGCGGCGCGCTGAACTCCAGCTGGCACGGGCCGTGCGGCGCAGCTTCACCGGGCCCGCCGGGTTCCTCGCCGATCCGGGAAACCGTGCCCGGGTGGCCGGGTACCTGGCGGACATGACCAGGCCCTACGCGCTCGAGGTGCCGGCCGCCGCGCTCGGCGAGCCGCCCTCGCCAGCACTCGGCCACTCGTACGGGGAGATGGCCGAGACGCTGATCGGGCTGGCCGTCCCGGCCGGCGAGCCGGTCGACCTGCTGGTGCTGGCGTTCTCCATCCACGACCTGTGGCCTGGCCGCCAGACGGCCGCGTACCTGTCTCACGTCACCCCGGGCGCGCCGATGGCGTTCGCCATCTGCGACCAGGGCTCGGCCGCGGCCTTCAGCGGCCTGCGGATTGCCCGCGAGTACGCCTCGTCGGCCGCAGTCGCGCGGGCACTGCTGATCGTCGTGGAGCAGGCGGCTCTCCCGTACGACTGCCCGGTACCGGTGCCATCGCAGCACCGGGGTGTCGCCATGCTCTACGGTGACTGCGCGATGCCGCAGGCCAGGGTGGCCGGCCTGCGCCAGCATCCGGGCGTCGCGCCTGGCGACGTGGCCGGCCTCGCCGCCGCCGGCCTGAAGGAGCTGGCGGCCGGCCACCGCGAGGTGGGGCTGGTGCTCAGTGACGCGCTCGCCGCGGTATGGGCCGCGCCCGCTGCCGGGCGGGTGCGGGTGATGCCGCCCGGCCAGCCGTCCACCGGGGTCTGGTGGGGGCTCATCGACGAGCTCGCCAGCGACGCGGGCCGGCCGGATCTGCTGGTGGCCGCTGACTACGATCCAGCGCTGGGCTATCTCAGCCTGACCGCCTTCGACGGCTGACCGCCTTCCGCCGGATCCGGCTGCCTACGTCCCCGGCTGGATGGCGGGGCTGGTGCCGACGTGCATGCCCAGGCCGGTGTCGCGGCTGGAGTTGGCCGGGGTGTAGTAGTACAGGTCGTTGTTGTTGGCCTGGAACGCTATCTCGGGACTGCCGCTGGCCGTGGCCGTGATGGCGGGGTCGGTGCCGGAGGCCATGCCCAGGCCGAGGTCGCGGTCGCCGGCGTTGCTCGGCGTGTAGTACCACAGGTCGATGTCGTTGGCCTGGAACGCTATCTCGGGACTGCCGCTGGAGGTGGCGGTGATGGAAGGGCTGCTGAACTCCTCCATGCCCAGGCCGAGGTCACGGTTGCCGGCGTGTCTCGTGGCGTCATGATCATCATTTTTGTGATCATGACAGGCGTACGATCTTGAAGCTCTCAGCTTGATCCCGGCGTGGTCTAGGTCCCGAGGGCGGTCATCACCACGTACCGCCGAGGACAGACGCGGATAGGGGCAGATGCGTGAAAATCCCTCCCGGCCTGGGCGGGCGGAGCCACGAAGACGCCGCAGATGCGCAACTTAGCGCCACGGACGGCGGCTCAACTTTGCCGGGCTTTCGATTCATCGTGAACGGGATGCGGGGCTGTTCGTATCCGTACACCCCGCAGTCCCGGCCGCGACAGGCGCAGGGCACTCAGTCGACGTTTCCGCCGGCATACACTGAACTAGGTGGTGGAATCGCCAGTCACCACAGCGAGACAGCCCGTTGCTCCGGACCCCGGTGACGCCCCGTACTGGCGTGCATGTCTGCGGGAGATTACGTGGCACCACCGGTTGATTACCCTCCGTCTGAGATGCGGCTGCCGTTCCGTCGGCTGTCTGCTGTTCCGGCCGTGCGGGAGTACTCGATACGATCGGCACACAGCGGGGCCGTCGCCGCCCGGGCTTGGGCTGGCTGCCCGCCGGGGCCACGCCCGTTGAGGGGCATTCTGCCAGGCCCAGGCGACAGGCTCCCGGCCGGTGTCAGTTCCCCCGGAGACCGCCGGTGAGCGTGGTCAGCGCCGCCGCGAAGACGCGCTCTGGCCGACCGAGACGCCCGGATCTGCTGGTTGCGCCGGAGCAGCCCGTTGCGGCGCTGCGGTTCCTCGGGCGGGGTGCGGAGCTGGAAGCGGTCGACTGCCTGCTGCGGAACGCTCTCGAGGGTCGCAGTGGCGCGCTGGTTGTCCGCGGCGAGGCCGGGATCGGCAAGTCCGCGCTGCTCGGCTGCGCCGCGCGGTCTGCGGCGGGCTTCCGGGTAGCGCACTTGTGCGGGGCGGAAGCCGAGAAGGAGCTGAGCTTCGCCGCCTTGCAGCAGCTGTGCGGCCCGGCGGAAGCCCGGATCGCTGACCTGCCGGGTCCGCAGGCGGACGCCCTGCAGGTGGCCTTCGGGCTGCGCCGGGGCCCGGCCGCCGACCCGTTCCTGGTCGGCCTGGCGGTGCTTAGCCTGCTGTCGGCGCTGGCTGAGGAGCAGCCGGTGCTGTGGATCGTCGATGACGCCCAGTGGCTCGACCAGGCCTCGGCTCAGGTGCTCGGCTTCGTGGCCCGGCGGCTGCAGGTCGACCCGGTGGCGCTGCTGTTCGCGGAGCGGGCTGGGGCTGCGCTGCCGGCCCTGGCCGGCCTGCCCGCGCTGGAGGTGGCCGGGCTCAGTGATGACGACGCGCGGGCGCTGCTGGCGGAAAGCCTGCCGGGCCCGCTGGACGCGCAGGTCGCAGAGCGGATTCTCGCCGAGGCGCACGGCAACCCGCTCGCACTGCTTGAGCTGCCGCGGACGTCCACCACCGTGGATCTGGGGGGCGGCTTTGAGATACCGGCGACCGGGCTGGTCCCGGACCGGATTGAGGACAGTTTCCGGCTGCGCATCGCCGGCCTGCCGGCGCGGACGCGCCTGCTGCTGCTGGCGGCGGCCGCGGAGCCGCTGGGGGATCCGGGCCTGCTGCGGGAGGCGGCCAGCCGGCTGGGCCTGGATGAGCGGGCCATGGACGAGGCTGAGGCTGAGGGCCTGATCCGCGTCGGCGACCGGGTGGCGTTCCGCCACCCGCTGGTCCGCTCGGCGGTCTACCACGGTGCGCCGGGCGAGGACCGCCGCCTGGTTCACCGGGCGCTGGCGGAGGTGACCGACCTCCAGGCCGACCCCGACCGGCGGGCGTGGCACCGCGCCGAGGCGGCCGCCGGGGCTGATGAGGAGATCGCCGCAGACCTGGAGCGCTCCGCGGAGCGGGCGCACGCCCGGGGAGGCCTCGCCGCGGAGGCCGCGTTCCGGGAGCGTGCGGTGTCGCTGACCCCCGACTGCGGCCGCCGGGCAGTACGGGCGGTGACCGCGGCCACCGCCAAGCTGGCCGCCGGAGCTCCCGGCAAAGCCCGCCAGCTCATGCAGATCGCCCGGCAGGGACCGCTCAGTCCGGCTGATCTCGCCCGCCTGGAGCTGCTGGAGGCGCGGGCTGCACTCCTGCTGACCCAGAGCCGGGGCGGGGCGCCTCAGAGGCTTCTGCACGCCGCCAGGGAACTGGCCCCGTTCGAGCCTGCTCTGTCACGCGAGATCTACCTCCAAGCCATCGGGGAAGCGATGCGCGCTGGGCGCCTTGGGCCCGAAGACGGGCCGCGGAACGCCGCGCAGGCGGCCCGTGCCGCCCCGAGGGCGGCCCAGCCGCCGCGACCAGTCGACCTGCTCCTTGACGGCATGGTCACCAGGTTCACCACCGGTGGCGCTGCCGGGACCCTCGCTCTCCATAGGGCCCTAGGCGCCTTCCGGGACCAGGCGGACAGCCCGATCCCGGCCGTGGCGATGTTCACCGCGCTCATGATGTGGGATGACGAAACCTGGGGGCTGCTGGTGGAGCGCACCGCCGAGGTCGACCGCCGCAGCGGGAACCTCGTCGGCCTCCTATCCGTCTGCCATGACCTCGTGGCCTGGGAAACCCTGTGCGGGCGCTTCGACCTTGCCGCCAGGGCGACCGAGGAAGCGGCCGGGATCCGGGCGGCCATCGGCGTCGCACCAGCGCCCGTCGGGAAAGTGATACTTGCCGGATGGCGCGGCCGCGAGCAGGAGACGCTGGCCGTGACCCGAAGCTCCAGGCCGGTCCTTGTCGCCTATGGAAGGGGCCAGGGACTCGCTGTCGTGGACTACGCCACCGCCCTGCAGTACAACGCTCTCGGCCGCTACGACGTGGCACTCGACGCGGTGCGCGAGTGTGCCGACGCCCGCGTGTCTGCGGTTGCCCCGTGGGTGCTGCCCGAGGTGATCGAAGCCGCCGCCCGCACCAGCAGCCCGCTCGTTGCCGCCAAGGCGATTGAGCTCCTTGCGGCAGCCACCGCAGCGGGCGGGCATGAGTGGGGGCTGGGCGTCATCGCCCGGTGCCGCGCCCTGATGACCAGCGACACCAGCCAGGCCGAGGACCTCTACACCGAGGCGATCAGCCGTCTCGGCCGGACGTCGATCGCCACCGATCTGGCCCGTGCCCACCTCGTGTACGGGGAGTGGCTGCGCCGTGAGCGCCGCCGCGGTGACGCCCGCGAGCAGTTGCGCACTGCCCACGGCATGTTCGCCGCGATGGGGGCCGAAGCCTTCGCCGGCCGCGCCGTCCGGGAGCTGCGGGCCACCGGCGAGCACCCTCGCAAACGGTCGCCCGGCACCACGTCGCAGCTCACGCCGCAGCAGGCCCAGATCGCCCAGCTCGCCAGCGCTGGGCTCCCCACCCGGGAGATCGCCGCCCAGCTGTTCGTCAGCCCCCGGACCATCGAGTACCACCTGCAGAACATCTTCACCAAACTCGACATCACCTCCCGCGCCCAGCTCCCGCACGCCGGGCACTGACGCCAACAGCCGCAGCCACCGTCTAAGCGCATCACCGGCCACCGTCCGCGGCGCCACGGAAATGACGGCCGTTCGGGGGGCCCGGTGTTTATCTGATCCTTCGCCCGGGCCAGCGCTCGTACCGGGACTGCGGGTTGTACGGATACGAAGAGCACCGTGCCGCGGAGACGATGGAGCCTCAACGCCTCCGTTGCGGCGGCTGCCCATGGAGACGCTGACCTCAGAGAGGACCGGGAATGTCCCAGTACGGCGATTACCAGAATGAGATCTACGAGGCAGGCATCGTTCAGGGGAGGCTGCCGCGCTGGCCGATGGACTACCAGACGCTGGAGCGGAACGGGTCGGCGGCCCTTCCGGACTGGGTCCTGTCTTTCGTGGCGGGGGGCGCCGGCGCGGGCCGTACCCAGCGCGCCAACGTCGAGGCTTTCGACGGCTGGGGGATCGTGCCGCGGATGATGCAGCAGGCCACCAAGCGCGACCTGTCCGTGTCGCTGTTCGGGATCGACCTGCCCAGCCCGCTGTTCCTGGCCCCGATCGGGGTCAGCGGCATCAGCGCGCAGGACCTCCACGGCGACCTCGCCCTGGCGGGAGCTTCCGCCCGCACCGGTGTGCCGTGGGCCGTGTCGACCCTGGCCCAAGACCCCCTGGAGCAGGTGGCCGCCCGGCTGGGCGACACCCCCGCGTTCTTCCAGCTCTACACGCCCAGCGACCGCGACGTCGCCACGAGCTTGATCCAGCGGGCCGAGCACGCCGGATACCGCGCTCTTATCGTCACCCTCGACAGCTGGATATTCGGCTGGCGCCCCGGGGAGCTGAACCTCGCGAACACCCCGGAATTTCGCGGCTACGCCCTAGCCAACTACTTCTCGGACCCGTCTTTCCGCAAGCGCCTGGCCAGGAGCCCCGAGGATGACCCGCGCGCCGCGGTGGAGGAATGGATGAAGATCTTCGGGCTCTCGGTGGGCTGGGACGATCTGGCCTGGATGCGGGAAGCCACCAGCCTGCCGATCGTGCTCAAGGGCATCAACCACCCCGACGACGTGCGCCGGGCCAAGGACTACGGCGTCGAGGGCATTTACTGCTCCAACCACGGCGGCCGGCAGGCGGACGGCGGCCTCTCGACCCTTGAGGCCCTGCCCGACGTGGTCGACGCCGCGGGCGACACCCCGGTGCTCTTCGACTCCGGTGTCCGCACCGGCGCCGATGTGGTCAAGGCCCTGGCCCTGGGCGCCACCGCAGTCGGGATCGGCCGCCCCTATATTTACGCGCTCGCCCTCGGCGGCGAGGACGCCGTGGTGCACATCATCCGCGCGCTGCTCGCCGAGGCCGACCTGCTCATGGCCGTGGACGGCTACCCCGCCCTGGCCGACCTGCGCGCTGAGGGAGCGATCCGACGTGTCGGCGGCTGCTGACCCGGTCTGCGGTCATGCCCGCCACGCGCCGGCGACCGTGCAAGCGGATCACCGCCCACCCGACGGCCGTACCCAGCGCTTGATCATCAGGAGAAACCAGTCATGACATTCGTCCGGCAGGTACGTCTCGACGCGGCGGGGGACACCGGGTATCCGAAATACCGCGCCGTGCTGGCGGCCAGCCTGGAGAGCGCGATGGTGCTCGGCTGCTGGATCGAGACAGACGGGAACGGGCCGCCACTGCACCTGCACGCCTGTGACCAGTTCTATGTCTTCCTAGCGGGACACACGACCGTGCAAATCGGCCACGACGTTCAGAAGGCCGGCGCCGGCGACGTGATCTTCATTCCAGCAGGCCTGCCGCACTGTAACTGGAATAACAGCGGTGCGCAGGAGCATCACCTGGAGATCATGGTCCCAGGGATACGCCCCGGCCTGCCGCTGCTCACCGCGGTGACCTCAGTCGACGACGTGCCGGCGCCCCCGGCCGCGCTCTACACACGCGCCCTCGATGCCGGCCCGGCCAGCTCCGCCGGGCCGAGGACCCAGTGGACGATAGCCGACGAGGCCTGCGGAGTACGAAGCGCCCGGCTCCACACTGTCGAGCTCGCCCGATGCGAGGCACCCGGCGATCCCCAGGTTCTCGACGACGACCACCTGATGTTCGTGCTCGACGGCCGGCTGACCCTGACGATCGCCGGCCAGGACACGGCAGGCGACGCGCAGTCACTGATCGTAATCCCGGCTGGCGTCGCGCACAGTATGTGGAACCCATCGTCGTCACCCGTGCGCTACCTGGACGTACAGGTTCCTGTGCCCGAAATGTACACCAGCCTCGCTCCTCCCCTGAGCACACGCTAAGAAACCCGGAGCACACGCTAAGAAAGCGAGTCCCCATGTCCCGTATCGCCATTCCCGATGTGCCCCTTGACTCACTCCCTGCCCAGTGGGCAGAGGCAGAAAAAACGGGCGCCCTAGTCAACATATTCCGGATCATGCTGCGCTCGCCACAGATCGCCACGCTCGTCGTCGAACTCGGAGCCGCCCAGTTCGGATCCGGCTCCCTTCCCCCCGAAGACCGTGAGCTGTCGATCCTCACAACAGCATCATGCACCCATTCGGCCTACGAGGCATCCCAGCACGAGCAGATCTCGCAATCCGTCGGAGTGACATCGTCGCAGCGGGCAGCTGTCGCGGTCGGGCAGTGGGATTCGCCGGAGCTCAGCGAATCCCAGCAGGCTCTCGTCGCGTTCATCGCGGCCGTCCAGGCCAGCCCCACGGTCCCCGACGCCGTGTTCGACGCCGTACAGCGACACTACAGCGACCAGCAGATAGTCGAGACCGTGATCCTGACGGGTTACTACTTCATGCTCGCGCGTCTCAGCACCGTGTTCGGAATCCCGCAGGATCCCCAATCTGGGGACACCGTGCTACGTGCGGGGGTCTCACTCAATGCGGACCGGTGACGCGGCTGCGGCGGAACGGATATGAGTCAGCCACGCCCCCCGGAGCGATCGGATCGGGATGTGGGGCCGAACCCAGCGGGCTCCCGCTACTCCGCAAGCGCGTCCTGCTCACCGCCCAGAACTAGCCAGCGACCGAAACCGTATCCACACGAAATAGGGGCCAGATCCGAAAAATTACCGGCAGAATTACCGTCAGTCCTCGTGCGGGGTCTCGGCCCGCGCGGAGCGAACCAGGGTCGGCGCCGCCGGGTCGAACGCTGCCTCGACCGCGATCTCCTCGACGCTGCGCAGCAGCTGCCCGGCTTGCTGCCTGGTGAGGCAGCGCAGGTCCCACATCATGTGCAGCGACACGACCCCGGGCTTGTTCTCGACCAGGATGTTGGCCTGCTCGTGCATGTTCTCCCTGACGCCGAGCGAGGTCAGCGAGGTTTCCGCCAGCCGCTGCCGGACGTGCTCCGGGGTTACCTCGCCGACGTCAGCCTCCTCGTCCGGGCGCATGATCATCGCCCGCTGGTCGTTGACCCGGCAGGTGACCCTGGCCCGGTAGCCGCGCTCGGCGTCCAGCCGCGCCATGACCTCTCCGAGCTCGTCCGGATCGTAGTAGGCGCGCATGCTGGCGGTCAGCGAGGCACCGCGGGCCCGCGCGACCACCTCGTCGACCGAGGTGTCCGCGACGTCGATGGTGACCACGGAGTTCTGCGCGATCGGGGCGATGACGTCGGCCATGCCCGGCCGGAACCGGTTGCTCGCCATCACCTTCAGCGTTAGCCGGTGCGCCCCGGTGATGCGCCCGATGGCCGTCGCGATGACGGCAAGCGTCACCCGGGTGGCGTCGGTCCGGGTGCGGCTGGCGATGGCCTGCATAGCCAGGTGGGCCGCGGGCGAGCTGAACCGGGCCTGCCAGTACTGCGGCTCTCCCTGGCCCTGCGGGCCGGACCCGGCGGACACCTGCGCCGGGATGCCGCTGAACGTCTGCGCTGGGATGTCCCTGAGCGCAGCCTCCCAGTACCGTATGGCCCGGGTACTGAGCGACCGGAGCTGCGGCTCCTGCTCGCGGCGGGCAACGTCGAGGAGGTCCGGGCGCCGTGGCTCGCCGGGTCCCGGCCCCGCGGTCTCGTGTGCGACCAGGTCGTCGAGCAGCAGCAGGTGCGCGCCGCCGTCGGCGACTAGGTGGGACAGCACCCAGACCAGGTGCGTGCAGGCGCCGCGATGCCGGAGCACCGCCATCCGCAGCGGCCAGTCGCGATGGAAGTCCAGCCGCAGCCGTGGCGGCCAGGTGTCCATGAGATCGGCTGCGTAGCGCGCCAGGCCGGCCTGGCTGACGTCATCGGGGATCGTCAGGATGTCCAGGCCGGTCGGCCCCGACCCGGCGACCTGCTGGCAGATGCCGCCCGCGGGGCCGGCTGCCAGCCGCACCCGCAGGGCGGCGTGCCGGCTCATCAGGCCGCGCAGGCGGGCTGCCGCGTCCTGCACCGAGCTGCCCCCGGGCAGCTCGAACATCCCGCCCATGTTGAACTGGTTGCCGCTGTCCTGCATGTCCTGCCAGATCGCCCGCTGGCCCCAGCTGAGTGGCGCGGTGCCAGACTCTGGCCCGGTGAACGAGACGGCCATCCGCTCATGGCGGGCCTGCCCGAACATGCCTGATTCTGGCGGCTGGCCGGCCACGGCCGTCACTCCCCGCGCCGGAGCGCCGCGCCGTCCGGCCGCTCGTCCCCGCCCCCGACCGCCGCGCCGTCCGGCGGCTCGTCCCCGCCCCGGGGCGCCGCGGTGCCGAACCAGGCCCGCAGGCTCGAGGCGGCCTGCGCGATCGCGGACCGGCTGGCATCGACGGTGCCGGCCATGGTGAAGAACCCGTGCGCCATGCCCGGGTAGCGGCTGAGCTCGACCTGCACGCCCTCGGCGGCCAGCCGGCGGGCGTACGCCTCGCCCTGATCGCGCAGCGGGTCGTACTCCGCGGTTATGACGAGCGCCGGCGGCAGCCCGGCGAGGCTCTCGGCGCGCAGCGGCGAGGCCAGCGGGCTGGCCGCGTCACCAGGATCCGCCAGGTAATGCTGCCGGTACCAGGCGACTGACCGGCGGTTGAAGAGAAACGGGTCGCCCGCGGCACGCATCGACTGGTCGTCGGCGAGCTGGTCGGTATTGGGATAAACGAGGAGCTGGCCGGCCAGTGCCAGGCCAGCGCCGCGAGCCCGCAGGGCGACTCCCGCGGCCAGGTTCCCGCCGGCGCTGTCACCGCCGACCGCGAGCCGGGCGGGGTCGGCGCCGATCTCGCCGGCGTGCCCGGCGACCCAGCGCAGCGCCGCGTAGCAGTCGTCGGCCGCCGCCGGGAACCGGTGCTCGGGTGCCAGCCGGTAGCCGACCACCACGACCAGCGCGCCGGCCGCGTTGGCCAGGCTGCGGCTGACGCCGTCGGCCGTGTCGATGGTGCCCAGTACCCAGCCGCCTCCGAAGAAGTAGAGCAGCGCGGGCAGCAGCCGCTGGCCGGCGGGCCGGTACAGCCGCAGCGGCAGCTCGCCGCCAGGCCCCGGAATCGTCAGGTTGACGACCTCGTGGACCGGCTCCGGCTCGCCCCCGCTCTCCCGGATCGAGGCGAGATCTGCGGCCCTGGCCTCGGCGAGCGACATCGCGTACAGCGGCCGAACGCCGTCACGCTCGCGCTGGTCGCGCATTACCTGCAGTTGCGGGTCGAGCGGCACGGCTCGCACCACTCCCTTCGCCGGGCCGGGTCGGCTGCCTGAACCGGGCTGGCCGGGCCGCCCGTGTCGGGCCGCCCGTCTCGGGCCGGCTTGGTAGGCCAAGAGGGGCCGGCCTGGTCGCCCTGATCGGCCCGCCCCGGCCGTGTGAGCCGCCTATCCTCCGCGAGCCTGGCGCCAGCTAGTGCGGGCCGTCTCGCCGAGGATAGGCTACCTCGCAGGAGAATGCCCGTTCTGGGAACAATGCCGTTTCCGGGAATGGCGTACCGCAGTGGGCCGCGATGCGGTCACGTCACGGAGGCAGGGCGCCCGCACTGATGGTCGAGCTTGCGCGTGAGTCGCTGCACACGTCGGTCACCGATCCCGTGTCAGCGTCGATGAACTTCCTCAATGAGGTTGCCAGCCGTTTCCCTGACGCGATCTCGCTGGCAGCGGGCCGGCCATTCGATGAGTTCTATGCTGTCGAGGACGTCGGGCGTTACCTGGCTGCTTATGTCGGGTGCCTGCGCGATCAGGGCATGGGCGAGGCGCGCGTCCGGCAGGCCATTCTGCAGTACGGCCGGACGAACGGCCAGCTAGGGGCGATGATCGCGCGGATGCTGGAGATTGACGAGGACATCCGCGTTCCGGCTGAGTCGGTCATGGTGACCTCAGGCTGCCAGGAGGCGATGATCATCGCGCTGCGCGGGCTGTGCGCGGACCCGGCGGACGTCGTCCTCGCCGCCGAGCCCTGCTACGTCGGCTTCACCGGCGCCGCGCGGGTGCTCGGCGTCACCGTGGTGCCGGTGCCCGAGACAGCCCGCGGCCTGCGCCCGGAGACGGTCGCGCGGGTCGCCCGCGAGGTGCGCGCGAGCGGCCGCCGGCCGCGGGCGCTGTACGTGGTGTCGAACTTCGCCAACCCGTCCGGCGTCTCGCTGAGCGCCGGCGTGCGGCGCGGGCTGATCGAGGTGGCGGCCGAGGAGGACCTCCTGATCCTGGAGGACGACCCGTACGGGCTGTTCGGGCTCGACGACAGGCGCCGGCCGGCGCTGAAGTCGCTGGACGCCGATCAGCGGGTGCTGTACCTCGGCTCGTTCGCCAAGTCGGTGTTCCCCGGCGCCCGGGTGGGCTTCCTCGTGGCGGATCAGGCCGTGGTCAGCGCGGCCGGGCACCGCAGCCTGCTGGCTGACGAGCTCTCGACGGTCAAGAGCATGGTCACCGTCAATACCTCCCCGATCGCGCAGGCCGTCATCGGCGGCGTGCTCGTCTCGTGCGACTGCAGCCTGCGCGCTGCGAACCGCGAGAAGATCGCGTTCTACCGGCGCAACCTCCGCGCTCTGCTGGCCGCGCTCGAGCGGCACTTCAGCGACCCGGCGATCACCTGGAACTCGCCGAGCGGCGGCTTCTTCGCCGTCCTGCAGGTGCCCGTCCGCGCTGACGAGAAGCTGCTCGAGCTCTCGGCGCGGGATTACGGCGTGCTGTGGACGCCGATGAGCTTCTTCTACGCCGCCGGCGGCGGCAGCCACGCGATCCGGCTGTCGTGCAGCGCGCTGCCGACCGAGCAGATCGATGCGGGCGTCCGCCGCCTGGCCACGCTGATCGCCGACGTCCGGTCGTGACCGACTTCGTCCGGGTCTGGATCATTCCCGTCGACGTGCCAGCAGAGACCGCGGCCAGCTGCCGGGACGTGCTCGACGACAGCGAGCGCGCACGTGCGGCGGCGTTCCTGAGCCCGCGCGACCAGCAGCGGTTCATCATCGCGCACGGCGCGCTGCGGATCCTGGCCGGCCGCGAGCTGGGAGCGCCGCCCGCGGCGCTCAGCTGGATCCCCGGCCAGTACGGCAAGCCCGTGCTGGCAGCCCCGTGGTCCGGGCTGCAGACCAGCCTCTCGCACTCCGGCGACATGATCGCGGCGGCCATCGCCGCCGCCCGCCCGGTGGGCGTGGATGTGCAGCACCTGGTGCCTGGCCTGGACACGGTGGGGCTGTCCGCCCGGTTCTTCCCGCCTGAGGAGGCCGGGTACGTCGCGGCGGGCCGCGACGCGGGCACGCGGGCGGACCGGTTCGCCCGCCTCTGGGCCCGCAAGGAGGCGGTCGTCAAGTCCGCCGGCGGCCGCCTCTGGCCCAACCTGACGATCGCGGTTCACGACCGCGACGTGGTCAGCTGCGCCGAGCCGGCCAGCCCGCACCGGGTAGCGGACATCTGCGCCCCGGCGGGCTTCCGCGCTGCGGTGGCACTGGCCGGCGAGGCCCCGTTCGTCCTCGAAACCGCCGGCTGGCCGGGCGCTGGCTGGGGCCGGGGCGGCCTGGAAACGCGTGGCTGGGACTTCACTGCAGTAAGAGCTACAGCGGAGTCCCAGCCACGCTGTTCAATGCCGGGCGGCTGAACGCGCGGAAGGCGGACGGGGCTCCCCCGGAGGGACGGTGCCCGCCAGCCGACCGCCGGTGCCCGCGCCAGGGACCCCGCCGGGCGGACTCCCAGGGACCCCGCCGGGCGGACTCCCAGCGACCCCGCCGGGCAGACTCAGCGGGTTTTCGCCACGGTCTCGATCGCCGTGCGCAGCTGGCTGCGGGTCGGCTGCAGCGCGAGATCGAGCTCGCGGGCGAACGGCAGCACGGCTCCGTCCGGCCGGGTGACCCGCTTCGGCGGGGCGATCAGGTGCATCTCCTCGGCGGCGGTGGCCAGGATCTCGCCGCCGATGCCGCAGGTCCGGTTGGAATCGTCGATGACGACGAGCCTGCCGGTGCGCTGCAGCGAGGCCGCCAGGCCGGCCCAGTCGAACGGGTACAGCGTGCGCGGGTCGAACACCTCGACCGAGATCGTGCCCGCGAGCTCGTCGGCCACCGCGAGCGCGTCGTGCACGAGATGCCCGACCGCCACGACCGTCACGTCGGTGCCGGGCCGGTGCACCCGGCCGACGCCGAGCGGCACCGGGGCCAGCGCGCCGAAATCAACGTTCTCGCGCCGCGCGACGGCGCCGGCCGGCCCGAAGAGGATCACCGGGTCGTCGTCACGGATCGCGCTGACCAGCAGGCCGTAGGCGTCGGTCGGCGTGGCCGGCACCACGGTCTTCACGCCGACGTGCGCGAACAGGCTGTACGGATGGTCCGAGTGCTGCCCGGCCCAGCCGACGCGGGAGCCCGAGCTCGGCAGCAGGTAGGTCACCGGGACCTTGACCTGTCCGCCGGTCATCAGGGAGAACTTGTGCGCCTGGTTCGCGATCTGCTCAAACGCCAGGAAGAGGAGCGCCGGTATCTGGTATTCCACGACGGGCCGGGAGCCGGACATCGCCGCCCCGGTGGCGAAGCTGGTGAACGCCTGCTCCGAGATCGGCATGTCGATGACCCGCTCCGGCCCGAACCGCTTGAGCAGGCCAGTGGTGACGTTGCTGACCGCGATGCCGATGTCCTCGCCGAACACGCAGACGGCCGGGTCGCGTTCCATCTCGGCGGCCAGCGCCCGGTTGAGCGCCCGCAGGTACGACAGGATGGGCATCAGGCCGTCCCCGCCCGCCCGCGCAGCCCGCCCGCGTAGAGGTGGTCCAGCGCCCCTGCCGGGTCGGGCTCACCGCTGGCGTCCACGAAGCGCTGCGCCTGGTCCAGCAGATCCTCGATCTCGCCGTCGATCCGCGCGCGCACCGCCGCCGGCACTCGCGCTGCCTGGATCTCCAGCGGGTCGCGGGCGCTGCCAGCGGCCACTTCCTCGTCGCTGCGGTAGCGGGGGCGGGCGATGTGCTCCCAGGTGTGGTGGGCGTCGAACCGGTAGGTCAGGCACTCCAGGAACGCCGGGCCGTCCCCTGCCCTGGCTCGGGCGACGGCGCCGGATGCCGCCGCCAGCACTGCCTCCGGATCCATGCCGTCGATGGTCTCGGCCGGGATGCCGAACGCCTCAGCGCGGCCGGTGATGGTGCCGGCTGTCGAGTCCCGCAGCCGCGTCGACGTCGCGAACTGGTTGTTCTCGCAGACGAACAGGACCGGCAGCCGGAGCAGCGACGCCAGGTTCAGCGCTTCGAGCAGCACGCCCTGGTTGACCGCGCCGTCGCCGAAGAAGGTGACGACGACGCGGTCGTGCCCGGCGCGCCGGTGCGACCAGGCCACCCCGGCCGCGATCGCGGCCGACGCGCCGACGATGGCGTTGGCGCCGCAGATGCCCGCGCTGACGTCCGCGGCGTGCATCGACCCGCCGCGCCCGCTGTTGAGCCCGGTCTCGCGGCCCGCCAGCTCGGCCAGCATGCGGAGGGGGTCGGCGCCCTTCGCCAGCACGTGCCCGTGGCCGCGGTGGGTGCTGGTGATGAGATCGTCCGGGCGCAGCGCCGCGCAGACGCCCGCCGCAATCGCCTCCTCGCCGATGTAGGGGTGGATGCCCCCGGGGATCACGCCGCTGCGCACCATCTCGATCGCCCGCTGCTCGAACCGGCGGATCAGCCGCACGGTCCGGTACAGGTCGGCGGAGTCGGTCATATGACCGCCTCTCCCGGCCGCTGCGCCGCTGCTATGCCGCCGGCACCCGGTCGCCGATGGCGGCGAGGATGCCGTCCCAGAGGCGGGCGCGGGCGGCGAGGGCGAGGTTGATCGTGGCGGCGCACTCCGCCCACTTGGCGTCGTCCTCGCCGCAGAGGTCAGCCAGCATCTGCATTGCCATCGGCGTGTGCTCCTCCCCGTCGACCTCGATGTGACGAGCCAGGTAGTCGACGAACGTGTCGAGCGACCCGAGGCGCTCGTTGACGCCGACGACCTGCTGGAACATGTCAGGGATCAGGTCCTCCCGGCCGAACGCGAACGCCGCGGCCTGCGCGTGCACGGGCGCGCCCTCGATCAGGCCCCAGGTCAGCCGGACGAACTCGGCCGCCGGCGCCGGAACGCCTGTCTCGTCAAGCGCTTCGAGCACCGGCCGCCTGGCGCGGAGCTTGCCGATGAAGGCATTGATGACCGACGTGTCGGCGCCGGCCTCTTCCATGCCGGCCAGGTAGAGCTCGAAGTGACTGATGAACCCGCCGCGGAGCTCGTCGCTCTCCTCGACGAGCACGATGTCGTTGATCAGGCGGCGGCTGCCGGTCGGGCCGGTGGGCACCCACGGCAGCTCCACGCAGGTGAGGTTGCGCTGCAGCGATTTGAGCAGCGACATGAAGTCCCACACGGCGAACACGTGGTGCTCGAGGAACGTCCGGATCGCCTGGTGGCTGTCCAGCGCGGCGTACAGCGGGTGCGCGACGACCGCGACCCTGGCCTCGCTGATCTGCTCCTCAAGGCGGTCGATTCCCGGGTGCCGCTGGCCCCAGTCATAGCGCGACATGTCACATCCTCCTCAGGCGGTGTCCGTCAGCCGGACAGATCGGGGTTACGCCACAAAACGGGACAGAATTCGGGGTCGCCATAATCGGGGCGGCCATCGGGCAGGCGCCGGACCAGCACGTCGTGGTTGTACGTGAGGACCTCGCCGGTGCTCAGCACGAACGGGCGGTAGGCGTTCTCGCCGTCCTGCAGGTGGAACGAGATGGCCCGGCGGGGACGCGGGCTGTGGTTGGCCGCGCTGCCGTGGTAGATCCGGCAGTGGTGGAAGCTCATGTGGCCGCTGGGAATGATCATCGGGACCTTGACCACGCTGGCGTTGTTGTAGGCCGCGTTCTCCGCCAGCAACCGCTCCAGGTCGCTGCCCTCCCGCTCCGCGAAGTGCCGGGTCATCGAGTCATCGCGGCGGATCTCCTGCCACCGGTGACTGCCGTCGATCATCGTGATCGTGCCCATCTCCTCGTCGCAGTCGTGGAACGGGATGAACGCGGTCAGCATCTTGTCGGACGTCGACGGCGACCAGTAGTGCTTGTCGAAGTGCCACGGCACCACGTTGGTCGGCTCCGCGGCGATCGGCGGCTTGTAGATCAGCGTGGACTGGAACACGCGGATCTCCTCCGCGCGGGCCAGGGCGGCGGCGACGGCGCCGATCAGCGGCTTGCGCAGCAGCCTCGCCAGGCCGTCGTGCTCGTAGTGGACGTAGTCGTTGTGCCGCTGCACATCGCCCTGGGACGGATCCCAGTACGCCAGCCGCGGCGGGCGCACTGGCAGGGTGCGGTCGCGCTCGCCGGCGTAGTACCGCTCGCTGGCCGCGACTAGCTCGTCCACCTCGTCGTCGGTGAAGAGCTTTTTGCTGAGATACCAGCCGTGCTCGGCGTAGAACTCGACGTCAGAGTCTGACGGCAGCAGCGAGCGCTCCTCGTCCGTCAGCGTGAACGGCGGGGTGACCGAAATGCTCACGGATCATTCCTCCCTGGGCGGGCCGGGCCTCGGCGGGCTGGGCGGTGGCGGGCCGGGCGGGCGGCCGGCGCGGCCGGGCCCGGTGCGCGGGCCGGGTCAGGCACTGCTGGTGCCCGCCGTGTCGCGGATCTCGGCGAGCTCGCGCTCCTTGGCCGCGTACAGCGCCGGGATGTTGCTCGTGCCGAACGTGCGTGCTCCGTGCCGGTCAATCAGCTCGAGGAAGTACGTGCGCCGGATGTGCGTCGACTTCGCGAAGATCTGGTACATCTGTCCCCAGTGGTCGCGGTCGACCAGGATGCCGAGCGGCCGCAGCGCCTCCAGTGCGATGTCGGTCGCGCCCAGCCGCGCGGCCAGCGCGTCGTAGTAACTCGACGGCGTGACCGCGAATCCCACGCCCCGGCCGGCAAAGGTCCGGACCGCGTGCACGATGTCCGTGGTCAGGAACGCAATGTGCTGCACCCCGGCGCCGTCGTGCCAGGCCAGGAAATCGTCGATCTGGCCCGCCTGGCGGCTGAGATCCGGCTGCAGGATCGTGAAGGTCACTCCGCCGGACGGGCTCTGCACCACCTTGGACATCAGGCCCTGGTCGCCGACCTCGATGTACTCCTGGAAGATGACCGTGAAGCCGAACACCTGCTCGTGGAAGGCAACGGTGGAGTCGAGCTCGCCGGCCGGCACGCACACCGCCGCATGGTCGATGCTGCGCAGCAGGTCCTCGTCCGCCCCGGCGGCAGCGCCCGGCTCCATCTGGATCGCCCGCGGCTGGAACTGGTCGGCGGTGCCATGGCGCTCGACGAGACGGTAGACCACGTCGCCGAAGCCCCCGACCTCCGCGGTGACGACGCGGGCCTCGTCGTTCTCCCAGGTGCGGGGCTGCCGGATGCTGGATCCGCCGGCCGCGACCGCGCCGGCGTAGGCGGCGGCGGCGCTGTCGGTGCGGAACGCGGTCACGGCCACGCCGTCGCCGTGCTTGGCCACGAACTGGCTGGCGGGATGGTCCTTGTGCAACCCGGAGGTCAGCAGCATCCGGATGTCACCCTGGCCGAGCAGGACGGTGCGCTGCCCCGGCAGGCCCGTGTCCGGGCCGCCGTGGCCGTAGACACGGAAGCCGTAGGCCGTGCACAGGGACTGTGCCGCCGCAATCGCATCACCCACGTAGAGCTCGATGTGGTCGATGTCCAGGATGTTCATCGCTTCTTCCCTTTCAGGTTCACGCGGTTCACGCGGTTCACGGCCGACCAGTGTCGGCTGGGCCGGTCACGAGAATGGCGGCGCCGTGGTCCCCGCCGCCGCTGCTTACTGCCAGGTCGGCGCACACCACCAGTGCCTCGTCCGCGTCTGCGTCCTGGATCAGCAGCGCGGCGATGTCCAGTGCCGCGGTTGCCTGGCTGACGCAGACGACCGGCCCGGTCAGGTGCCATCGCGCGGCCAGGTAGCCGGCCACGGCGTTCGGCACGGACTGGAAGAACATCAGCGGGGCGACCCGCCTGCCGGAGTCCACCGCGGCGGCGACGCGGGTCGCGCTGGTCACGTCGCCGAGGGCCGTCACCAGCACGACGGCGGTGACCGTGCCGGATGCCTGCGGCCCGGATGCCTGCGGCCCGGATGCCTGCGGCCCGGATGCCTGCGGCCCGGATGCCTGCGGCTGCCCGCGGCGGCGCAGGGCCCGCCCGGCGACCTCGGCCAGCAGCGGGCTGAAATGGGACTCGATGAATCCGGCGAGCGCGGTTACCTCGCTGTCGGCGTCCGTCTCGGGCCAGGACGCAGACGACAAGACCGTCAGTCCGGCCGTGTCCGCCGCCGCGTGCAGCGCGGCGAGGCCGGCGGATGCCACGGGCGCCAGCGGCGCCACCGGTTCCGGTGGCGCGAGCGGCCGCACGGGTGCCAGCGGTGGTAGCGGTGCCAGCGGTGTCATGGCAGGCCGGCCAGTCATGGCAGGCCGACCACAAGCGCGGTGTTCGCGCCGCCAAAGGCGGCGTTGAGGCTCATCGCGAACTCCGGGGTAGCGGCCAGCGGCTCGTCCAGCACGAGGTTCAGGCGGCAGCTGTCGTCCGCGCCGAGGAACCCGGCGTTGACCGGCAGCATCCCCTTGCGGGCCGCCAGCATCGTGACGATCAGCTCCAGCACGCCGGACGCCTCCAGGGCCTGGCCATGCAGCGACTTGGTGGAGCTGACCGGCACGGCCTGGGCCGCGTCGCCGAGCGCGAGCCGCAGCGCGCTGGCCTCGGCCGGGTCGCTCTGGCCGGTGCCGGACCCGTGGGCGTTGATGTAGCCGAGATTCTCCGCTGCCAGGCCGGCCCGCTGCAGCGCGGCCGTGATCGCCCGCGCCAGGCCAAGGCCGTCGGGGCGCGGCTGGCACGGGTGGTACGCGTCGCCGGTGCGGCCCCAGCCCGCGATCCGCGCCAGCGGCGGCGCCCGTCGCGCCCGCGCGGACTCCCGCGACTCGATCACGACAGCGCCGACGCCGTCGCCCAGCAGCAGCCCGCGCCGCCCGGCGCTGAACGGGCGCACCTGGCCGTCGTCAGCCAGCGCGCGGCCCGCGTCGAACAGCGCGAACTGGTCGGAGTCGACGAGGTACCCGCCGGCCACGACGACGCGGTCGGCGTGGCCCCGGGCGATCATCGCGGCCGCGTCGGCGATCGCGGTGCTCGCGGCCACGCATGCCGACATGTAGCAGCGGATGTCCTGCTCCGCGAGGCCGCAGCGGCCGGCCACCGCGGCGGCGAATGCCCCCGGCCCCAGGCCGGGCTGGTCAGCCTCGGGCGCCCGCGCGATCGCCGGGTCGCCGTGGATGGCGAGGAACAGCGGGCTGCAGGCGCGGCCGGACGGCGAAAGGCCAGCGTCATCGCACGCCTCAGCGGCGGCGCGGGTCACCTCGGTGAGTAGCTCAGGGCACCCCGGCATGGCCGCCGCGACGCGCACTCGCCGCTGCGTGATGTCGAACCGCTGGACGGGCCCGAAGGCGGGCCGGCCCGACAGCACCCCGGACAGCAGCGCCTCGGTTCCCCGGCCGTACGCGGACGCGGCGGCGGCGCCGGTCACGACCACCGTGCCCGCCCCCCTGCGGGCGGTCGCCGCCGGAGCCTCGGCGGGTGCATAAGTCATCCGATGACCCGACCCTCAGATCCGCCAGAACGCCGACCGCGCCGGTGACTGTCGACATGCGGGCGATCATGTCGTCATCGATGTCGAGCGCGCCGTAATGCTGCTCGATCTGGTGCAGCAGCCAGGCCAGTTCCAGGGAGTCGATCACTTCCGGGACCTGGTCCGGCTGGCGGTCACCGTAGGTGGCGAGCATCGCGACCACGTCCTGGCGCAGCGGCAGGCCGCGCACGGGCTGTGGCAGGCCGGGGACGGGCTGCGGTTCACCGGGCATGGGCGGTTCACCGGGCATGGTCAGTGCGCCGACGCGGGCTGGATCCGCAGCACCACGGCGCGGCAGAACTCACCGACGGTCATGCCGGTGAGCATCTCGCCGTCCGCGTCGTCGAACTTCACCCCGAAACGGTCCTCCGCCCGCACGGCGAGCTCGGCGAGGGCGAGCGACTCCAGGTCGGCGCCGGCCGGGCCGAGCACGGTGTCGTCGTCGATGTCGTCGATGCTGTAGTTCATCTCCGTCAGCGAGTCGAGGACGAACTGGCGGACCTCATCGATCATGGTCGGCGCTTCCTTTCGGGGGAGACTGGCTTGGCACGGCATGGTCGCGGAGCACGGCATGGTCGCTGAGCACGGCACGGTCGCGGACAAGCTTCCCGGTGGCGGTGCGCGGCAGCTGCCCGACCACGTGCAGCCGCCGCGGGCGCTTGTAGGCGGCGAGCCGCGTCGTGATCTCGCGCTCCACGGCGGACACCTCAGCTCCCTCCGCCAGCACCAGGTACGCCTCGATCGCGTGGTCGTGCACCACTACGGCCCCGGCGACCTCGGGCAGCGCGGCGAGCATGTGCTCGACCTCGGTCAGGTCGACCTTGAGGCCGCCGACGGAGACCTGGGAGTCACGGCGGCCGAGTACCCGCACGAGCCCGGTCCGGGCGTCCACGCTGCCGGCGTCCCTGGTGTGCAGCCAGCCGTCCGACCAGCGGCCCGGGTCCTGGTCGCCGAGGTACGGCGAGGCCGGCAGCGAGACATGCAGTTCCCCGTCCTGCTCGCGGACGGCAAGGCCGGGGGCCGGCATCACGGCGGGCCGGTGCACGCCGAACAGGTCGGTCGCGATGACGCCGACTTCGGTCATCCCGTACATGTTGCCGAGGCGCACGCCGTAGCGATCCACAAATGCGTCATGGACGTCGGCGCGGACCAGTTCGCCGCCGGTGGTCATGCCGGTGAGCTGCGGCAGCCTCGGGGGGTGGCGCACCGACGCGAGCAGCTCGATGTGGAAGGGAACGCCCAGCAGCGTGGTCGGCTGCGAGCCGGCCGCGACGGCGGACAGGATGCCATCTGCCGTCAGACGGGCCGGGATCGTCAGGTTCACGCCCGCATGCAGGCCGTAGAGCAGGCCGCCGACGAGCCCGAGCACGTGCACCATCGATGCGAGCGAGACGATGCGCTCGCCGCCGCGCGGGACGCCGTCGATCAGCGTGTAGCGCTGCACTTCGTCGACGAGGCTGGCGGCATCCCGGCCGATGATCTTCGACGGGCCGGTCGAGCCGGAGCTGAGCTGGATGACGGCGTGGGTGGTGGCAGCAGGGCTGCCCGGATAGGGGCGCACGCGCTCGGTGACCTCGGCGAAGGCCCGCAGCGGGCCGCCGTCGGAGCGCTCGGCCGTCACCACGATCTGGGGCAGCAGCCGCTGCAGCGCGACGTCCACCTCGTAGGAGGTGAGCCGGTGATCCAGCAGGGACGCCTGCGCGCCGATCTGCCAGGAGGCGAGCAGATTGGTGATGAACGCAAGTGACGGCGGCAGGCACAGTGCAACAGAGCCACCGCGCTGCAGGCCGGCGTCAGCCAGCGCGCGGTGCCGCTCGGCCACGAGCCGGCGCAGCTCAGCCCGGCTGACGGGCCTGGCCAGGTGCAGGCACGCATCATCCGCGGCGCCCGCCAGCAGCACCTCGTCTACCCACTCCGGCTCAAGCTGCGGGTAAGGGCTTCCGGCCACCTGCTGGTACGGGCCTCTGGCCACCTGCGGGTACGGGCCTCCGGTCACCTGCGGGTGAGCGCCTCTGGTCACCTGCGGGTACGCGCCTCCGGTCACCCGACCTCACCCTCCTGGCCCGCTCATGGCCAGCGTGCTGACCAGTCCCGGCGACCGGCTGCGCTTGTTGGGCAATTCATTAAAGGCACAGCAAAGTTAGCGGAACGCCCAAAGCGGCGTTGTCACGACCAATGCAGGTGCCGATTACGGACGTTCTGCCTGCTATTGACCTTACTCGATCGGGCTCGTTTGACAAGGGTTTGACAAGACTCAGCAGCCACTCCGCGCCCTTGCGGCGCACCGGCAGATGGCCGCCATTGCGCCGCTGGCGTCACGCGCTGCACAGGCGTCCGGGGCAGAGCCGGCATGGCGTCCGGGGTAGAGCCGGCATGGCGTCCGGGGACGAGCCGGCATGGCGTGCAGGGCAGAGCCGGCATGGCGTCCGGGGCCGAGCCGCAGCGGGGTGGCCGGCGCCGGCGTGCCCGGCAGGTGACAGCACGACGGGCCCGGCAGGGGACAGAAAGAACGGCACGCGAATGTCGGGTGAACGCTTCAGGATAATGGCTCCGCCCCGTTGCCCGGGTTAGACCTCATTGTTCAGAATCCTGGGAAAGCCCCGTTGAAGGGAAACCCGGATGCGCCGGTCCCGCGCTCTCTGCCTGCCTGCCGTCGTGATCTGCGGATTCACCTTCATCCCCGCGCTGGCGGTGCTCAGCGCATCGCCCGCGGCCGCGGGCGGGAGCGTCGTCACCTACACCCCGGGCCCGCCCAGCGTGGCCACCATTACCAGCGGGACCAGCGCCGCGCCCTGGAACGAGGCCCAGGGCGACCCCGCCTCGCCGGCCTACGCCAGCCAGGCGCCGGGAACGCTGCTGCCGACCTACACGCCGGGCGGCGCCACCACCGGGTCCGGGGCCACCGCCGAGCCCAACGTGGCGGTCTATCCCGGCGCCGGGAGCGGCACCGACGGGGTCGCGCCCTACCCGAGCGGCACGGTCGGCACCCCGGGCCCGCTGGCTGGCTACTGCGGCACCGGCAACCAGGTCACCGCGTCCGGCGGATCCCCGGCCCGCCAGCCGGCCGGCACGACGCTGCCTTTCGCCCCCGCCTACTTCCCGCACGTGATCCGGAATGCCGACGGCACGCTGACCGGCTACTTCGACTACCGGCCCAAGGACGCCGACGAGGCGCTGGTCGCCGCGACCTCGACGGACAACGGCCAGGACTGGACCTACGACGGGGAGGCGCTGGAGCAGAACCCGGGGTACTGCCCGTCGGCGGACATCAACGACGACGGCGAGGGGCACGCCAACGTGCTCACTATCGGCGGTAACACCTACCTGTACACCCTGCCGCGGGCGGCCGGCGACATGCAGGGCGTGGGCATGATCGTCCACCAGTTCAGCCCCACCCAGGCCAACCCGCTGAGGGGGCTGCCCGCCACGGAGCAGACCGGGATCGACCCCGATGCCTTCGTCCCGGCGGGGACCCCGGCGATCAGCGTGACCAGCGGCCCGGCGGTGAGCATCCCGGTCACCTCGCTGGGCACGGCGGGCTCACCCGAGCAGCTGGTCACCGGCAGCTTCGTCGACCTCACCCAGACCCCCGGCGTGCCCACCGTGATCACCTGCACCGGGCTGGGCGCCAGCTCGCTGACCGGGTGCACCACCGCCTCGGGCAGCAGCGTCAGCGTCCAGGCGGGCGACCTGATCGAGCAGGTGCTTGGCTTTACCACGCCCAGCTCGGACGTGGGCCTGGTCGTCCCGGCCGGCCCGAACACCACCAACGGCGACGGCGGGCTGGCCTCGTTCACGATCGACTCGACGTCCGGTAACTCCGGCTTTGCCGACCCGCTCACCGGGACCACGTTCAACAACAACGCGCCCAACCGGCTCTACCTCAACGGGACCGCGATCTACTGCGCCCAGTCCAACGCCAACCCCACGACCAAGATCGAGAACTGCACGACCGGCCCCGGCAACAGCGCGGACACCATCACCACCGGCCTGGAGCCGATCACCGGCGACCCGATCATCCCGGCCACCGCCGACAACCCGGCAGCCGGCGACGGCATGACCAGCGGCCTGGTCGCACCCGACGGCATCGTGGGCACCCTGCCCAGCTACCCCAATAACGCCGCGGTGCCGTCCGGGGCCACCTACGTGATGTACACGGAGAAGGAGCTCAACTACTACATCGCCGCCGAGACGCTCAGCAGCGGAACCTTCAGCTCCACCAAGGGCGGGTCGATCACCTCCGCCCCTGGCCCCTACATCTCCGCCGACCTGCCATCGTCCGGCCCGTGGACGGTCCAGATCGGCGCGACCCAGCCGTCCGCCCAGGGCGGCGCGACGGCCATCATCCCGGTGACCTGCACCGGCCTCAGCGAGACGACAGGGACGTTCAGCGGGTGCACGGTCCCGGCCGCCGACAACGGCTGGACCTGGGCGTCGAACAGCTACATCGCCGCCCCCGGCGCCACCACCCTGCCGGCCGCCACGCTGGCGCTCACCGGCGAGGGCAAGTCCGCCGACATCTCCAAGCTGAACAAGAACAACGAGGACCTGACCGTGCTGCGGGTCGCCTGGACGACCAACGGCACCACGTTCTCCAGTGCCGGCCTGGCGAACGGCGGCATCATCAGCGGCGAGAACAACTGCGCCAGCGGCAACCCGATCTGCACCTCGACGGGCAGCTACGACGACATCAGCAACCCGTCGACGACCGTCAGCCCGGCGAACCTGAACGCTTACGCGAATAACGATGCCGCCGATGGCACTGCGCCCGCCAGCGGCGGCCCCGACACGGGCGGCAGCCCGGACCTCGACGAGATGCGGTGGGTCGGCTCGGCCGGATCCATCATCGTCAACCCCGACGGCAGCTACGGCCTGTTCCTGTCCGGCGCCTGGGCGGCCGACGGGGACAGCGACGCCTTCAACCAGATCTTCTACGCGACGTCCGCCAACGGCGAGTACTGGTCTGTGCCGACGCCGGTGATCAGCACCGACTACTCGTTCGCCGCCTCCGCCACCCAGGACACCGAACTGGCCGCGGGCCAGGACGACCCGCTCGGCATCAGCGCCTACTACTCGGGCCGGGCCTACGGCCCCAGCGTCGTGCAGAACCCCAATGGCACCCTCACCATGGTCTTCGCCGGCTACCGGATACCCAAGACGATCCAGAACGCCGGCACGGTGCTGGGCACTAACACCTCGGCCCCGTACACCATCGGGGCCACCGATCCAGCCCTGTACCGCAACATCATGGTGACGACCCTCACCTCCTCGACCGCGTCGCCGGTGACCACCACCACCTCGCTCGCCACCAGCGCCGCGTCGCCGGTCGTGGGCCAGCAGGTGACCTACACCGCCACGGTGGCACCGGCGGCACCCGGCACCGGCACGCCGACCGGCACGGTCACCTTCACCGGCAGCGCCGGGACCCTCTGCACGGCCGCGCTCAGCGAGAGCTCGCCGGACCAGGCCACCTGCCAGGCGACCTACAGCGCGCCCGGCAGCGACTCGGTCACGGCCGCCTACGGCGGTGACTCCAACTACGCCGCCTCCGCGTCAGGCCCGGTGAGCGAGACGATCAGCCAGGACCAGACCACCACGTCGCTCGCCGCCAGCCCCGCGTCGCCGGTAGTGGGCCAGCCGGTCACCTACACCGCCACGGTGGCCACCGTCGCGCCCGGCGCCGGCACCCCGACCGGTCAGGTGACCATCGCCGGCGACGGCGGGACCCTCTGCGTGGCGACCCTCGACTCCGCCGTGCCGGACCAGGCCACCTGCAGCTACGCCTACGGCGCCGCCAGCCCCGACTCGGTCACCGCCGCCTACGGCGGAGACGCCAATGACCAGGCCTCGACGTCGAGCCCGGCAACATCGGTGCCGGTCGGCGAAGACGCCACGAGCACCTCCATCACCACCAGTGACCCGGCCCCGGTGGTCGGCGAGACGGTGACCTACACCGCCACCGTGACCGCCAGTTCCCCCGGTTCGGGTACGCCGACCGGGACGGTGACCTTCACCGGGACCAGCGGATCGTCCTGCAGCGCCGCGGCGCTGAACGAGGCCACCCCTGACACCGCCACCTGCCAGATCACCTACACCGCGCCGGGCACCGACGCGGTCACCGCCGCCTACAACAGCGACGGCAACTACCAGGCATCTGCCTCGGCCGCCCAGGACGAGACCATCTCGGCCGCGCAGACGACGACCGCCGTCTCCTCCTCCCCGGCGTCCCCGGTGGTCGGCCAGCCGGTGACCTACACCGCCGCGGTGGCGCCGGTCTCGCCCGGCGCGGGCACCCCGACGGGGACGGTCGGCTTCACCGACAGCGCCGGCACCCTGTGCGGCGCGCAGCCGCTCGACACCGGCAGCCCGGACGAGGCGACCTGCACCACGACCTACGCCTCGGCCCAGCAGGACTCGGTGACCGCGGCCTACGGCGGGGACGGCAACTTCGCCGCCTCGACGTCGTCGCCGCTCACCGTGTCGATCACCCCTGCGACCACCTCGACCAGCCTCAGGGTGGACGACGCCAGCCCGGTGGTCGGGCAGACGGTCAACTTCACCGCTACGGTGACGGTGAACGCCCCGGGGGCGTCCGCCCCGACGGGCACCGTGACCTTCGCCGGGGACTCCGGCACCCTGTGCTCGGCGCCGCTCGGCTCGTCTGGCCCCTACAACCCCGTCTACACCGCCACCTGCGCCGCCAGCTACCCGGCGGCAGGCGCCGACTCGGTGACCGCCACCTACGGCGGGGACCTCAACGACGTGACGTCGGCCTCGGGCCCGGTGGCGATCTCGATCTCTCCGGCCAGCACCAGCACCACCCTGTCCAGCAGCGACGCGGCGCCCCAGGTCGGCGAGCCGGTGACCTTCACGGCTACCGTGACGCCCGCCTCGCCCGGCTCGGGAACCGCCACCGGCACGGTGACCTTCGCCAGCCCGGCCGGCACCTTGTGCACCGAGGCGCTCAATCAGCAGGCACCGGACCAGGCCGTGTGCACCGCCAGCTTCGCCGCCACCGGCGCCAGCCCGGTGACCGCCACCTACAACGGTGACCCGAACTTCGGCGGCTCGGCGTCCGGCCCGGCCGGCGAGACCGTCTCGGCGGCGCAGACCACCACCTCGCTGGCCGCCAGCGTGAGCTCGTCGGTGGCCGGCCAGCAGGTCACCTTCACGGCCGACGTCAACGTGGTGGCGCCGGGCGGCGGCGCGCCGGCCGGCGAGGTGGCCTTCACCCAGAAGAGCGGGTCCAAGACCACCACGCTGTGCACCTCCGGCCTGGACGACACCACGCCCGACGTGGCCACCTGCACCACCACCTATGCCACCACGGGGAACCGCACCGTCACGGCCACCTACCAGGGAACTCCCGGGTACGGCGGCTCGGCATCCGCGCCGCTGATCATCTCGGTGGGGTCGGCCGCCACGACCACCACGCTGAGCGGCCCGGCAGGCCCGCCGGTGACCGGCCAGGGGGTAACCTTCACCGCCACCGTGGCGGCCGACGCCCCGAGCGCGGGAACCCCGTCGGGCAAGGTGGACTTCACCGTGGAGACCGCCGGCGACGAGCAGGTGTCCTGCCAGGGCGGGAACGCGCAGTCGCTGAGCAGCGGGGGAGTTGCCACCTGCACGCTGCCGGGGAGCAAGCTGAGCGCGTCCGGCTCGCCGCTGGACGTGCTGGCCGGCTACCAGGGCACCAGCGCCTATCAGCCCAGCGCCGCCAGCACCCACCAGGCCATCGGCCAGGCCGGGACCACCGTGGCAGTGAGCTCCTCGCATAACCCCGCCACGCCCGGCCAGGCGGTCAGCCTCACCGCCACTGTCCAGGCGGCGCCGCCGGGCGGCGGCACCCCGGCCGGGACGGTGACCTTCAGCTTCTCCGCGCCGGCGCCAGCCTGCACCGGAGGCGACACCGTGCCGCTGAGCAAGGCAGGCACCGCGGTCTGCAAGATCGCCAAGAAAATGCTCACGTCGTCGCTGACGGTCACCGCCAGTTACCCGGGATCGGGCGGCTATGAGTCGTCCAGCGGAACCCTGGACCAGATGGTGAGCTAGGAGGCGATTCCCGGCCTGGCTGGCTGGCTTACTCGTACCGGCGTGACAGCGGGACCCAGCTGAACCGGCGCCGCCTGCGCGGGAAAATCGCGCCGGTCTGCCCGCCGCTGACGATGTCGTTCAGCGCGTCGCCGACCTGGCGGAATGCCAGCACGACGAGGACCAGCGCGATCATCGGCGGGTACACCTGCCACCAGTAGCCGTTGAACAAATTGTTGACGCCGCCGGTCAGCATCGTGCCCCAGTCCGTGAACGGCGGCGGCGGGCCGAGGCCAAGGAAGCTCAGGGCCGACAGCGCGTAGATGGCGTCGGCCAGGCCGAATGTCGCGTTCACGATGACGACGCCGAGGGTGTTCGGGACCATGTGGCGGATCAGGATCCACCGCCGGGTCGCGCCCATGCCCACGGCCGCCTGGGAGAATTCCCTGGTCCGCAGCGACAGCACCTGGCCCCGCACCACCCTGGCGACGTACGGCCAGGACAGCAGGGTCAGGATCAGGATGATCGCCGGCAGGTCGAGCGTGTACAGGGTCGCCAGGATGATCAGCAGGATGAAGGTGGGCACCGCCAGCAGCGTGTCGATGATCCGCATCAGGATCGCGTCGCCGAACCCGCCGATCACGCCGGACATCGCGCCGTACAGGGCGCCGAGCACGGTGTTGCCGATGCCGACGGCGAAGGCGAGCTCGAGCGAGGACTGGCCGCCCGCCATCAGCTGGCCGAGCACGTCGATGCCGTACTCGTCGGTGCCGAGCGGGTGACCAGGCCCCGGCGGGTCGTTGACGATGTTGAGGTTAACGTGCACCTGGTTGGTGTGGTACAGCAGCGGGCCGACAAAGCAGAACAGGCCGATCGCAGCGATCAGCGCGGCGCCGCTGATGATGCGCTTGCTGTGCACGATCTCGCTGAGGCTCAGCCGCCCGCCGCCGGCCCGCGCCGTCACCTCGCCGCCGGCGGCGAGGCCAGGGCCGGGTCCGCGGCCGGGGCCGGGTTCCTGGGTCAGCGGCCGGGCGGTCGCGTCGCTAGCCATGACGGATCCTCGGGTCCATGATCCCGTAGGAAATGTCGGCCAGCAGGTTCCCGGTGACGGTCGCGATGCCGACGATGAGCGTCGCACCGAGCATCACCGGGAAGTCGTGACTCAGCGCGGACTGCCAGAGCAGCAGGCCCATGCCGGGGAAGTTGAAGACGACCTCGGCGATCACCGCGCCGGCCACGATGTCAGGAAGTGACAGCCCGAGTATGGTGACGACCGGCAGCAGCGAGTTTTGCAGCACGTGCCGGTTCAGTACCAGCCGCGGCGGCAGGCCCTTGGCCCGCGCCGTCCTGATGTAGTCCGTGGCCAGCACACCGATGGCAGTGGACCTGGCGTACTGGCTGAAGCCGGCCACGCTGTTGATCGACAGCACGAAGACCGGCAGCACCAGCGCCCGCCAGTCCGCCAGCACGCCGCCCACCGAGGTGATGCCACCGGGGAAGTTGGGCTGGAAGACGTGAAACTGGACGCACAGCAGCGCGATGAGCAGGAAAGCCTCGAGGAAGTCCGGCGCCGAATACAGCGTAAACCAGGTGCCGGCTGTCACGTCATCGACAAGCTGATTGTGGTGTACGGCCTGGTAGATCCCGGTCGGCACGCCGACGATGATGGCGAGCAGCGTGGACAGGCCGATCAGCAGGGCGTCCCGCGGCAGCCGCTGGGCGATCAGCGTCGTCACCGGCTGCTGCAGCTGGTAGGAGATGCCCAGGTTTCCCTGGAACAGCTGCTTGATGTAGAGGAGGAACTGCGCGTACAGCGGCTTGTTCAGGCCGTACGTGTCGTCGAATATCGCGACCCGGGCCGGCGTGGCCTTGAGCCCGAGCACGGCCCTGGCCGCGCTGCCCGGCTCCATGTGCAGCAGGATGAACGTCAGGATCATGACGCCGAACACCACCACGACGGCCTGGCCGACGCGGCGGACGAGATACCAGGTCATGAGCCGTTCTTGGTGTAGTACCAGACCTCAGGGTTGAGTGTGCCGGAGAACGGGTTCCACGGCGTGATGCCGGCCAGGTTCTTCTTGAACACGAAGAGATTCGACGCGTTCGGCAGCCAGAGCACCGGCAGCTGCTCGGCCGTATAGTCCTCGTAGGCGTAGAACGCCGAGGAGCTGGAGCCGTACTCGGTCGCGTCGATCAGCTTGTTCTCTTCCGCGCTGGAGTACCCGCCGTAGTTGCCGTAGCCGTTGGTGTTGAACAGGCCGGCCCCGGACGGGTCAAGGAAATACGGGTTGTAGCCGTAGTCCTGCAGCTGCCAGCTGCAGGTCGACACCGGGTGGGTCTTGGCGTTGCAGTAAGCGGTCGTGGCGACGATCGTGTTGAACGGCTCGGGCTTCAGGACGATCTTGACCCCGGCTGCCGCCTCGCTGGACTGGATGGCGGCGTTCTGCTGGTCGAACGAGGTGATGCCCGAGGTGTAGAGCAGCTGGAACTGCAGCGGCTCGCCCGCGCTGACCCCGGCGCCGCAGTCGCCCGCGCCGGTCCCGGCGCGGGCGCAGGTCGAGGTGCCGTTCGGCGTTACCTTCCAGCCGTGCGCCTTGAGCAGCGCGATGGCCTTGGCCGGCGAGTACGGGTAAGGCCCGCCGGCCTTCTCCAGCGGGGAGTCCCACTGCTTCCCGTACAGCACGGAGACCGGGCCGTTACCGGGGTCGGCATAGCCGGCATAGACCTTGGACACGATCTGCGGCCGGTCGATCAGGTACTCCAGCACCTGCCGGACGTAGAGCTGGCGGAGCAGCGGCCCGTTCGTGGGGTTGTAGAGGTTCGGCACGATCTCGGCCACGCCGGCGGTGGGCAGGTCGGCGACCGTGTAGCCCTCGGACTCCAGCGCGCCGGCCTGGTGGACGTCGTTGAGCGGCAGGCTGCCCAGGTCGATGCTGGTGCCGGAGCGGAGCGTGTTCATCTCCGCGGTGTCGGTGGTGAACGGCGTCCAGATCACCTTGTCGATGACCGGCTTGTCCGGGCCCGAGTAGTTCTTGTTCGGCACCCAGGCGTAGTAGCCGTTGCTGTTGAAGGTCTGCAGCTTCCACGGCCCGTCGACGACCTTCCACAGCGGGTTGGTGTCGAACGTGCCCATCAGGCCGCCCTGCTTCTGCAGGAACGCGTATACGGCCTTGGCGCCGGCCTTGGACTCGTCGTAATTGCCGACCTTGCCGGTCAGCGAGGTCTTGTCCCAGGCGTGCTGCGGTATCAGCGCGATCGTGGAGAGCACGTCGTCGGTGTAGAAGGTCGGGTTGTAGGACCGGTTGAGATCCATCACCACGGTATGCGCGTTCGGGGTGAGCACCCTGGTCACGTCGGTCGGGAACAGCCCCTGGGTGTAGTCGATCCAGTTCGCGTAGTTCACCTTCAGCAGGTTGTAGACAAACGTGAAGTCCCGGCTGGTGATGGGCACGCCGTCGGACCACTTCCACGGCTTCAGCACCATCGTGATGACCGAGTCGTGGTGGCTGTAGGTCAGCGAGCTGAACAGGCTCTCCTGCGGGTTCACGATCGACTTTGCCCCGTCGCCTGAGTACACCAGGAACGGCCAGAGGCCCATGGTGAGGTTGACGTTGTAGCCGTCGCTGTTGGTGGACGGCGCGTACGGGAAGATGAAGTTGGGCGACGCGCCGACCTCGGCGACGGTGACCACGCCGCCCGCCACCCGCTTGCCGCTGACGGCCGTGCTTCCCGCGCCGACCTTGGTGCCGGCGCCCGAGCAGGCCGCCGCCAGGATTGCCAGGGACACGATCGCCGCTGCGGCGGCCAGTCGACGGGTCTTACGCATGGCTGGCTTCTCCTTGACGCGGGGTCAGCACGAGCGGGGACGAGATGCGGGTCAGCACGAGCGGAGATGAAGCTATCAGAATATATATTATTTTGATAGGAATAGTAGCCTAGGCCTGGTTTGCTACCAGCGTGAGGCCCACTGCCGAGTCAGCCTAGACCTCCGGGCAAAATATGCCCAAGGCGTGACAATGTCGTGATACGCAGGCTCCCGCCGTCGGCCTCCGCGGCCTTCCGCGGAGGGCTGCCGCCGCGGCGGGACCGGACGGGAGGGTCGTTGCATGGACTGGACGGGAGGGTCACGAGCGTGAGCCAGATCGCTGTCGATGAGCCGCCCG